>JAEINO010000033.1 GCA_016342345.1 Pseudodesulfovibrio sp. | reverse complement strand
AAGACCAGTACGTCTTGTTTCTCAAAGAACGTCCCGCCGTCAGGCAGGAAAGGCAAACTATTCGTTTCGCTCGCCCCAGTCAACACTTTTTTCAACTTTCTTTTCAGTTGCCTTTCGGTGCTAACCACTCTTTATATTTAAGAAAGATCGAGCCGCCCGTTGAACCCTGATGGGCTTTCCCGTGCGGCGAAAGAGGTTCTAGGTGAATCGACACAACTGGTCAAGCGGTTTTTTCATTTAAATGACAAGAAATTTTCAAACACCTGCAATAACTGAATATTATATTAGACCTTTTCGGAAGACTATTCGACTAAGGCATCCAGGCGGAATTATGCGCACATATTCCTGCGCATTCAAGCTGATATTCCATCTTCCTTATCCTATATAATAAGGTCGCATGATGCACCAGCTCGTGCTAAAAGTTCCTGAACAACTCAATCACCCTTATAAATTCGGAGCATATGTCGAACCGCCATGCGCATACCTGTAAAAGCCGGCCTCACATTCGGGTTCAGCGGCCTTATCATCATATTTGCCTCGCTGATCATTCTCTCATCGTCTTTCACGTCCAAGAAAATCCTTTCCACCCATGCTCGCACCATCATGGAAAACATCGCTTCATATACCATAGATAAGGCCGAAGACTATCTTGCTCCCGCCAGGAACGCCGCCCAGCTCACTCGGGGCCTATCCAGCAGCAACATTGTCAACAGCCGTAAAATCGATTCAATGGTAGCCTATTTCTACGAACACCTCTTCCTCTATCCTCAATTCTCCAACATCTATTTCGGAAGCGTTGACGGCGAATTCATAATGACCTCCAGATACAACCAGATCCAACAAGGCGGCTATCTCACCAAGCTTGTCCATACTCGTGACGGCAAACGGATCGTGGAAAAGATATACCTAGACTCTGAAGGTCAAACACTCCAGCATCAGTTTGACCCCACCGACAAGTATGACCCGAGAGAACGCCCATGGTTCAAAAAGGCACAATCCAGCAGCCAGCTCATCTGGACCGCCCCTTATATCTTCTTCACCTCAAGAAATCCCGGCATCACAACAGCCGAACCAGTGTATGCTGGCAACGGTCAATTCCTCGGCGTCATAGGGGTCGATATTGAAATTGCCGAATTGTCCACATTCATATCAAAACTCAAAGTCAGCCAGAATGGTCGCGCCTTCATCCTGAGTCAGAATGGTGATGTCATTGCCTACCCCGATGTAGACAAGATTCGCCACACAAGAGGGCAGAACAAGGCCCGTCTGACCAAGATAGGAGAACTGGACGACCCCATCACCCGTGAGGCCTTCCTGTCCCTGGGCTTGCCCCCTGACAGGCTCTATCTGGATGGCCCAATATTCACATCGTTTGAAATGAACGGAGAAAAATACAATGCCATGTTCTCTCCGTTCAAGGATGAGCAATGGCCCTGGATCATTGGCATCTACATGCCTGAAAACGATTACCTCGGAGCGATCAAGGCCAATCGAAACATCAACATCCTTATTGCCATGATCGCCGTGGCCATTGCCCTGTTCATCGGCCTTCTTGTCGCAAGAAAATTGAGCCAGGCCAAAGAGACAGCCGAATCAGCGGATAACGCCAAAAGCCAATTCCTGACCCGCATGAGCCATGAAATACGCACCCCCATGAATGCCATTCTCGGAGCGGGCGAACTGCTGTCGGAAACGGAACTAAATGGGGATCAGAAACGATACATCAGCATTTATCGAAGCGCGGGAGAGCATTTGCGTGAACTGGTCAGTGCAGTCCTCGACCTGTCCAAGATAGAAGCAAACAAGTTCAAACTCGAATCCATCCCGTTCAACCTGCACACAACCGTGTCGCAAGTCTGTGATGTTTTCTTCTCTGCCGCCAAGGACAAAGATCTGGAATTCAACTGCACCATTGCCACCGGGACACCGGAACACGTAAAAGGCGACCCCACCGTGCTCAGGCAGGTGCTGGTCAACCTTGTGGACAATGCCATACGATTCACGCCCAGCGGATCAATCTCGCTCATGGTTGGCATGGTCGATCAGAATACCGATGACACAGCATCGGACGTGGTCACGATTATGTTCTCCGTCATTGATACAGGTATCGGCATTCCCGAGGACAAACAGAAAATGATATTCGAAAACTTTGTCCAGGCGGATGGCTCCACCACTCGCAAGTACGGGGGCACAGGGCTCGGCCTCGCCATCAGCCAAAAACTCACGACACTCATGGGCGGCGAAATGACTCTCACGAGTGAACCAGATTCCGGCAGCATCTTCTCGTTCTCGGCACAACTCAACATTGACCGAGATTCCGGTGCGCCTCACGAGGAATCGAGGCATGACACGCATAAAATACGGACTTATTCAAAACCAAAGCGCATACTCCTCGTGGAAGATGATGAACGCAATCGATTACTGTTCACCTTGTTCCTCAAGGACATCCCACATATTCTTGAGACCTCGAATAATGGTGACGAAGCAGTGGCAAAACATTTTGCCAACCCCTATGATCTCATTCTCATGGACATCGAAATGCCTGGCATGGATGGCCGTGAAGCCACCAGAAGGATACGCGACCGGGAAAAAAAGGTGGGCTGCGCGCCAACACCCATCATTGCGGTCACGGCCCATGCCCTCAAGGAAGAACAAATCAAATTCAAACAGGCCGGATGCACGGGATATCTCTCCAAGCCAGTGACCAAAACCACACTACAAGAAACCGTCGACATGCATCTAAGGGCCTCGATTGCCCCAAAGAACTCTGATATATAACGAACACAGCAAGACCACTATTCAAGGAGTCCCAATGCAAAAAAAAATACTCATATCCTGTTGTCTGACCCTGGCCCTGTTCGCAGGTCCGGCATTTGCCGCACAGGACTCGCTTCCACCTACAGGTTGGCAGCAGGACGGGCCAACAGCCCATGCGGAAATGGCCCTCGACCTCATGGTCCAGGGGAAATTGGATGAAGCGTTCAAATCAATGCTTGGCAGCGGCTATTCAAAGGACAAGCTGGAAAAACTCAAATTCGACCTTTACCGCATCTTCAAGAAAAGCGGAAAACCATACAGCTATGAAAAAATATTGGAACAGAAGGCCGGGAGTGCCCTCTCCCGTGTTCGATACGTCCTGCTTTTCAAGAAAATGCCCATGATGTTCGACTTCTACTACTACAACAGCGAAAAAGGTTGGGTGCTCAAGACCTACACCATCAGTACGGAAATAAAGAAGATTTTCAGCCAATAGGCCATGAGCTTTGCAGATTCTATAGATCAGGGGCTGCACCGGATAACTCACAGAAGTTATCCGGTGCAGCCCCTAAAATTTTCCACACCAATAATCACGATGGTCTTTCGCCAAAGACACACCCGAAGTCTGTCCGAGTACTGTTACGGTTTAAAAAAGTTTACGGCTCCATGGACCACCATATCTTTCATAGCAGACAATGTAAGGTGACACGCCTGCTCGGTCGAAGCTGAAGAAAAATCAACGGCAGTAGGAATGGCTCCCTTGGGGAATCCGTAAACTTTCGACACTCTTTTCCCTGCTATGGCGGGAGAAATCTCACCCACTAAAGCCCTTCCTTTGTTTCTATCATATCGATTTTTTTTCATTTAAACCTCATTGCGTAAACAATAATTAATACTCAAGACATAATAAGATAGTACCTATCAATGCCCTTGTCCAGTGCTTACCGAGTTGTACCATCCTCCAAATTAGACCGATACGTCAAAAAAATCATGCAATCGGTGCGCCAGATATCCCCCAACGTACTTCAAACGTTTCCGATCAAAACGGCCCACTTCATGCGAATCGACTATAAACAAACCAAAGGGACATTCCGTAACAGGAACCCCTATTTCCATGGGAGCCGAAATCAAAAAGACAGCCAAGCTATTATAATAATCCTGCCAATCCGTTGATGTGTTTTCAAAACAACCACACTCCTCTTGCTTACGCAAGTTGTTGCAAATCCAATAGTGCTCCATCGAAAACACATAATTATATCCACTATTTATTTTATAAGAGAGGTCACCATCGGCACAGAAATCATTTGAAACAATCTTAAACAACTCCTCATTGCGCCTGGCTCGAAGTTTTCCAGATTGTCTAGCCTTTGTTTCACGCCTTGAGGATGAACGGACATATGCTTTAAGTAAAGAATCCTCCAAGGAAACACAGCCACCTTCCAGATCGTCTCTCTCGAACAATTTCACATGAACAGACACATCAACTCCCAAAGCACATGAAAGAACCTGCCGAGCGTTGTTGGTGAGAGCTTCAATGGAACGTTTGACGTTGTCCGAACCGATTCTAAGATCAGCAAACCCCTTCATCTGATTTTTCTTTTCATGAAACAAATGATGATAATTGTGCATCATATCAATTGTTTTCCACGCTCGAAGAGGATTCAAAAGTGAAAGAAGACCCATGTAGGAGAGCCGCGAGTGCTTTTCTACCAAATAGGCCCTATAGCCGAAAAGAATAACCCAAATGGCAAAAATCGCAACAAAAGCAACAAGATGGCTCTTGTCCAAAGTGTTACGCACGATCTGATAAACATCTGCCTTAAACAAAGACGCCGACAGCTCAAAGGATTGTCTCTTTATTGCCTCGTATAAATTTCCGCCCTGAGAAAGCGTCACAATTCCAGTCACTGAAATAAGCAACCCTCGAATAATCCTCAAACAATTATTAAAAAACTGAATCACTATGGCCCTCCTTGTGCGAGAAACCATATATCCAATATACTTGAAGCTGTCAATGGGGCCTCTTCATATTCCTTAATAGATCAGCGGCAACGCCCAACTCAGCCAGACTGTCAACAGGATGGCTCCGGCCACATTCAGGACAAAACCCAGACCGAGCATCCGAGTCAGTGACGCGCCCTTCATCTCACCAAAGGCAAGAGCGTTGGTGGGAGTGGCAATTGGTGTCATGAATGCGCAGGTGGAGGCCACGCCAACCCCCATCATCAAATACATGGGATTCATGTCATGACCCAGAGCCGCGTAGTAGGCAATGGTAAAGAACGCGGCCACCACGGCTGTGTTGGAAAGCAGTTCGGTAAGGAAAATCACGGACACGATGGTCAGGAAGAACAGGATTAATGGCATCATGTCACCCTGCAACATTTCACCAACCAGAAGTACCACCTGTCTGTCGATACCAAATGAGTGGATCACCCAGAAAAGGGCCACCAATCCGAGGATAAACAAAAAACCTCGCCGGGGGAGGCCCTTGAGCAAACCTCCCACTCTGAGCAACGGGCCGCTTCCAAAGGAAGATGTTGGCGCGCTTCTGAAAAAGACCAGATAAATGAACAACCCGAAAAAGCCCATGCTGATCAGGGGAGAAATCTCCACAAAACCCGATATGGCCTGTCGCGCCACGGCCTCCAATATCCAGAACCCCATGTAGAACCAGAAAACCAACGAACCGTATCGCTGACGACCGGTAGTCTCACAAACCTCGCCAAGACAATCCACATGCACGGTCACGCCCCGAACCTGTGGAGGCAGCCCCAACCCGGCAACCACGCCCCAGGCAACCAGCACAAAAAGGATCACCAGAGGAACGGACCAGAGAAACCAGTTAAAGAACGTGATCTGTTCACGACCGGCAATCTGATAGAAATCAAGCACACCAATAAGCAAGGCGTTTGCCGGTGAACCAATCATTGATCCCATGCCGCCAATGGCCGCACCATAGATGGCCGAGCACATGAGCACCGTGGTCATGCCTCCAACCCCCTGTCGGGCAAAGTCCCTGTCCAGCCGTTTGAGCATTGGCAGAAGCGTGAGAACGGTAATGGTATTGGGAATGAAGGATGAGAGTGCTGCAGATGCACCTATTACATAAAGAAGAAGAACGGACGCATTCCCTCGACTTTTCCTGAGCACCCAGGAAACAAAGGCATCGGTTATTCTGGTAACAACCATGAGCTGATAGATGAAATACCCGCCAGCAAAGAGCAGGATGAGTGGCAATCGCTGCCAAAGGTACGTGGAAATGTCACTCATGGATTCCAAGAGCCCCCCTTTGCATCAAGAAAATAAAATACAGATCTGACTCTTGCAGATCCGTCTCCGGCATATTCCGCGAACAGGGACAATCCCGATAACCATCGGAAGAGATCGAATCTTTGCCAAAATTTCATTGAACGCAACAATCAAACCCTTCCACCAGTTCTGCTAACCGGGATAGGGCATCTCAATGCAGACGATGTATCGCAACCCTTCACGGTTATAGAAAGGCTTGCTGATGATACAAGTTTCCTCCCCTGTATACGGGGAAAGGAAAGGCCGGGTGACAAACTTTTCGTACCCCATATCAAGATACATGATATAGTCGTGAACCGAGTGGTCCACACCTTTTTCCACCCCCATGACCCTGGCAGACAGGTTTATGTTTCCCGCTGGCTTGACATGAACTCGCCGGGTAATCTGCTCACCGGCATCATTCACCACAAACACTGAAATGACATCGTCAAGATTACGAACCAGAACCGTGGCCGCACCCTCGAATTTATCTTCCGGCAGATTGGCGAATTTGGAACAAATGGAAGAGACAGCCTTGAACGAGAGCTCGAACCGTTCCTTCTTGCGCTTGACCAACTCGCCTTTTACCATCCTGTATTTGTCATAGGTGGCGATAATCTTCTGGAAAAACATTTTGGCCGGGTCGCCTGTTTGAACGTTCTCGTCCTTGGTATAGTAATACCCTTGCTGAAGATGCACCCCCGCAGTCAGGAGTCGAATGGAATCGTCTTCGCTCTCCACCCCTTGAGCAATCACCATGCCGCCAACGCGGCCGACCACTTCAACAACCATGTCCAAGGCCTTGGCAGAGTAATCCTTCCGTTCATCCTTGGCGTAAAAGGTCTGGTTGACCTTCACAAAGTCCGGTTCGATGCGCGAAACAATCTGACCAAAGGAGTCATCAGCAGAACAATTGTCCAGACAGATTCTGAATCCCAATTCCTTGTACGCGGAGCTAAACTTCTCCACTTCCAGAGTGGTCGCCTTGTTGAGTGGGCACTCGATGACAACCTTGTCAAAATCAATGTCCATGCTGGCAACCTGATGCTTGAGCACCATGGAACCAGTCTCGACATGCGGCAGTATCTCTGGGCTGATATTCACAAAGAGGCACATGTCCTGGTGCCCATCATAAATGGGCTTGAATTGCTCAAAAGCCTTTTCGCGGCAAAGACGATCCACATTGACCTTCAGCTCCGGCTTCAATTCATCATGAAAAAGCATCGCGGGATCAAGGACACAAACACCACCACCTCCGCCACGAGAATACGCCTCGAAACCAATGATCGACTTGGTGGTGATGGAAACTACAGGCTGAAAAAAAGTATGCACATTCTTGGTCTTGATAATCTCAAGAATAGCCTGTTCGTCAATCTGGACTTCGGATTGCTTAGACATGGATTTCCTTCATGATTATCCCCGTATTCCCCTCAAAAAAAAGTACATAGAGCATCGTAAAAGATACGCCGGGACGGGCCGCCGGTCAATGGACAATATCCCGGCCATCACAACAATCCAAGACGGCCACCGGTTTTTCAAAAAAACCACAAATCTTCCACAAAGACACGTAATACCAAACGATTACAGTAAAATATTAAACACCTACACCTCGCTCCTTCCCTTGCGTGACATTATCCAGTATACCTTGAAATCTTGTTTTAATCTGTTTTCAACGGGGATACTTGTGGCCGAATTCGTTCATCTTCACGTTCATACCGAGTACAGCCTGCTCGATGGTGCCATTCGCATCAAGGACCTCCTTTCAAGAGCAAAAGACCTTGGAATGCCCGCGGTTGCCATTACCGATCACGGTTCCATGTTCGGGGCCGTGACCTTCTACATGGCGGCCCTGGAAATGGGCATCAAGCCGATCATCGGTTGCGAAGTCTACGTGGCTCCCGGCGACATCGACGACGAAACCGCCCATGAGAAGAAGGAAAAGGGCGGATATCATCTTGTCCTGCTGGCAAAAAGCCAGAAAGGGTACAAGAATCTCATCAAGCTGGTCTCCAAAGGCTATCTGGAAGGCTTCTACTACAAGCCCCGAGTCAGCAAATACCTGCTCAACAAGTACTCCGAAGACCTCATTGCCCTGTCCGCCTGCCTTGCCGGAGAAGTCCCCCGCATGCTCCTGAACGAAGGGCTGAACGCTGGCGTGGAAATGGCAAAAACCTACGAATCCATATTCCCAGGCAATTTCTATCTGGAGATTCAGGACAACGGCATAGGCAAACAGACGCGACTCAACGAACTGCTCATCCAGTGCGCGGAAAAGACCGGCCTGCCGCTGGTTGCCACCAATGACTGCCACTACCTGACTGCCGAAGACTACGAGGCCCACGACACACTGCTGTGCATCCAGACCCAGACCACCGTGGACGCCGAAAAACGGTTCAGAATGGACACACAGGAACTCTATTTCAAGACGCCCGAAGAAATGGAAAAGGCCTTTGCCCATGTGCCCGAGGCCATCACCAACACCCAGCGAATTGCCGAGCAGTGCAATCTGGAAATCGAACTGGGCAATTATTATTTCCCTGACTACGAACTCTCTGCAGACGTTTCAAGCATGGACGAGGAGTTTGAAAAACTCTGCCGCGAAGGTCTCAAGAAACGGCTGAAAGCCATCACCTATGATGTAGACGAGGAAGTCTACTGGAAACGACTGGACTACGAACTTGGCGTTATCACCGAAATGGGCTTTCCGGCCTATTTTCTCATAGTTCAGGATTTCATCAACTGGGCCAAGAACCAGCGCATCCCGGTCGGTCCGGGCCGTGGTTCTGCGGCAGGCTCCATCGTGGCATGGTCCCTCAAAATCACCAACATCGACCCGCTCCCCTATGACCTATTGTTCGAGCGGTTCCTCAATGTCGAGCGCATATCCATGCCTGATATTGATGTCGATTTCTGCGAACGCCGCCGTCTGGAGGTCGTCAAATACTGCGCCGAAAAATACGGTCACGACCGCGTTGCCCAAATCACCACCTTCGGGACCATGAAAACCAAGGCCGTCATCAAGGACGTGGGCCGAGCTCTGGGCATGACCTTCGGTGAAACCGATCGCATAGCCAAGCTCATCCCGGAAGACCCGGACGTCATGGCCAAGCTGCTTGGCGTGGAAAAAGCCAAAATCAGCGTTCCCAACGCGGTCAAGGCCGTGCTTGAACTGGAAGACATGGTTGCCACCGATGAACGGGTTGCCAAACTCGTCGACATTTCAACACGCCTCGAAGGGCTTTGCCGCCACGCATCAACTCACGCGGCAGGCGTGGTCATCTCGGACAAGCCCATGACCGATTACCTTCCTCTCTACAAGGGGAAGAAGGGTGAAATAGTAACCCAGTACGACATGAAAAAAGTCGAGAAAGTCGGCCTTATCAAGTTCGACTTTCTGGGCCTGCGCACCATGACGGTCATTGAAGACTGCATAGACATCATCAACGAACAGGGCAAAAAAGCTCCGGATCTCGACACACTGGCCCTGGACGATCCAGCTACCTACGATATCTTTGCAAAAGGCGACACAGACGGCATCTTCCAGGTGGAGTCATCGGGCATGCGCAAGTATCTCCGCATGTTGCGCCCTGACCGATTCGAAGACATCGTTGCCATGCTCGCGCTCTATCGCCCTGGCCCGCTGGGCATGATCGGTTCCCATGGGGTGAGCATGGTTGATGAATTCATCATGCGCAAACACGGGGACATCGCGGTCACCTACCCGCACGAATCCCTGAAAGACACGCTCGAACCCACTTACGGAGTCATGGTCTATCAGGAACAGGTCATGGCCACCGCCATGACTGTTGCCAACTACTCGCTCGGAGAAGGTGATCTGCTACGCCGTGCCATGGGCAAGAAGATCGCCGAAGAAATGGCGAAACAGCGTTCCAGGTTCCTTGAAGGGTCGCGGGAAAACAAAATCCCCGACAAGATCGCCAATGAAATTTTCGACACCATGGAAAAATTCGCGGCCTACGGCTTCAACAAGTCGCATTCGGCTGCCTACGCACTGATCTCCTACCATACCGCCTATCTCAAGGCGCACTTTCCGGTTGAGTTCATGGCCGCGCTGATGAGCACGGAAATGAACAACACCGAAAAAATCATCATGTACATCAACGCATGCCGCGACATGGACATCACGGTCAAACAGCCCAACATCAACGCTGGTCAGGCACGATTTTCGGTACTGGAAGGCGACATCCTGTTTGCCATGGCCGCCATCAAGAACGTGGGCGAAGAAGCCATCAACGAGATCGTGGTGGTGCGCGAGGCAGACGGCCAATTCAAGGATATTTTCGACTTCTGCGAACGAGTCAATTTGCGGCGTGTCACCAAGCGCGTACTCGAATCGCTCATCAAGGCTGGCGCACTCGACTGCTTCAACTGTTCCCGCGCCGCCCTGCTTCAGGATCTGGAAAAGGCCGTTGCCATTGGCCAGAAAAAATTCAAGGAAAAGGAGTCCGGCATGCTCAACATGTTGGACATGCTCGGCGGTAGCGGTGACAATCAGCAAGCTGCCCACACGCCCACCTGCTCCTCCTGCGAAGAATTCGATGACCGCGAAAAACTCCAGCTCGAAAAGGAAGTACTCGGCTTTTTCCTGAGCGGCCATCCTCTGCTGGCCTACCGCCCCGAGCTGGTCCGGCTCCGCACCACCACTCTGGAGGATTGCAAATCCATCCCCAACGGAACAGAGGTCAGAGTGGCGGTCATCATCCCGGACTACAAACAATTCATCACAAAAAAGGGCGACCCAATGGCCTTCTGCATGGCCGAGGATCTGACCACTTCCGGAGAAGTGACCATGCTGCCCAATGTCTATGCCGAAGCCAAGGAGCTTATCGACGCGGACCGGCCATTGCTCATCAAGGGCAAGATCGATATCCGCGAGGAGCCAGGTCAGGAAGAAGCACCAAAATCAGCCAAGATTCTGGCCGAAAAAGTCCAATTCCTGGCCGATGCCGTGCAGTGTTCTGAACACCCGGTATCCCTCTGGATTGGTGAAAAAAACGCCAACGACGACCATCTTGGCGCGCTCAAGACCATCCTGCAACGCTACCCCGGCAACACAACCGTCAATCTCGGCATCATCACCAAGGACTCCGTCACCAATCTCAAGCTCGGCCACGGCTGGCAGGTCTTCCCAAGCCGCGAATTCTGGAAGGACGTCGAAGCCTGGCAAAATGGCGATGCCCTGCGACATCAGGCAAAGCAGGAGTAGGAATGCCTCCGGCGGCCAGAACCTTTTGAAAACGGTTCTCTGAACTCTCCAAAACTTTTTAGTGACGCTTTGCGTGCGCTTTACGAAAGATGGGATCAAGGACAAATTATCATGGATTCATTGAAAGGATTGAATGACAAGCATCGACGTTTCGTCGAAGACCGGGACTGGCAGAAGCATCAGTCTCCCAAGAACCTCGTAATTGCCCTGATGGGCGAGGTCGGAGAAGTCGCCGAACACTTTCAGTGGCTTACGCCTGAGGAAAGCTGGAATCTCGAGGACGATAAAAAACACGCAGTGGGTGAAGAGTTGGCCGATGTGCTTATCTATCTGACCAGCATCGCCGCCGAACTTGACATTGATATTATTGCGGCCGCGCATGAAAAATGCGAAGCAAACGCTCGCAAGTACCCGGCGGAACAATTCAAGGGCAACAACAAACGCCCACACGAAAGAAAGGACTGAGACATGGCAGGCAAATGGCGATTGACCATAACCCAGGATTTTTCGGCCTCGCACCAACTGCGCAACTACGGCGGCAAATGCGAGAACATGCACGGACACAACTTCGGTGTCGAGGTCGTGGTGGAAGGCGACAAACTGGACGAAAAAGTCCACTACCTCGTGGATTTCAAGGAAATCAAGCGACGCACCAAAGACGTGTTGGAACGCCTCGACCACAAACACCTCAACGAGGTGGAATGTTTCACCGAAATCAACCCTTCCTCGGAAAACATCGCAATGTTCATATATAATGAATTGAAGGACACCATGCCCGACATCGTCCGCCTGGTGGAAGTCTCGGTCTCGGAAAAGGATTCCTCCAAAGCCACCTACTGGGAAGACTAGCCATGAACAAACCCGAAGACCCAAAAAAAGAGCCATCCTACGGCCAGATAATGACCGGCCTGCTCATCCCCAAGGGATCATACTCGAACCCCAAACGCATCCTGAGCGGCATTGCATTCATCTCTCTGGTTGCATTTTTCCTTTTTGCAGCACTGCACCGAAGCTGCCAGAAAGAAACGCCACAGGAAAAAACAGTCAGCCAGTATCATATCCATTTCGATTCCCGAAACGGCTAACCGTGCGTATTGTCATACAGCGAGTCACTGACGCCAAAGTCACTGTGGCAGACCGTACCGTAGGCGAAATAAAAACCGGCCTGCTTGCCTTGGTCGGATTCGGACGAAGTGACACCGCAGAACTGCCCACCCTGCCGATCTGGAAAAAGATGCTCGGCAAGATGCTCAACTTGCGCATTTTCACTGATGACGCAGGCAAGCTGAACAAATCCCTGATCGATATTTCCGGCGACCTGATGCTCATCTCGCAGTTCACACTCTATGCGGACTGCAAAAAGGGTCGCCGCCCATCCTTTACCGAAGCCTGCCACCCCGACATTGCAGCCCCTCTCTTCGACCGTTTCGTGGAGGACACAGAAAGGATGGCCCCTGCCACCATCGCCACAGGGGAATTCGGCGCAGAAATGCACCTCGACTTCACCAACTGGGGACCGGTAACCATTATTCTCGATTCAGACGAGCTATAGCCCCTTGCACTCACCCGCAATCTTCCATAGTAATTAGGAATGATGAACACCAAGACAAAACTCCTGACGGCCCTTTCGCTCATCCTGCTGACAGTCTTCCTGGCCACCAGCCTGATCAACTATGCAGTCACTCGTGAAGCCGTGCGCGATGAATTGCTCTATTCGTCACTCCCCCTGACTGGCAAAAACATATATTCCGAAATCCACAGCGAACTGATGCGCCCTCTTCTCGTTTCTTCCACCATGGCCAATGACGCCTTCCTCAAGCAATGGGCCATGCAAGACGAAGAAGACATGGCCTCGCTCGCGAAATATCTTCAGGAAATAAACGAAAAATACGATTTCCTGACCACCTTTTTCGTTTCAGCCAAAACAGACAACTATTATTATCAAAAAGGTCTCCACAAAAAAATAAACCCACGGAACCCTCATGATATCTGGTATTTCGCCTTTACCCGCTCGAAAAAAGAATACCGACTGGAAGTGGACACCAATGAAGCCAAGAACAACGTCCTGACCATATTCGTCAACTTCAGGGTCGAGGACAGCGACGGGAAATTGCTGGGAGTTGCCGGAGTCGGCGTCAACATGGACCATGCTGCCAGCAAGCTGATAGAAGCACGAAAGGAATTCTTCCGCATGGCGTATCTGGTTGATCAGGACGGCCTGATCCAGGTACACCCCAACAAGAGTCTGATAGAAAAGGAATACATTACCGACAGGGATGGTATCAAAAACGTTGCCGAGAACATTCTCACAACACGCGAGGACGGCTCAAACTTCGAATACGATCACAACGGCAAACACTACCTGCTCGCAACCAGATACATCCCCGAATTCGAGTGGCATCTCATCGTGGTACAGGATGAAGATGAAGCTCTGGACGCAGCGCGAAGCAACTTCGTTCGTACCCTGTCCATCGGCTTTGCGTCATCCCTGCTGATTCTTTTTCTCTGCGTGCTGGCCGTCAACCACTTCCAGGGCCAACTGGAATACATGGCAAAGACCGATCCACTCACTGGCGCGGCCAACCGGCGAGAGCTCAAGCACCGCTTCGAATTATCCACATACGCGGCATCCCGATACAAGGGTGTCTTCTCGATCATCGTCATCGACCTTGACCGATTCAAGGCCATCAACGACAAATTCGGACACCTTGAGGGCGACAGATTTCTCAAGACCGTGGCCGAAGTCATCTCCGCAACCATTCGGCCCACAGATCTCCTGGCCCGATGGGGAGGAGACGAATTCATCATTCTCATGGATGGCTCCGCCGATGATGCCTCAACTTTGGACAACCGCATCCGATCCGCACTGATATCGTCTCGGGAAACCCCTATTTCATTCAGTTCCGGCATCACGGAATTCAAGGCGAATGACAACATCCTCTCCATGACCCAAAGGGCCGACGAAGCCATGTACAAAGCAAAGGCCAGAGGTGGCGACTGCGCCGTAACCATTTAGGCTCTTCCCTTCCGACGGGCCAACCTGTTTACGTTCACTTGAAAAGGCCTCGGACGGCAGATCTTTTTCCGCAACCGGTTATGGACAAAAACGCCCCCTGCCGATAGGTAGGAAGCAATGCAGACTTCTCCTACCAAATGGCCCAGATTTCGAGGCAAGACACCTCGCATCCTCCTTCTCACCAGCCAGTACTTCCTGATTGGTGAATTGCAGACGGCATGTGAACGCCTGAATATTGAGCACCTTTTCATCGATCTGGGCACCAAGGAAATGGACCTCGACACCTTTGTCTCCCATATGGTGTCAACACTCACAACCTTCAAGCCGGATTTCGTACTCACGGTCAACCACCTCGGCGTGGACCGAGAGGGCATTCTCGCGATGCTGCTCGACAAGTTCAATGTGCCACTGGCCTCCTGGTTCGTGGACAACCCGCACCTGATCCTTGGCTCATACCAGAATCTGCACGGCGCAAAGACCGCAATTTTCACATGGGATTCCGACAACATGGAATCCCTCAGGGCAATGGACTTCAAAAACGTCTTCCACCTGCCTCTCGGAGCCGATCCCACCAGACTGACGCCACACCGCACCCAGCCTGTGGACCAGTGGCGCGCGCCCATATCCTTTGTCGGCAACTCCATGCTGACAAAAACCATCAAACGGATAGAAGCGGCCAGACCTTCTCCGCATTTGATGGAAGCAGGTCTGCTGGTGGCAAAGGCCTTCGGGGAATCGGACGAACCCAGAGCCGGCCAATTCCTGACCAGACATTTCCCTGAGCTGCGGGCAGACTTCGAAGCATTGGAAACCCCCGAACGCAAGCAGGCGTTCGAGACATTTCTCACATGGCAGGCCACCCTCATGTACCGACTGGACTGTGTACTCAGAATTCTCGACTTCAACCCGCTCATCGTAGGTGACCCGGGCTGGAAGGAAATTCTCAAGGGAAGCACAGGCTGGAGATATCATTCCGAGCTGTCATACTACAAAGATCTGCCGGACTTCTACCCGCTCAGCGACATCAATTTCAACTGCACAAGTCAGCAAATGAAAGGTGCGGTAAACCAACGAGTCTTTGATGTGCCGTGCTGCGGAGCCTTCCTGCTCACCGACTACCGCAGACAGATGGAAGACCTGTTTGAACCGGGTCTCGAAATCATCTTCTACAACCACCCGGACGAAATACCAGAACTGGTGGAACTCTATCTTAAGGACCCCGAAAAACGGCAACGCATTGCCCAAGCCGCCCGCAAACGGGTACTGGCCGAGCACACCTATGATCACCGCATGACAACGCTCATGGAAACCATGCGCCAAACATTCGCGTAACCAAGCACATTCATGAAAAAATGAATATTGAGACTGTTCAAAAAGGTATGAATGCCATGAACCAGGGCCGCAGCAATGCCACGTCGAGGACTGCCTTATGGCTGGCAACGATGCAATCAGGCCTTTTTCAGCAAGCGGCATGGGGACAGATATGACGGACAAACGCCCCATACTGGTACTTCAGATGCAGCGCATGGGAGACCTGATCCTTTCCTACCCGCTCATGCTGTGGCTCACACGGCAGTATCCCGGTCATCCCATTTTCGTGGCAGCCGAGGAAATGTTCTACAAGCCTCTCATGAATCTTTCTCCCGCAGTGACCTATTTCCCCTGGACCGGTGCCCATGCCCTCAAGCAGCACACCTATGAACTGGTTCTCAACCTGAGCATTCAGGAAAAAGCCGCCCTCCTTGCTGGCGAAATCAAGGCCGAACGCAAACTCGGCCCCACCCAAACCACAGACGGCACACGCTTCGTACATGGCAACTGGCAACTCTACCGGACCTCGCTGGTCAGGAACAACCTGTACAACCGGTATCATTGGGCAGAACTCAACGCCCTTGATGTTGTGCCGCTCGCCCATATTGCTTCCACCCGATTCGACGCCCCACGCACTCTGCCATCGAGCGTCAGAAAAATCGGACTTTTCCTGGGGGCAAGCGACAAAGCCAAACGACCTTCCGCCCAATTTTGGGCCACTTTGATTGACGAACTGCACGGACGAAATCTGAGACCAGTCCTCTTTGGCGGCCCTGCCGAGATACCGCTTGGAAAAGAAGTCGAAAAGACGGCCAAGGCCCCGGCACTCAATCTATGTGGCACGCTCGGCCTGAATGAATTCAGTGCAGTTGGCCAGTCCATGGCACTCTTCATCACCCCGGACACCGGCCCCATGCATCTGGCAGCCTGGACCGGACTCAAATGCCTGAATCTCTCCATGGGCAACGTCAATCCTTGGGAAACAGGACCGTACTCACCCGGCCATTATATCCTGCGCCCGGACAGGGACTGCGCCAAGGGCTGCTGGCAATGCTCACGCGAGCGACTTTACTGCCACGACCCGTTCGTACCTAGTCGCATTGCCAACCTCACAGCCCTCATGGCCGCAGGAGATACTGTCGCAAAGCTCTTCAAAATGAACCTGCCGGGCCTGACGTTGTTCCAAACCAACAAGGGCGACAACGGCCTCTATCACATAAAAAGGCTCGATACGGTTCTCCCGGATGAAGAGCGACTGATTTCCAGATTCTGGCAGACTTTTTTTGGTTATAGATTCGGCCTGTGGGACAAGAATCCACTCTCCACCACATGGACCGGGCTGACTGAGAATGCCCCCCAAGCCGCAGAGGCCCTGCTCGCTCACATCCCTGAAATGGGCCGACAATTCAAGCACGGCGTCAGACATGGCAGCCTGCTCGATGATTCCTTCTGGATCGGCAGCCCTGCCATCATCAGACCCCTGACAGGATATGCCCACATGTTCCTTGAAAACTCCGATTACTCCCGCCATGCCTGGACAGCCATTCTGGAACTGCTCGAAACTCTTATTGAAGTCTGCCACTAGCAATCATTAAAAAAACGGCCTGACTTCAATTCCGCGCTTCCTTCTTTTTCCCACTCATTGCATTGCGCCTACTCTTTTTCCCTGCGATTCACGCCCCTAATGACTCGAACAGCCTGCACCATGGACATTTCTTCCCACCTCAAAAAGACTCAACATACTTATTTTAAAGCAATTTCTTTTTGGCACGCCTTTTGATGAATACAGGGTCGAAGGAGTGAACCATGCAAAATATTCCAGGTATCGCCATAGAGAAAAAGACAGAGCAGATCCCGACTGTTAAAATTGCCACAGTCAAAAAGGGTGACACACAGTCTCTATTCGCGGATTTGTTTGATCAACACGCCAATAGGGTCGAGGACGAACTCGCCTTTGCTCCGGCCTCCTCCAAAGAAAAAATGCTCGAAACGGCACCGCAAATTGACAAACAAGAACAGCCAGTCAATGCAGCAGGCACCAAGGCTCCTGTCAAGGACGACGAGAAAGAAGCCAGAATACGCGATCTCGACAAGCGCATGACGGAAGAAGAATTCAAAGAGGTCAAGGAAGACCTTGAGAAATATGGAATGAGTGATGAGGATATCGCTGAAATCAAAAAGAAGGTCGACAGCGAAGACGGATTGACCTGGAGACAGTTTGCAGCCGAAGTGACCGAAAAGATGGCAGAGATGCATAAAGCCGAACTGTCTGACACACAAAAAGACAAGCTTGGCAGCTTCTTCAGCAAGTTCGGCTTCACGTCCAAGGAATCCGCAAATCTCATTACACAGCTTGAAAATGGCAACTTCGACAAGGTCATGAGCACGCTCAAGGCCAAAATCGACAGCATGCCACAGGACAAGCAAATGTTGTTCGACAAAGGGGAAATCGAGGCCTTTTCCTCTGCCATGAGCTTTTCCAATGAATTCACCACCAAGATAAAAGAACTTTTCGGCAGCAACACCCTGCCCAAGGACCTCAAGGCAGCCTTTGCGAACATCCGCCAGGAACTGGCAAAAATGGATACGAAGGACCAGCAACTTGTCCAAGCAGTCGGCAAGATTTTTGCCAAGAGCATGGGTGACAAGGCCAAGGAATCATCTGCGGCCAGACAATTGGAAGAAGCTGTGGACCTGAAGGCTCGCGTGGCTGAAGAAAATATCAAAACCGACCCCAAGGAAAATTTCAAGCAGGTTGTCGAAACCCGCAAGGAATCCCTGTCCGACGCCAATGCCAGGAAGAACTCCGAAACAGGCACCCCTGATAAAGCCGAAGCAGACACCGATGGCCTCGACCAGAACGAGAATACCGAGTCCCAAGAAAACTGGAAAAATCTCTTCGGCAAGATGAGTGATGACGGTTCCCGATCCGAACTCAATTCGACTCAATCGAAACTCGGCAATACCGAGGCATCCCTGCTTGCCGGAGCCACGGAAGCAGGAAACAAGGCCGGAGCCAAATCCTGGGAAAAAATTTCCGCCCCAAAGGTCATGAAGCAGGTAGAAACCGCACTCCTGAAAAACCTTGGAAACGGAACCAAGCAGCTCACATTGCAACTGACCCCTGAAAATCTGGGCAAGTTGAACATAGTGCTTCAGGTGCAAGGAAAGGAAGTGAGTGCCATTATTCGGGCCGAGAGTCACGATGCCGCAAAGGTGATTGCAGAGAACCTCGACATAATAAAAAACTCCTTGGAAGACCAAGGCTTGAAGGTCGAAAAGCTGGAAGTCCAGGCCGGACTGACAGGCAATCAGGATAGCCATGACTGGTTTGGACAGAATCAGCACAACCTGAACCGAGACCGTGAAATAATGGTCGCAATGCGCAACCACATGAAAAATATGCGCGGAGAAAACGGCACTATGGCCCAGGACCTGCAAAGTATGCATGAACAGGCAATTAATGCCGATCATGGGTTACACGTCATCGCTTAAGCGAGGTCTATCATGGGTTACATAGACAACAGTGGAAAAATTCTCGGGGCACAGGAGGCAAGCCTTGCGGCTTCCAACTCGCCCGATCATAAAACAAGCATGGATCAGGATACCTTCCTGACTATCCTGGTTGCGCAATTGACGCATCAGGACCCTCTGAATCCAATGGATGATGCTCAAATGACCTCCCAGTTGGCCGAGTTTTCGAGTCTTGAACAGCTCACCAACATCAACGACGGGATCAAGGACCTGGGCAAATCCATGCAACAGAGCGACATGCTCTCCGCAGTCAGCTTCATTGGCAAGGAAATCAAGGCCGAAGGCTACAAGATCAGCCTGGACAACGGCAACGCCTCGACCATCTATTATGGCTTTGGCGAACCGGTCTCAAAGATCACGATGAATATTTACGACTCGGAAGGGGCCATCATCCGCACCGTCGATCTCGGCAGCAAGCAGGCCGGAACCTTCCAGTACGAATGGGACGGCAAGAACGAAGGGGGCCAGGACATGCCCGACGGCCAATATGGGGTCGGCATTCTCGGCGCAGACGCCAATGGCAAACACGTCATGGTCCAGACGGAAATCTCGGGCAAGGTCGATGCCGTGGTCAACGAAAGCGGCACACAATATCTGCGCCTCAAGGATGGCCGTTTCATCAGCTTCATGAACGTCAAGGAAATTGTTGATCCGGGCACTGACGGTGTCGTGGACCCGGTCGAGTCGAATGAAGAGACAGATTAAGGTATTTCACCTAGCGGCGATTACGCCGCAGGCTCTTGGAGAAGAGATAGGAGGTTAATATGGGTTTAGGAGCATCACTGTATTCGGGCATCAGCGGCCTCACTGTGCATTCCGAACGAATGACGGTCATTGGCAACAACCTTGCCAACGTCAACACAACTGGGTTCAAAGGCGCTCGAATGCATTTCGAAGACCTCATGAGCCAGGACTTTGCCACGGTCAATGGAGTAGGTCAGGTTGGACGAGGCGTCCGTGTCTCAACCGTGTTCTCGGACTTTGGACAAGGAGCTTTCGAGGCATCCACCGAAGCAACCGACATGGCCATTTCCGGCGATGGCATGTTTGTTGTCTCCCCTATTGGCGAAGACGAAAAATACTTTTCAAGGGCAGGCAACTTCCGCTTCAACAACGACGGATACCTGACCGATCCTCACGGATACGTTCTTCAAGGATGGGAAATCGAACAAAATTCGACATCCGTGTCCACCACAAGTTCGACCACAAGCTCATCTTCCAAAGCGACCAGAATCATTGGGACCCCCACGGACATCCGACTGGAAAATTTCCAGTCCCAGCCGAAGGCCACCACCAATGTATCCATCGTCACCAACCTGGATCCCACATCAAGAGACAACTCGACCAGTGATACACAACCGTACTTTGCCATGTTCGCAAATTGGAACGGGACTCAAAGTACTCCGCTGCCATCCACACAGTATGGATATTCAACCACATTGAAAGTATACGATGACATCGGTACCGCCCATAACCTGACTGTCTATTTTGACAAGGTCACCATGAGCAACGCCGGTGGAGACACTGTCTGGGAATACATGGTCACAGTTGACCCCACCGCTGACCAGCGCGTGCTGTCCGGTGCCAATGGTCACAATACGACTATCGGCCAAGGCAATACCTCGGCAGCCGGCGTGCTGATGATCGGCACAATGACGTTCACAACAGGACAACTTTCCGGAATAAGTGCCTATACGCTCAAGTCCAATGGTGGAGATACCGGCGGCCCGAGAAACCTGCAAAACTGGGATCTTGCGGACTTTTCCACAAGCGGATACCCAGTCTGTACCGCCAACTTCCTGGGCAAATCCAACGCCAGTACGGGCGAAGCAACCAATGCCACGCCCATCCAGATCGACTTCGGCATGTCAAACTCGGACTTGTCCAGTAACGGCGGCGGAGCCGTGACAAAGGGTTGGTCTTCGAGCCTTGGAACCCTGCCCACAAAAGCCAATGCGGCACAGCTTACCAACATCGACAACTCCGGATATCTCCCGGACTTCAAATCTCCGGCTGTCAGCGCCCTGGCTTCCCAGAGCTTCGACACCGGTGGTTCGTCCACTCTGTTCCAAAGCCAGGACGGATACTCGGCAGGTATACTGCAGAATATCTCTGTCTCCCGCGAAGGAGTTCTCACTGGCCACTATTCCAACGGCCAGGTTCTGGAACTGTACGCAGTCACACTGGCAACGTTCACAAACAAGCACGGCCTCAGACGTGAAGGCGGTAACCTGTTCTCGGAAACCCGCGAATCAGGCCCGGCATTGACCGGCCAGGCCGGTTCAACAGGTAAAGGCACCGTTGACGGCAATTCCCTGGAAATGTCCAATGTTGACATGGCTACGGAATTCGTGCGGATGATCACCACCCAGCGAGGCTTCCAGGCCAACACCAAAGTCATCACCACAACGGACTCAATGCTCGGCGAAGTAATCGCCATGAAGCGTTAAGCTCATAAAGGTCTTAAGTAACCCATACTAATAGACTCCTTCTCCAAAAATGCTCCGCGTCTGACCCGCGCGGGGCAACCGAAAATCAAAACGGCCCGTAGATCACTCTACGGGCCGTTTTTTTGAATCTCGGATAGGACTCACAGTAAAAACAAGGTTCATCCGGCCCAAGCGTACTTTTGACCAAACAAGTGGACAAGATGACCACCTGATGAAAGCACAACCAATCATCAGAGAGTGAGTCAACCATATCCAAGAGTTGTATCACCACTCCTTTGGCTTGCAATGCTATGACTGCGTCCGTCAGGAATATATAGCAAGGACCTACTACTTACTCGAATATTTTCTTGGCCTTTTCAGCAGCATCCCCAGCATCCTCTGCCGCTTGATCCATCTTCT
The DNA here is from genome assembly GCA_016342345.1 of Pseudodesulfovibrio sp. Lineage (GTDB taxonomy): Bacteria > Desulfobacterota > Desulfovibrionia > Desulfovibrionales > Desulfovibrionaceae > Pseudodesulfovibrio. Next base: position 17,879 of record JAEINO010000033.1, on the reverse strand, counting down.
TTCCGGCCTTCTCCATCGGGCCTTCCTCGCTACATCCAAAGGATGGGGATCATCATTGCCATAATGCAACAACAACAAATTTTTTCAACATTTTTATATCTTTTCTTTGTGAACGAATAAAGGCTTATTTGTTCTTTCCCTTTCCCTTATTTTTGTTCTTATTCTTATTTTTCTCTTTGACTTTCCCCTTGCCTGCGGCAGAGGGGTGAATTCCGCACTCCTTGGCAATCTTGCCCCAGCCCATGCCGGAGTTTCGCATGGCTTGGATTTCGGATGGGGACTTGCCACATTGCTCGGCAAAGGCGTCAACGCGAGCAGTGTCGAGTTCCTTTTGAGCTTTGGCATACTCTATTTCTGCATCTTCCAGATTTTTTTTCGGCTTCTTCTTTTTGTTCGGTTGTGGTCGTGGTTTCGGTGAGAATTTCGTCCAGGATATCTTTGGCCTTGCGGACTTCTTCGGATCGTTGTGTGGTTTCTTCCACAATGGCCTTGCCGACCAGATCGATGAGTTGGTCCTGCGCGGTCCGGGGATCGTCCTGGGCATTGGCCGGGAAGGGAGGAACAAGGGCCATAGCCAGTATAAAAAAGAATGCAATGCGTTTCATGGGGCCTCCTGTGGATTGTGAACTAATATATTTTTGTCATCGCAGATGAGTGTTACGCCATGATTTTCGAAAAGACATTTTATATTTTCCATAAGTCCCGTACTTTTCCATATCCACGAGCCACTGAAACCGTCCATAAATAAAATCATAAAGAATACATGAAATCAAGAATTACATACATAACGGTTTATGTTCATTCGGCAAATTAGAATCATGGGCATTCATGAGTCAAAGTCCGCTTGAACCGGATAAACCAAAAACAATCCCCACCGTCAATCCATGAGGCAACAACGCAATCCGGCCTTTTCCCTGCAACAAAATCACAGAAAATTCCGACCTCGACAGACTGTTCAAAAAGGTTGGAGTGCCAGGCGCGAATGGAATTCAAGACCGACGCGTAGTCTTCCTACGCGAGGATTTGAGTTCCATGAAGCAACGACGCAATCCGGCCTTTTTCAACAGTCTGCCAAGGAAGTACTGATTAATTTAATTTTTAGGAAGTGCTGTAGAATTGTTCGCTGGCAAGGCGCAAGAAAACCTCAAGGCCGACGCGTACTTCCTGTACGCTAGGATTTGAGGTTTTTAAAGCAACGAAGCCAGCGGACAATTATGCAGTGCTTCCCTAATATGGGGTGTCGTATTCTCGGAGGTACATGGGAGTTCTTCCCTTGCCCTGCTTGAAACCATACCGCTCATAAAATCCGGCCTTGTCATCGAATGATATCAGGACTTTTCTCAGGCACTTCTTGTAACGCGCCACCACGCGCTCCATGAGCCCGTCACCAATGGCCCTGCCTTGATAGTCGGGATGCACCAGCAGATAGGACAGATAGGCCACGAGATGACCGTCAGACAGGACCGAGGCCAGCCCGACGAGCTTGTCACCATCCCAGGCCGATATCACCGTATCCGAACCGCTCATGGCAGCCGCAAGCGCATCGGGAAATCCTCCGGACTTCCACCCCTGAGAGGAATACAGCGCACCAAGGACAGCGGGGTCAAAATCTTTTGTATCCGTATAGTGAATATTCATGCCCTCGAATACATCAGCCGCACGGAATTGCCAACGCACTCCTCCGACAAAACAGGCATTTTTTGCACCCCCCTGGTGACAAACCATTGACGACACAAACCCCAATACATTTTGTTTGACAGGTAAAAAAGACCACTCTAGACATTTATTAGACATATATCTTCTTAATATAACTTAATAAAAAGATACTGGCACGCATAATGCTTAATCTTCGCAAATGGATTTGAAGATTGAACAAGGAGGGTTCTGATGTCTTTAGTCATTAACCACAACTTAATGGCGATGAACGCACAAAGAAACTTGACCGACCATTATGGACGGCTCGGCAAGTCTACCAGGCGTTTGTCCTCCGGTCTCCGCGTTGGCGTTGCAGCCGATGACGCAGCCGGATTGGCTATTCGCGAGCTCATGCGCTCCGAAATCAGCTCGATGCACCAGGGTATACGAAATGCGTCCGACGCAATTTCCCTGATCCAGACGGCTGACGGCGCGTTGCAGGTCATCGATGAAAAGCTCATTCGCATGAAAGAACTAGCGATGCAGGCTTCAACCGGTACCTACAACTCCGACCAGCGTCTGATTATCGATTCCGAGTATCAGGCAATGTCTTCGGAGATAAACCGAATCGCCATGGCCACAGATTTTAACGGAATTTATCTTCTGAACGGAAACCTGTCAGGTACGAGCGCCACCCATAACGGTCGCGGCGTATCGTCCACAGGCCCCCTGAAGATTCACTTTGGAACCGGCAACGACTCTTCCGAAGACTACTACTATGTTGCCATTGCCGGCTCGACCTCATCTTCATTCGGACTCGGTCATTCAGCAGCCGCCAAGGGCGGAGCCACAGCCGAACTCCAGAATGCAGGCAAGGCGATCTCCACTCAGGCCCTGGCTCAAACGGCCATGGCAGCGATCAATGACGCGATCATATCCAAGGACAAGATTCGCGCAAACCTGGGTGCCATGCAAAACCGCCTGGAAAACACCATCACCAACCTGGAAATCCAGGCCGAGAACTTGCAAGCAGCCGAATCCCGCATTTCCGACGTCGATGTCGCAACGGAAATGACTGAATTCGTCCGCAACCAGATTCTCACCCAGTCAGCTGTCGCCATGCTGGCGCAGGCCAACTCCCTGCCGAGAATGGCCATGCAGCTCATCGGCGGCTAGTCGTAAAAGACTTGCTCACGGCTGAAGACAATCAGAGACCAGACCGGCGGCTCATGCCGCCGGTCGGTTCCCGATTAATTTTAACGGATTGGTGAATGCTCAACGAGAGGCTTCCTGCCCCCCACGAAAACGCATGGCTGCCGAGTCCCTATTCTTCGGAAAGGTATTCGAGAGCTTTCTTGGCGACTTCCTGTTCGGCCCGCTTCACGCTGGTACCGCTGGAGCGAAAGCGTTCCCCTTCAGGCAATGTAACGTCCACATCAAATAATTTCTCATGCTCGGGACCGCTGGTTCCTGCCAGAGCATAAACCGGACGCTCCTTGAATCGCTCCTGGGAAACTTCCTGCAAACGACTTTTGTAGTCCTTGACCTCTGGCAGCATGGCTCGTTCAGGCCACCGGCTCTCAAATATGCAAAGAATCATCTTTTTCGCAGATTCAAAGCCCCCATCCAGAAAAACCGCTCCCAGCAATGCCTCGAAAACATCGGCCAAAAGCGCGTCACGATCCCGGCCCCCTTGCAATTCTTCTCCCTTACCCAAGCGAATATATTGATCCAGGTTCAATTCACGGGCAATGGAAGCCAAACTTTTTTCCTTGACCAATTGTGAACGAATTCTGGTCAATTGTCCTTCTGGAGCATATGGAAATCGCTTGAAGCCTTCTTCTGAAATACACAACTCAAGCACCGCATCACCCAGGAATTCAAGCCTTTCATTATCCGCACACCCGTCCTCATTTGCAAAAGAGCTATGAGTAAGAGCATGATCCAGAAGCTTGACTTGGGCAAACCTATGGTGGATACACTCTTGTAGATCGTCGATATCCATTCAACCCCCTGTATATATGCATTCAGACGCAAACCTTCACCCCTTGTTCAATCCTGACTCCATCGCCATCATCGGCGCATCAAGGAGTCCGGGGAAGCTCGGCCACGTCATTTTGTCCAATCTGCTCAAAGCAGGATACAGGGGTAAATTATTTCCCGTCAATCCCGCAGGTGGAATAATTCTCGACACACCGGTCTTCAAGTCTATTTCCAAACTGCCCCAGGCACCGGGTCTCGGCATCATAGTCTTGCCCCGTGAAAAGGTTCTCAATGCCATGCGCGAATTGGCAAATATCCGGGTCAGTGCCATCTGCGTCATTACCGCCGGATTCCGCGAGACCGGGCGCGATGGATTCGAACTTGAAATGAAAATGGCAAACCTTGCCCGTAAAAAGGGCATCACCCTGCTGGGTCCGAACTCATTGGGTCTGGTCAATACGGCAGAAGGCATCAATGCCACCATCGCCCAGGCTGCACCGGCCAAAGGGTCCATAGCCTTCTTTTCCCAATCCGGAGCACTCTGCTCAGCCATTCTCGACTGGGCCGACGGCGAAGACATCGGCTTTTCCAAATTCATCAGCCTGGGCAACAAGGCAGGACTTTCCGAGGCAGACGTGATTGAATATCTGGGCGACGACCCGGAAACAAAAGTCATCATCGGCTATCTGGAAAGCGTTGACGATGGTCAGAGATTTATCCGCAAGGCCAGTATCGTCACGGAGACAAAGCCCGTCATTCTGATCAAGGCAGGTACGACCCCGGCTGGCGCACGAGCCACATCCAGCCACACAGGGTCCATGGCCGGATCACTGGTGGCGTCCACCGCAGCATTCCGACAGGCAGGCATCATTCAAGTGGAGAGCCTGGAATCACTTTTCGATCTGGCCCGGGCCTTTTCCGAACAACCGCTGCCAACTGGCCCGAACCTGACAGTCATCACCAATTCGGGCGGCCCCGGAATCCTGGCTGCAGACGCATGCGGAGAAGCCGGACTGCATCTCTCGCGCCCGTCACAGGCAACACTTGAAATTCTGACCAAGGTGCTGCCCCCATTTGCCTCCATATACAATCCCATAGACATCATCGGAGATGGCAAGGCAGACCGCTACCGCGACACGTTCCAAGCCGTTGCCCAGGACGAATTCACCAACGCCATCCTGATACTACTGACGCCCACGGCATCTGCGGAAGTCGAGGCCACCGCACAAGCCATTATCGACGTGGCCAAAACCTGCAACAAGCCCGTATTCACCTGTTTCATGGGCGGGAAACGCATCGGCCCTGGCCGCGACATGCTGCTGCAAGCCGGCATCCCCTGCTACAGCTACCCGGAACCAGCCATCCGTGCCATCGAGGCCATGCACTCCCATTACCGCTGGCTCAATCGCCCCTATCCGGTGGAAGTCTGCTTCAGACGCGACAAGGGCAAGGCTGCACGCGCCATAAAAAAAGCCCAAAAACTGGGCATAAGCGAACTCCCTTTTTCCGATGCCATGGAAATAGCCACCGCCTATGAACTTCCTATTCCCGAAACCAGACTGGTACGTACCAGTGACCAGGCTGTACGCGCGGCCAAAAAGATGGGTTATCCCGTAGCAATCAAGATTGTATCCCCGCACATTTCAAACAGGGGCGACATTCAAGGTGTGGCTCTGGATCTCCGCACTCCACGCGAAGTCCGCGATGCATGGCTGGACATCACCACCCGCGCCCAGCGCAAGCGACCCGATGCCTACCTGTCAGGTTGTCTTGTGCAGACCATGGGGCCGATCAAGGCGCATGAGGTTATCATCCGTTTCACTCAGGACCCCCAATTCGGCCCCCTTATCTCATTCTGTCTGGTCGGCCTGTCAGCTGAGGCACTGGGCGATATCAGTTACAGGCTGGCCCCGCTCACACTTCAAGACGCCCAGGATATCGTACGGGAAATCAAATCCTTTCCCCTGCTCCGAGGCGCGCGTGGAGAAGAAGCCGTGAACCTGGCATCCATAGAAGATATTTTGCTGTCCATATCGCAAATGGCAACAGACTTTCCAGAAATCCAGGAAGCGGAACTAAATCCGATTCTGGTAGACGCCGATGGCGCACTAGTGGCAGACCTACGCTTGACCATCGGCTGATTTTTTCGCACAGTGAGATAGATGAGCAGTGAAGCTGAAACGCTCGCTCTCGCCGCATAAACAGGAGGAAAGGCATGGCTGGTCTCTACATTGGCTCGACTACCGGATACTCAGGCAAGAACATGATCGTCATGGGCCTGGGGTTGCGACTGCAAAAAGAAGGCTTCAACGTCGGCTACATGAAGCCGGTCGGCGCCATGCCCATGGAAATTGACGGCAAACTCGGCGATGAAGACGCTGCGTTCGTTCAAGATGTTCTAGGCGTCAAGGAAGACCCCGAACTCGTCACGCCCATCGTGGTCACCCAGGATTTCAAGGTCAAGGCCTTCACCGGCAAAATGGATGGCCTGCTGGACAAGATTGTTGACGGCTACAAAACCATCTCCGAATCCAAGGACATCACCCTGGTGGCAGGCTCCGGGTCCATGTACTCCGGCAAATATTGCGACACCAACGCCATCTCAGTCATCAAGAAACTGAATATCAAAGCCATCATCATTGACCGGTTCCAAAAGGAATTGAAATACGACTACCTGATGGTCATGAAAGAACTTCTTGGAGACCAACTGGCCGGGGTCGTCCTCAACGATGTGCCGCCGAATTTCATGGACGAGGTCAAGCAGCTTCTCGGCCCGGCTCTTGAAAGCAAGGGCGTCAAGATTCTGGGCGTAATCCCGCACGACCCACTCATGGGTGCCATCAAGGTAGCAGATCTTGCGGACCGGCTGGGCGGCAAGATCATCTCTGCCCACAGCAAGGCCGAACGGGTCGTGGAATCGTTCCTCATCGGCACCATGCAGGTGGAGAACTTCATGACCCACTTTCGCAAAAAAAAGAATTCCGCCATCATCGTGGGTGGCGACCGCTCCGATGTCCAACTGGTGGCGTTGGAAGGGGACTGTCCCTGCCTGATCCTGACCGGCAATCTCTACCCCAACGACATCATCCTGACCCGCTCGGAAGTTCTGGAAACCCCGATCATAATGGTCCGCGAAGACACCTTTACCGTGGCCAAGAAAATGGACGACATCCTGTCCCGCCACAAATTGCGCGATGCCATCAAGATCAAACAGGGCGCGGAACTGGTCGCCGACAACATCGACTTCCAGCACCTGAAGACAGAACTTGGGCTGAAATAGCTTTCAAGACGATATCAAATCAAAAGAGGCCTTGCCTGAAAACAGGTCTCTTTTTTTACCCTTTCCTGCCGAGATACACCCCGATCCCGACAACACAACATGCCGCCAACTGTTCTGGAGTCAGGGTTTCGCCCAACATGATCCAACCCGCCACAAGAGCCACTGGAGACACCAGATTAATGGACAGGGCGGCCCGCCCGGCAGGCATGTAAGTCATGCCCATATTGTAGAGACCAAATGCACCCAGAGTAACAAAGAGTCCTAGATAGGCAACAGCCAGCCATGCGGTCAGGGGAATATCGATCAAAGGCAATGGACCGGTCATGAATGCTCCGGGCAAAAAGAACACTGCCCCGGCAACGCATTGCACGCAGGTCAGCCACCATGTGGAATAGCGAATGGAAAGCCGCTTCATGACCACCATGTATATGGCGACGCAGATCATTGCCCCCACTTCCAGCAGGTTTCCCAGAATCGGGGACGGAGCGCTCGCATGGGATGCACCGCCCATCGACAGCCAGATCACCCCTCCGATGGAGATAAGAAGGCCTACAATACCGCTCAGCGACATGGGTTCTCTGAGAACAACCCATGCACCAACAGCAACAAGAAGTGGCACCAACGCGGAAATCATCCCGGCCTGTGATGAGGTTGTCAGGCTAATGGCATACCCTTCCAGCAAAAAATACAGACATGGTTGCATCAGACACAAAAAAGACAACACTTTCCAGTCACCCTTCCTGTATTGCGGCATGGGAATTCGCCTGCCCAGGACAAGCACCACCAAAGAAGCCAACCCCATACGAAGCCATACCACTGTCATGGGAGCAAAACCGGACAAAGCCGCCTTGGTTGCCATGAATGAAGTTCCCCAGAGCAGCACGGCTCCCGCCAGACAGAACAAAGCCAACAGGTTGGGCCGGCTCCTTTTCAACTCCAGATGTAACAAGGCATCATCGCCCACGCCGCTGCCACGCACAGCCTCGACGCACCGAGCCTTTTCCTTTTCCAGCATGTATTCTCTCCTGAATAGTACGTTCAGGAGCCACTATGAAGTGAAGCTCTGTGAGGGTATTGTATTAAATTGCTAAAAAGAAGAATCAATCGTTAGGATCGATGACAGTCTGATACTGACGCGGCGTGGCACCGGTATATTGCTTGAATACACGAGAAAAATGACTCTGATCAACGAAACCAGCTTCAACGGCAACCTGACTGATGGGTGTTCCTCTAGACAGAAGTCGCTTGCCAAGTTCCACCCGAAGCTGATTCTGATAGGCGTGGGGAGGCAGTCCCATGGCATCCTGAAAAACCCGAAGCAGGTGATATCGACTGAGACAAGCCATTTCGGACAAGACATCAAGACTGACCTTCTCAGTCAGGTTGGCAGCCAGGTGTTCCTTGACCATCAGGACCGCACCCTCGTTCCCGGCGGGCAGGTGTGTAACGCCCACTTCGGCATGCCGCAGTATCAGATCGGCCAATCCCTGCACGAGCAATGTTTCTTTTTCCAGCCGCTCGGCCCCGTCAGTGATTGCCGTGTGCAACGCTCGCCATCTATCCAGCAAATCAGGGTCGTCCACCACGGGCGAAGCAAAGTGAGGTAGGCCAGTTTCCCCGACGCCCACTTCGGCAGCCAGGGTTTCGAACCATGAAGTGTCCACGTAAAACATGAGGTAGGTCATACCGGAATCAAGATCAGGATTGCAGGCATGCACCGCACCCGGATTGATAAGCGCAATTTGCCCGGCAACGGCATTATGGACCGCGCCATCCAAGAAAAACGAAGTCCGCCCGGTCTCGATCAGCCCTATGGAATACGCTGTATGGCTATGTTTGCAGAAAGCTGCTTTATTGTAACTGGAATAGCGCACCTCCACGCCCAGAAGATCCGGGTCACGCCAGAATTGTACGTCAGTATTGGCAGGTGTCTTTCCCATGGCTGCTCCTGTTTCACAATTAGTGTGCTACCTGCTGAGAAGTCAAGACCGTGCATACAAACCGGTAACCCCAAAAACCCCACTCGGCTTGCCTCAAATTTTCTGTTACCATCGCGCGATGACAGACACCACGGACCTCACCACCCGCCCCGTTTCGGAAGTCATCCGGCAAGTGGCCATCCCCGCTTCGATCGGCTATTTCTTCCACACCATGTTCAACGTGGTCGATACGTGGTGGGCCGGGCATATAAACACTGAAGCCGTGGCCGCACTCTCTCTTTCCCTGCCAGTCTATTTCATAATCACCTCACTGGCTGGCGGCATCGGCACAGGTGCCACCGCGCTCATGGGATCTGCACTGGGAGCCAGGGACCGGAAACAGGCCTCGCTCATTGCCGTGCAAATGCTGGGTTTCGGAGTGGTCATCAGTGCCTTCCTGGCCTGGTTCGGCCTGAAATTTTCTCCGTACATATTCGGCTGGCTGGGTGCCGAAGGTCAGTACCTCGATATCTGCCTTACATACATGAACCCCATATTCGCCTTCAATTTCACAACGGTCTTCCTCTATCTTTTCAACGCAATCCTGCAATCGCAAGGGGACACGAAAAGTTTCCGCAACGTACTCATCTTCACTGCCTCGCTGAACATCGCTCTCGATCCGTGGTTCATCCTGGGTGGCTACGGACTTCCGGCCATGGGCATGGCAGGTGTGGCCTGGTCCACCGTGCTTCTCCAGGCCTGCGGCTGCATCTACCTCGCCTTCAAAGCCCGCAAAACCGGCCTGATGAAAACCGAATCAGGGCGCAATCTCATCCCCCGCCCGGCCATTTACCGCGAAATAGCCCACCAGGGATTCCCGGCCAGCCTGAATTTCATGACCATTGCGCTGGGCTTTTTTGTCATCTTCCGTTTCGTCTCGCAATTCGGCCCGGAGGCATCCGCCGCATACGGCATTGCCACCCGCATTGACCAGATCGTACTTCTGCCCACCATCGGCCTCAATGTGGCCTCCCTGACCATTACGGCCCAAAACTATGGGGCCGGACACATTGACAGAATCCGGGAGACCATGCGCAGAAATCTCAAATATGGAGCATTCATTCTGCTTCCCCTTTCCCTGCCTATTTTCTTCCTTGCCGAACCACTCATGAGTTTTTTTACCAACGACCCGGCAGTCATCTCCATCGGAGTGGAATACCTGCGCATCGATGCCTTCGTACTCTACGCCTATGTGATCATCTTCATCTCCACCTCGGCCCTGCAAGGCATGAAACGGCCCATGTTCGCCATTCTCATGGGCCTGTCAAGACAGGTGGTCGCCCCTCTCCTGCTGTTTACCCTGTTCACCTCGTTCATGGGATATGGCACGATCTCGCTTTGGCTCTCCATCGCGGCCATTGTGTGGACATCGGCTGGCATTGCCTTCTGGTATGCCCGTAAAGTCATTATCACGACTGAAAAAAAGTACTATTTCAAAGATAAACAAGAATCGACAAAGACCCTTGACACTCCTGGCTCTGTTTGACTATATTGATCCGCTCTTAGACTGCGGGCCAGTAGCTCAGTTGGCAGAGCCACCGGCTCATAACCGGTCGGTCCCAGGTTCGAATCCTGGCTGGCCCACCAATCCCCCTTCAAGCGGGAGGAAGTGATTGATACAGTTTGATACTGAAAAGCAGTTCAACGCATATATCCTGAAGTTTCCCACACAGGCCAAAGGCCGGGTTATTGAAGAGGAAAATAATGCTCCCGAGGGGGAAACCCTACGGGAGCATCTTATTTATGGTTCAGGTGGATAAGTATATGAAAATTAAGGATATTTTAGCGTTTTTTCGCATTCTTGCCCCTGAAGCCAATCAGTCTTCATGGGACAATTGTGGCATTCAGATCGCAGGCACCATCCAGGAAACCGACAAGGTCGCAGTGGCTCTGGAGCCCACGCCTGCCATGGTCGGGAAATGCCTCGAATGGGGAGCCGGAGCTGTGATTACACATCACCCGTTGTACATGAAACCCAAGGCCCCCATTGGCGACGGGATGTACATGGACGTCCTGCGCCGGACCATCGGGACCGGGGCATGGCTCTATGCTGCCCACACTTCTCTGGATACACGCCCTCAGGGACCGGCCTTCTGGCTAGGCAAACGCCTCAAGCTTGAAAACACGCGTTTTCTGGAAATTGAAACCGGAGTTACCCCCATTGAAGCTTCCTTTTATGCCGAAAGGGCTGTCTCTCCACAAGAGGCCGATGCCTGGGCCAACCTCAAGGGCGTTCATTCCATATCTCAAAGCCGCGCAAGAGAAGTCAGGGTGGTCTGCGACGAAGATGGCTGGAACAAGGTTGCCGATGCCATTGAATTCACCATGGGACAACGGCCCGTCTTCTATCTGCATTCCCTTGCCGCACCCCGGAACGAAGTGGGATTCGGCGAAGTGGGCACCCTGCCCAACCCGCTGGGCCTCGATGAATTCCTGACAGTGCTGGAAGGACTCATTGACAAAGAAGTCTGGAGCATGGCCGGACCACAGCCGGAAAAAATTTCCACCGTGGCCTATTGCGGCGGATCAGGTTCAACACTCATCCGCAATGCCGCTCAAGCTGGTGCAGATGTGTTCATTACCGGCGATATGAAGTACCATCCGGCAGTCGAGAGCCCCATTTGCGTCATTGATGTCGGACATTTTTCACTGGAAGAGGAGATGATGCGGCTTTTTGCCGAGGAACTGGACAATAGCCTGGACGGTGTGGAAGTCAAATTTTTCAAAGGCGATGATCCCTTCCGGTTTCACGTCAAAAAATAACGAAGGAACCGTGCGAAAGCATGCTTTCAAATAGATAGCGAGGTAAGACATGTATCAGAAACAAATCGAGCAGTTGATCGTACTCCAGCACGTGGATGACGACATCCTCATCCTCCGGGACGAGGTTGAGCAGGCTCCCAAGGAACTGATTGTACTTGAGGAACAGATCTCCAAATTCGACGACCGTCGCAACCAGATCAATGAAAAGATAGACATCCTCAAAGAACAGAAAAAGAAACTGTCTCACGAGATCGATGAAGATGCCGGCAGGATCAAGAAGAGCAAAAACAAGCTCATGATGGTCGGCAACACGAAGGAATATCACGCAATGATGCGGGAAATGGACAGCATGGAAAAACTCAATCGCATGCGCGATGACGAGCAGATTGCTGTCAAGGAAGAACTCACCCGCCAGGATGAGGCCACAGAAAGCCTCAACAGCGAAATGAGCGGAGTCAAGGACCAATACGACGCCCTCAAGACCACGCTGGAGAAACGTCTGGCCGACGCCAAGAAAAAGCTTGAGACCCTTGGCCGTAAACGCAGAAAAGCCAGCAAGGCCGTTCCACCGCCGATCCTTGGCCGCTACGAGTTCATCCGCGAACGCATGGAAAATCCGGTCATCGTTCCCGTCGCTGACGGCGTTTGCGCTGGCTGCCACATCATGATTCCGCCGCAGTCCTACAACGACTTGCAGAAAGGCCAGCAGATCCTGAGCTGTCCCAACTGCCAGCGGCTCATATTCTGGCAGGCCAACGCACCGACTGCAAAATAGTCGTTCACTAAGAATTGTATCAAGTTTGGAGTCGGACAGGTCATCGCTGCGATCAGTGATCGGAGAGGAAAGTCCGGGCTCCGTAGGGCAGGACGCTGGGTAACGCCCAGGGGGAGTGATCCCCGTCAAGTGCAACAGAAAGTAGACCGCCTCCGGGTTTCCCGGAGGTAAGGGTGAAACGGTGGGGTAAGAGCCCACCAGCTGTCGTGGCAACGCGGCAGGCTAGGTGAACTCCGTCCGGAGCAAGACCAAATAGGGTAGCGTACGTAGGTCGGCCCGACCGATGCTACCGGGTAGGTTGCTTGAAGCGGCTGGTAACAGTCGCCCTAGATGAATGATGACCGCCCCTCACGGGGAACAAGACCCGGCTTATCGGCTGGCTCCAACTTGATTACAGGCGCGCGGGAAAGCACATGCTCTCCCGCGCGCGCATAGAGGCCACATGGACCGCCAACTCAACAGCATATGGGGAATAATCCTGGCCGCAGGGTCAGGCACTCGTCTGGCTGAAGCCACCAACGGCGAACGCAAGCAGTACATCGAGTACAAGGGCGCGCCATTGTTCTGGCATTCGGCTCGAACCTTTTCCCGCGTGGCACAAATGCGCGGACTGGTGTTCGTGTTCCCACCGGATGAAACCGAGGCCATGAAGAAAAAGGTCCGTCAATTCTTCAAAAGCGAAGACCTTGGCCTCAAATGGATAGTGGCTGAAGGCGGCGACCGCAGACAGGATTCCGTGTTCAACGGCCTCAAGAATCTCCCTTCCGACTGCGACGGCGTACTGGTTCATGATTCTGCCCGTCCCTTTGTTTCGGCCCGCATCATCACCAACCTCATCGACGGCCTGAATGCAGGCGCACAAGGCGTGATCCCGACCATCAAGATCACGGATACGGTCAAGCGGGTAGACAACGATGTTGTAACCGAAACGCTGACCCGCTCTGAACTCCGCGCCGTGCAGACACCCCAGGCATTCGAAACGAAACTGCTCGTTGCTGCCCATAAAAAGGCCATCGCAGAGGGTTGGGACGTTACGGACGATGCCAGCATGGTGGAGCGAATTGCCGAAGTGACAATCATCCCCGGCGAAGAATCCAATATAAAAATCACCACGCCGGAAGACCTCGAAAAACTGAAAGAGACCAAAACAACCGTCCCGTGTGTGGGATGGGGGTATGATGTCCACCGCTTCGGAGGCGAGAACCATCGCCCCTTCGTGCTCGGAGGAGTGCCAATAGCAGGCGGACCAACCATCATCGCCCACTCGGATGGCGATGTTCTGCTGCATGCCCTGACAGACGCGGTACTCGGCACCTTTGGCGGTGGCGACATAGGCCTTCATTTCCCGGACACGGACAAAAAATTTGCCAACGCCGACAGCAGCGTGCTGCTCAAGGAAATTCTGACCCTGGCCTCCAAAGCTGGCGTGCGTATCGTGCATGCAGATGTGACAATCATCACCCAGATCCCGAAACTCGCTCCACATGCAAGCCAGATAACAAAAAACATCTGCCGTCTGCTCGAACTCAGACCGCATCAGGTGAATGTCAAGGCAACCACCGAGGAAAAACTCGGGTTCACAGGCGAAAAGAAAGGCATCAAGGCCGTGGCAACCGTCACCGCCCTGAGGGAACTGTAAGTCATGTCCCGGGTCTGGAAATTCCTCCTCTCCTTTATTCTCTTCGTAGCCATCTGCTATGCTGGCCTTACATGGTTCGTAAACTCCGAGGTGGCAAAAGGACTCAATCAGGCCGTTGCCGAAGTTGAAGGACTGACCCTCAATTACAGCAACCTGTCCGTGAGCATCCAGAACCAATGCGTCACCCTCAAGGACGTTGAGGCAACCCTGCCCCATGGACAATTTCTTCATGCCGACACCGTGACCATTACCGCCTTTGATCAAATCAATCCCATCCCCCACTATATGACGGGCACGGCCACGGGCATCACCATTGAAACGACCTCGGCCAACCTGGGGACATGGGCCATTCCCATGCAAGACCTGAATATTGCCACCATCAAGGGCGACTTGACCCTGGATTACCGCTACGCCCCGGAAACAAAGACATTAGACATCAAGACGTTGACACTCAAGGTCCCGGAACTGGCAGACGCCAAACTGTCAGCCACCATCGACAAGCTTGACCTGCACCCCTTTCGCATGGAAACACTTATCGGACTCCGGCTTGGCAAAGCGAATTTGATGTTTACCAACCACTCTCTCGTCAACACCCTGATCCGGGAGTCAGCCAACGGGCTGAATATTTCCGAGGCAAATGCCCTGACACGAATCAGTGCCGAATTGTCCGCCATGGCCGAATATGTCGGCAAGGACGAAAACCAAGTAGCCGAAAATGTTCTGCATGGACTCAGACGGTATATCAATGATCCCGGCACCGTGACCGTTTCGTCCAACCCGACCGAACCGGTACCAATGCTCTACCTTTTCATGGGCCGCGACATTTACGAGAACCTGCGCATGTTGAACGTCCAGATCGAAACCGACTCAAGCGAAGAAATTTAACCAAAAGACAATAATAAAAAGTAAATAGAGACGGAGCTTTTCAATGAGACTCTACAACACCCTGGCCCGGAAAAAACAGGAATTCACCCCCGCAAACGGCAACGATGTCAACATGTATGTCTGTGGCATCACGGCCTATGACCTCTGTCACATCGGACACGCTCGCTCCAGCGTGGTCTTTGATGTCCTCTTCCGCCTCCTGCGCCACAAAGGGTACAACGTCACCTTCATTCGCAACTTCACGGACATCGACGACAAGATCATCAACCGCGCCAACGAAGTTGGCAAAAGCGCGGCAGACATCGCAAAGCAGTTCATCAACGAATTCTACGTGGACATGGACAGACTCAAAGTGCTGCGTGCAGATGTGGAACCCAAGTGTACCGAGCATATTGGTGACATGATCGCTCTCACCCAACGTTTGATCGACAAGGGTCACGCATATTCCACAACGTCCGGTGACGTATATTTCAAGGTCCGTTCCTTTGAAGGATACGGCAAGCTTTCCGGGCGCAACATTGACGAACTCGAATCCGGTGCCAGAGTCGATCCAGGCGATGAAAAACTGGACCCGCTTGATTTTGCCCTCTGGAAATCTGCCAAACCAGGGGAGCCATTCTGGGAATCCCCCTGGGGTCAAGGTCGCCCCGGCTGGCACCTCGAATGCTCCGCCATGAGTGAAAAATACGCTCCGTTGCCTCTGGATATCCACGGTGGAGGTCAGGATCTTTCCTTCCCGCATCACGAAAACGAAATAGCCCAGTCCGAGGCTGACACCGGCAAACCATTTGCCAACTACTGGGTCCACAACGGCTTCGTGCAGATCAACTCCGAAAAAATGTCCAAATCCCTTGGCAACTTCTTCACCATCCGGGACATTCTCGACAAGTTCCTGCCCGAAACCCTGCGGTACTTCCTGCTGACCATGCACTACCGCAGCCCACTGGATTTCTCGTTCGAGGCACTTGAAGAAGCCGAAAAGGGCATCAAGCGAATCTATTCCGCCATGGCCCAGGCAGATGTCGAGCTGTCCAAATCTTCATGGAAAAAATCTCCCTTTCCGGAAGAACTGACCGCCGAACTCGATCAAATTGAAACGCATTGGGTGGAAGCCATGGACGATGACATGAACACTGCCGGAGCTCTCGGCCATGTCTTTTCCGCTGTCCGCCTGACCGGTCGCATTGCCGAAGACAAGAACCTCCGCAAATCCGAAGGAGGCCAGGTTTTTTTCACTCGCATCAAGACCGACATGGCAAATTGGGGTGCGGTACTGGGCATCTTTGAACGCGAGCCAACCGAATTTCTCACTGAGTTGCGTGACAACCGCGCTGCCCGAGCCGGTATTGATCCGGCCAGGATTCAGCAGCTCCTGGACGACCGCAAGGAGGCACGCAAGAACAAGGATTTCGACAAATCAGACGCCATCCGCGATGAACTTGCCGCCATGAACGTCGAGGTCAAGGACACGCCCCAAGGCGCAACCTGGGACGTGGCCTAGTCCCGAGCCAACAAAGATGGCAAACAGGCCAACACGTTGACAAAACGACTGCCATATCTCTTCCAGACCAGGCCAGCCATGACTTTTCCGCAAAGAACGGATTTTACCTGGACACTGTTTTCCACTTGACCAAAATATCATTTAGAGGCAATGCACGCGCATGAATGAAATGTTATGGATTCTTTTCGCCCTTGTCGATTTAGGCATGGTCCTGGTCGTGTACAAGCTCTTCGGTCGTGTCGGCCTGTTTGGACTCCTGGTCTTCAACCTGCTTTTATGCAACATACAGGTACTCAAAACAATAGAACTTTTCGGGCTTACCACCACGCTGGGCAACGTCCTGTATGCAAGCGTGTTTCTGTCCACCGACCTTCTCAGTGAATTCTACGGCAAGAAAGAAGCACGCAAAGGCGTACTGCTCGGCTTTGTCGCGCTGGTCATGATGGTCGCATATATGCAGATAGCTCTCTACTTCCAGCCCGCAGCCGACGACTTCGCCCAACCGCATTTGTCCGCACTGTTCGGATTCATGCCGCGCATCGCACTGGCAAGCATGTTGGCATATCTGGTGTCACAGACACATGATGTCTGGGCATTCCATGCCATCAAGCAACGCACCGGCACCAAGCTCCTGTGGCTTCGCAACAACGCCTCGACCATGATAAGCCAATTGCTGGATTCCGCCATATTCTGCACCATCGCATTCTGGGGAATGTTTCCCATTGAGGTCTTCTGGGAAATCATGGTGTCCACATATGTCATCAAATTTGTCGTAGCCGCCCTGGACACACCGTTCATCTACCTTGCCAAGCGGATCTTCCCCAAAGAAGAAACTGCCGGCGATCATGCCTAAAGACCGAAAACAGAACAAGACCCGAGCGAACCAACAGCCATCAAGAATAAAATGTTCAAGGTCAAAGCCTGAAGCGGTGATCTCGAAACAGTCCATTTTGTAAAATAACAATGCCCTTGCTGCGGCACAGGCTTTTTTGGAGAGACACGTTGTACAAAGGAAACTGCTTGGACCCGGAGACCTCAGGCCTCCCGGCCCTGGATCAGAACGACAGCGAAACCCTGCACCAATTCCTCCGGTCGCTGGGTAATGCCATCGATGCCAAGGACCCGGGCACCCGCTCGCATTCCGGGCAGGTTGCACGAGTCGCAGAAGCTCTTGGCTGGGCCATGGGATTATCCGGTCAGGAAGTTCGCTGGCTCCACATTGCCGGGCATCTGCATGACATCGGCAAAATAGGCATCCCGGATGCAGTGCTGACCAAACCCGGCCCTCTCAACGACAAGGAATGGGAACTGATCTTCAGCCATCCGGCCAAGGGCGAAGCCATTGTCCGACCCGTAGCCGAATTCGCCAAACCCGGCAGCGTGGCAGACATGGTCCTGTGCCATCACGAACGGTTCGACGGACTGGGCTATCCATCCAA
>JAEINO010000032.1 GCA_016342345.1 Pseudodesulfovibrio sp. | reverse complement strand
AGGGGATGAAAGCAAACAAGACGGAGCGTGCACCTTAAACCGGTTGCAGAATTTGTTTGGACTTACCGCGCACTATAGTTGGACATGGTAGTAGGTGACTCCTGTTCAAGTTGTAGTAATGTTTAATATGGACATTAGATTCATAGACCCTAACAGCCAGTATGGACAATAGCAAGGAAAACAACCCTAATGTCTACACGTTGTCCACTGGACGCAAGGGTATACCCTACTGTCCACAACAGGCAGGAGTGTGAGAGGATCACGGGCAACTGAATAAAGGCTATGGTGTAGGAGGTTCGGTCTGTAATCTAGGAGGTAATGAATCGAGAAGGAATTTCAGGAGGACTATGTGAAGAGGGGCAACGGGGAAACTGGCCCCACCAGAATACGTACATAACCCCTCAGAAAATTATGTCATTTTTTACAGGCTAACCTAACTATAAACAGGCACAGGAGGTAGGTGTAGGAGGCTCATATTTGCCCTGTACCGCCAGTTACCCCATAAAGATTATCCACTCTGCTCATATCGTTCTGCATTCCTGCGTTCTACTGCTGGATATTCCTCTTCTAAGAACTCCCTTACCCAGTGTTCATCGAGAGAGCTTTGGTTGATCCCATACTCTCTACGAAGGTCATCTGCCAGCTGTAATGCCTGATTCCCACGCATAATACACTCAAAAGTGCATTCGTAGTATGTATCTTCGTGATTAGGACTACTATCAACGTAGTTGTTGAAAGTTTGGATATGCCCATTACTCAAGCTAATTTGGTTTGGTAGAGATAGCACACGGTTCATCAAATCAGGTTTGATTGCTTCCCATGTGATTCCTACAGGATATTCTGTCAACTTAGGGAGAGTTCCGTGGGCCGTGGTTGGACCATGCGGGCTAAGTGCATCTCGTGTATCTTGAACTGCTCTAACACAGTCTAATGCAAACTCTTCAAGGATTATCGCAAGCCTTGATGAGCCATATACAGCCTCGCTTTTCTTCTTATCCCTAGTTCTGCTGGAATCCCAAACTTGGTTCACGATAACTGAAAAAGCCCCCGATAGAACCCCAGTAGAAATGATAAGTGCAGTAGTTGAATCGACCATATTAGAAATCTCCTATGAGCAATCCACTACGAGAATACGCACTTACTTGCAAGGCTACCTAAAAAACTGAGTATGAGACATATACGTCTCTTGAAACTGGTACAGAACAGTGGTACGTTTAGCCTACCAAGAGAAAGGTTTAAGTTGCTGATATGAAAGGATGTATGGTGTAGATTACTAGAATCTCTCCTTCTCCGCCAGATTTCAAGGGCTTACGATGAGAATCGTAAGCCCTTTTCTGTTTTTTTGTGCGGGCATCTTCGTCTTGTGCGTCAATAGTTGTGAATTGAGCGCAATACAGCGCATTTGAGAGCAATCGGGAGAATCTTGGAATAAGCGTCATTGCGGGATCGATTCCGACGTGATTGAGGTTTGCAGAATGCCGTTGAAGTCTTTAGAATTGCGATTAATTCTAAATGAGAGGTGATAGGTTGAACAAGCAACAGAGAAAGATCGTGGAGGGCCTTGCTAATAAGGCAAGAATTTTGCTTGATGAATATCTGACCGCGAAGAGGCAGTATGACTACTTCATATATACAGTTAAAAATGAATCAGTGACCCAGCGGTTTCATAACAGTTACGGTGCACATATTTTTTATCTAATAAATGGAACTCTGCTCGAAGACCTTATCAAGAAAATTTACAATGTCGTATATGATAGTGATGACAGGTCTGTGTCTGTAGTAAATCTTATTGAAAAGACAAAGACTCACAGAGCGCTGCTTGAAGAACATGCATCGATAGTTACTCCAGTTAATGTGTCATTTGGGGATGGCATTCCAGAGGAAGACCAAGATAAATTGAAGGCTGATTTTGAAAAGGAAGATGCTCAAGATAGCTTGGTAAGATTTAAGTCAGTATATAAAAAATATCATGACGCATTCGATGAATTTTCGAAATACGAACCCTTGAGCAAGTGGAAAGAAATTAGGCATAAGGTTGTTTCCCATGTTGATGCGAGAAAAGTCCGTGGAGAACTGAAGAGAACTCATTTAAGTGATTTTGGATTGAAGTACGATGATCTCGCAGATTTTATTCAAAAGGTAGAGAACTTAATCGATTTGACCGATGGCTGCTGTGCATCGGCAAGTTATTCTTATGATATGGCGAATGATCATAACATTCTCTACACAAAAGATTTTTGGGAAAGAGTTTGTGTGGGAACTCGCTATCGGGGAGGAGTGAAGATCAATCGCAGAAAAAGGGAAAGCTGCAGCTTTGCTTTGCGGAATTATCTTAAGTAAGCTTAGTCTGCCGCTCAGTTGAGATTGCTTGTTAGAGGTGGCCCCAGAAAACTGGATCACTCTGTTTTTATAATTTGTTAAGTAGATCGTTTGTTTTCCCCAGTTTTTCCCCCAGAAACAGCTTCATCTCTTTGGTCATGTTTAGCTCGCGAATCAAGGTCGACAGCTCGTCAATTTCAACATTTGTTTCAGAATAAAACTTTTGAACGGTTTCTGAAGCCAGTGTTCCGTTTCGTACCTGACTGCTGAATTCGAAATCCACATAACTGTTTGTGTTGCTGCAGTGCGCGAGATAGGCCCATAGCTTTACGAGTTTGCAGCCGGAAGCGATGTAGGTTTTGGAAAAGCGTTTGATGGGCAGCCAGTCGAGTTCGTCTCGAACCGTGCTCATCATTTTTTCCGGTTCGTAGGGAAAATGTTGGAACGGGAACACCAGTTCGACATTTTTTGGGGCAAGAATCTGTGGGAAAAGCCGGTCGACATTGGCGGGGGTGGTTTTTGCCCATGCCTCTAATGCCTTTTGTGTGTTTTCGGCGACCATTTCCATTGTGAATTCCATGATGGTTAGTCGTTCTGGATCGGTTTCAATGCTTTCGCCCATCAGAAATATTTGGTCAGGGTTGTGACCGGAAAAGACGAGTGGGATGCCCATGGATCGGGCAAAGTCTGTGGCTGTGCGAACAAGGAACCTGCCGCAAAAAGTGCAGACTTGTCCGCAGTCCTGCTGTGAGAGTGTTTCCTCGCAGAAAAGGAATTTGTAGTATTGTCGCATCAGTTTCGGGTTTTGGCGGTAGAGAATATAGGGCATGTCCAGCTTTTGGGCGATGGTCATTGCATTGTCGAATGTCTCTGGATATTCGTAGTTGTTGTCGATGATGAATGCCAGAAGGTTCATTCCATATTTCTTTTTAAGCAGGTTCGCCATGTAGGCACTATCCTTGCCCCCGCTCATCATGATCATGCCTTCGTAGGGAAGGTGTCCCCGGACGTTGTCCAGTTTTGCCTCAAAGCTTTTTTGCAAATCGTCCCAATTCCGCTTTGGAGGTTCGGAAGTCTTGAAGCAAAGTGAGCACAATCCTTGCCCATTGATCTTGATTCCGTGGAACGAGTCTTCCTGAAGTTGGCATTTTTTGCAGAGGTTTTTGGTATATCTGTACATTTGTGCTTGTTTTTCTCCGGTAGCGGTATTGTTAAGGCCGGGCCGGAGCTTTTTGGGTCATTTCCTGATGGCTTTCGGTTTCCCTGCATTGATGGACAAGAGCCTCAATGCGGGTTTCAATGCTGGGGTCATCCTGCCCGTGAAAAGCCACAGTGAGGAACGGTATCTGCGGAAACTTGCGGCGGAAGCGGCTTTCGAGTCCCTGGATCATCAGTCCGGGAACGCAGTTGAAGGGGATTGCGTGGACAATGCCGTTGACTCCGTGGTTTGCTATTTCCATGGCAGCCCCGAAACCGAGGCCTGCATCAAGGCTAAAGCCGCTATTGGCAATGACGTCCCATACCCGTGGTTCATAGGCATTGGGTAGTGCATTCACCGAATGGCGGCGGAGCTTTTTCTCGATACCGGTCAGCATACGATGCTGCATGCGCAGTAGAATGCCTGCGATTTTTTGTCCCCTTTGATCTTTGTAGTATCGTTGTTTGTAAAGTGTATACCACAGCACTTCCATGATGGCGGGCATGCGTACTTCCGCTCCGAGAGCTTCAAGCTTTTGAATAAGGTGGTTGCTGGCATAATCTACATTTCGTAAATATGCTTCGCCCACAAGGCCGATGATCGGACGTTGTTTCTGTTTTTGTTCAATCGCTGTCATGCGTTCTACATTCTCAATGACGGCTTTTTCGATATTTTCGCGTTGTTCAATGACATTCGTCAGCCGTTTAAGGCAGTCATGATATATTGCGTCTGTGGTGCCGGGAATTGTTTCATAGGGCCGGATATGCATTCTGAGTTTTTCCAGGATGTCAGCGGCCATGAAGCCCTGCCATGCCAGCATGCCGTAATCCCTGCGAGACATGATGGCGTGCAGTTTTTTGTTGGCTCCCTTGAATTCATCCACAAGAACGACTTCTCCCATGCCCAGATCTTCGAAAACTACCTGCTGTAGCGTGTTGAACAGATCGTATCGGCAACTTCCGCATGAGCCGGGCATGAAAAATGCTGCCTTGTCGAGCGATACGCCGCCTTCCTTGACAAGACGCAGCATGTCTCCGGTCATGAGGGTGCAGGGCAGGCACTCCTTGCCGTCCAGGCATTTTCTGCCCCAGTGAAGGCTTCGTTCGTCTGGTGGGGGCAGCACTTCGGCCCGGACGCCGCAGGCTCGAAGTGCTGCAGCCCAGACCACCATGCCGTTTGCCGCATGTGGCAGGTAGAGCACTCGGTCATCGCTTGAGTCGTATTCTTTCTTTTTCACGCGGTTGGGTAAGAATTTTGGATTTCCGAGATGTTTTACGGAATCGAGAAATGCTTCGCACCGCGTGACCACCCCAGCTTCGGCGGAGTGTTCGTCGATTTCAAGAAAGAGAAAAGGCTTGTCACCCATTTCCCGTTTGAAAAAGCGAGGGTAAATGGAATCGTTGACGCACCCGAAATTAGCCAGATACACGGCGAGAAGGCGGTGGTCTCGACGGACAGTGTCGGCCACGGTCAAAGTCCGTTGGCCCATGGCTAGAGTCATGTTGCGCCATGCATTACCCACGTCCGGCGAGTGGAACAGATCGAGTAAATCCATGGGGATCGCCAGCACCCCAAGTTCGCGCAGGATGCGGGCAAGGTTCATGTTTGTACCCGGATCATGGATGTTGTGTGCTTTGCCTGCGAGCACTACAGCCTTTTGATCCTTGTCGAGGGAGTCAAGTACTTCCCGGCCAAGCTGGATTCGTGCCTGACGGAAGTCGTGGTATGTTTTGGTGGCTATTTTGAACGCCTTTGCGATTTCTCGGCGACTGGTAACACCTGCCTGCCGTGCGCTGTCCAGCATCTCTCGGAAAACCTGTTTTTCGCCCATGCGGAAATGCGGTGATGGTTTGAGCAACTGGATGCCATTTTGTTCCAGATTGAGTGCCTCGTTTACGAGATCCGGGATATATTGAACGTAGCTGCAGTGGTTGGCATAGGGGTGTGCATCTGCCGTGGGATATGTTTCGCGCATGGAAGGGATGAGTATGAAATTTGCTTTTCCTTCCTGTGCGGCGTGTTTCATCCAGGCGGCATGGCCGTGCGCTACCTTTGCAGGGAAGCAGGTGGCGCTGGCAACATTTGAGACTCCTTCACGAATGATGGTTCGGTTTGTGGGTGGAGAGAGCAGAATATCAAAACCCAGTTCGGAAAAGAATGCCTGGAAGAACGGGTAATATTCATGAAAGGCGAGTATTCGGGGATAGCCGATGGTTCCACGATGTTTCCGGGGTGTGTGTTGCGGTGAATAGGCTGTGAGCATGAGCTCCTCACGCTCTTTTATCAGATCCCGCATGCCTGTACTTTTTGATGAGGTTCGTTTGACTTCGTAGCGTTCGCAACGGCCTCCGTAAAACAAAGGCGGGTTTCCCTTGACGGTGATTTTGTTGATGTCGCACTGGTTTGCGCATTTGGTGCATTGGAAAGAATCCTGCGTAAACCCTTGTTTTAGTGTTTTGAATCCTTTGAACTGTGTTTGTTTGAATTCATTTGTCCGGCATGAGTGCATGACCAACAGGCAGCAGCCCACGGCTCCCATGACTTCGTGATGTGGGGGGACGTGTAGTTTTTTCTCCGTCAATTGTTCAAAGGCCGCACGGACTGATGCGTTGAAGGCCACGCCTCCTTGAAACAATATGCGGTCGCCAATGGCTCGGTTTTCCACTACCTTGTGCAGATAATTGGTGGCAATGCTGTAAGCCAGTCCGGCTGTGATATCCCCTAGTTCAACGCCTTTTTGTTGATGCCGAACGACTTCTGATTCAATAAATACGGTGCATTGTTCGCCGCAGTCCACTGGTGCCGGGGCTGCGAGCGCGAGTTTGGAAAAATCTTGTACGATGGAGATGCCGAGTCTTTCGGCTTGTTCTTCCAGGAAACTGCCTGTTCCGGCGGCACAGGCTTTATTCATGGTAAAGTCATCCACGAATCCATTAGCAAGATGGATGTATTTGGAATCCTGTCCGCCGATTTCAAAAATCGTATTCACTTTTGGGTCTGCGAAGACCGCTGCACGGGCATGGGCTGTTATTTCGTTCACTATCACGTCGGCACCAACCAGATCGCCGATGAGGTGGCGGCCTGATCCTGTTGTGCCTACTCCCTTGATTGCAATGGTGTCGTCGAATTGATGAAGGATGTCCTGAAAGCCTTTGCGCACGGCTTCGATAGGGCGGCTTGCTGTCATGAGATAGTATTTGGCGAGCACTTCTTTGTTTTCACTCATGAGAACGATGTTGGTGGAAATGGAACCGACATCTATCCCAAGATAAGCCGAAACAGGTGTCTTGACGGATTTTTCCAAAGATGAGGTCGCTACCGGGAGGCGTGGCGGCGTATGCAGGGGGGCAAGTCGTTTGGAGTCCTTGTTTTCGGCTTGGCATTGCTCCATGAATGCATCTGCGCCTTTGTATGGTTTTGCTTTCGCATCGTTATTCAGAAGAACGATTGCAGCTCCGGCAGCTCCTGTCAGGGAAAAGTGCTCTGGAATGTATAGATCGTCAGGCTCGATGCCGAGGACCATTTGGAAGGCTTTGACCACGCCTTGATTGGCGGCGACTCCACCTACAAAAGCGATGGGGGGCTGGATGGGTTTGACCCCAACGACAGAAGACTTGAAGCTACGTGCCAGTGCATGGCACAAGCCTGCCACGATGTCATTTAGCGGAGTTCCTTTTTGTTGTAGGTGGATCATGTCTGACTTGGCAAAAACCGAGCAGCGACCCGCTATGCGTGCGGGATGCAGGGAGCGCAAGGCAGATTCACCGAATTCGTGTTCAATGGACAGTCCCAGTCGGGTTGCCTGCTGGTCGAGGAAGCTTCCAGTGCCTGATGCGCACATGGAACTGATGGAAAAGTCTTTGAGGCGGATGTTTTTTGCGTTTTTGTTTTGTTCCAATTGAATGTACTTGGAATCTTGGCCACCTATATCAATGATAGACCGGACATGTGGGTAAAACGCCTTGGCTGCTTCCATTTGAGCTACGACCTCGTTGACGGCGTGTATTCCTGTCAGTCTTTCCAACCGTTTGGCCCCACTCCCCGTGGCTGCTGCCATGCAGATGACGTGGTTTTGTTCTACTTCGCACAACTGCTCAGCGAGAATCTTGTCTGGCTGGCCGTGGTGGCGGCTATACTTGCCGTAGATGATCTTTCCTCTTGGATTCAGGAGAACGATATCTACACTGACCGACCCTATATCGATCCCCATGATTGTTTTTTCCGGCGTGTGCTTGGGCATTTTGTTTATCATGCTTGTTGGGGATTCGGGTTGCCGGGAGCGGGCAGAAATTCAATATTGACGCAATAATCCAGGTATTTGTACAGAAGTTCGCGAGTTGGTGCATGGCAGTGAATCCCGGAGCCATCCAATGCGTTAAGTGTGCGGGTGCATTCAAAGATTGCAGGAGATTTTTCATAGTCATCAAGGTAGACAATAACGTCTTTCAGTCCTTCCAAGAACGCGTCGTTGTCATCCATCATGAGCACTTTTTCCATGTAGTTGTCTGCCGGGATTGTGTGTATCTGATATCCGTAGTCCCTGATTATATCCCACACGTCTGATTTTAGAATTGGGCTGGGGTTGCAGGTGTGATAGACACCATTTTCTGCGTCCGGGTTGAGAGCTATGTGGACAATGGCTTTTGCTGTGTAATCAACGGGTGTCACGTCCATGTAGTCATCGGGGTAGAGCGGCGGAGCGGTCTGCATGAGAATATGTCCTCGCAGTTGCAAATACTGGGCATCTACGGTTATTTGCTTCTTGAATCGGCCTGTGACGGTATCTCCCATGATAAATCCGGGCCTAAAGATTTTGATGTCGTGGCCTTCAGACATGGCACGGCGAAGCAGCTTTTCCGCTTCGAATTTTGTTTGGACGTACGCGTTTGGGCAGTTCATGTTTTCGTGAAAATCAGCTTCGCTGAAGCGGTTTTCCGGATTGTCGCAACGACGCCCGCTGACGGCAAGCGTGGAAATATGGTTGATTGTTTTGGGGATGCCGCAACCCGCCAAGGCGAGTAGTCGTTTTACGCCGCCAACATTGACTTGTTCGAAAATCTCTGTGCGTCCGAAATGCCACATCATGGCCGCAGAGTGGAAGATGCTGTTTACATTTTTGCAAAGAAAATCATATTCTTGTTGTGAAAGGTCGAGATTTTCTTTGCCCACGTCTCCTTCAATTGCCACGATGCGTTTTTTGTCCCATGCGTTTATTTCTTTGGTCCCGAATAGAAACTGCATATTTTCCAGCAGTCGTTTTTCGGCTGTAGTTTCTTTATTCGGACGAGCAAGGCAGTAAATTGGTGCTGTGGTTTTGTTGAGCAATTCCTTGAGCAGGTAGGCTCCCAGAAATCCGGTGGCTCCGGTGAGCAGGATGCCGTTGGAGTTGTTAGTCATTGCATGTCCTTTTTTGAAGGATTGAGAGTGGAGGCTTGCCAGTGGTCAGGATAGAGCAAGGCAAAAATGATCATTGTTGCGCCAAGGGTGAGGCCCATTAACATGAAGGTGAGTATGAATGCCGGTTGGGCAATGGGGGCGTCCTGTGTGCCTGTCAGGTCCAATACTGTTTCAAGTGTTGTTTGTGAAAAGGCAAAGACGGAATATCCGGCAACAATCAAAGTTAAAGGTCGTCCCCAGGACGCCTTTTTCAAGAACCCGGCTAATTGTGTCAGGAGAGTGAGTCCGAAAATAAAATCCATGACATAGACTGTGAACCAATTCCACGGGTTCGGGTCTGGTTGTACGATGCCCAGTTTGATGAGCGGAAGAGACAGGATGCACATGATGCCAATGGGAAATCCCAGCAGTAGAATGCTTGTGTAGAGCAATTTTTTCATATCGCAGCCTTCTTGACCGGGGAAGTCGAATCGGGATCTTGTTTTCGAATAATGGTATATTTTTGTTGTTGAAAGAGATTCATGAATGCTTCGGTGTTCGGGATTTGAGATGCCCAATGGCGACCCGCGGGGATGTTACCCTCTGCAATCATGCGTGCGGCAATGGCGGCGCAAATTCCAGTGGCCCGGTAAGTATCTTCGAAATATAAGGTACTGGCGAGAGACATGGGCTGCCCGTTCTTTGTTCCCTGCATGGTGAGATGCAGCATGAAACCTGGCATTTTGTCTTGGAGGTCGCGTCTTGCCGCTTTAACGATGAGGTCAGCGGACTGGTGCAGTTGTCGTTGCGTGCCATGCCAATGCAGCAGTCGCACCGCAATGGTGGCGAGACTGACCCATGCCCCCCAGTTGTTGCCGTAAACCCTCGCATTTTTAATACTTCGGCTTTCAACGAAGTCACGTAGTTCTTCTCGAAACACAGGAAAAAGCTTGCGCTTTCCGAGGGGCGGTGGAAGTTGAACTGTTTTACCTGATGTGAACAGATTGACTTCCTTGAGTTTACCTTGCTCATAGATTATGGAGGCCTCGCCCTTGCCTATGTTCCCCACTCCCCATGCAATGTCGTAGGCTGAATTATGGGTCCAGCGGTCACGACCGATATATGAGTATTCCATGTTCAGAATGGTATCGAAGCTGCGGTTGGCTTCATGAATGGGAAATAGTTCGGAAAGACCGGGCAAAATTCCCACGGCCAGAACGGAGATTAATCCTTTTTTTTTCATTTCTTCATTATGAGCGGTGAGGGAATGGTAGATGGGATTGTGCCCTCCGGGATCAACGTAATGAATATTGTGTTTGAGTGCCGCCATGGCGACCCTGTCTCCTACCACGGCGGACGGCCCTGCGCAGTTGATCAGTATGTCGCATTCATCGCAAAAGGCAGAGAGCGATTTGTCTTGGAATATGTCCACGGGCATGAACGAAGAGCGGCCCTGCGCTTGTTTTTTCATGGAATCGTCAGGCGTGTTTCTACCACCGAGCAAAATGTTGTGTGATGTTTCGTCGATGAGGTAGCGAACGGCTTTTTGACCGACCTGGCCGCAACCGCCAATGATGCCGATAGTTGTTTTTATCATGCAGTCACGTCTCCTTTATTGTTCATTAAGATGCTGTATTCGTTTTAGAAATGGTTTCAGCTCCGAGTGGTTTGAAGATCAGCAGGAGCGAGGGGACAAAGAAAAAGTCCGCCAGTAGTGCCCAAGTGAAGGCAAAACCAGCCAGCCCTCCGAATTTGGCTACACCCGTAAGGTTGGAGAAAAGCAAGACCCCGAATCCCGCAGTGAGTGTCAGTGTGGTGAAAGTCAGTGGCCGCCCTACAGATGCAAGTGTGGATTTGAGCGCGTGTTCATAAGAGCCGAGGTGTGAAAATTCCTTACGGAATCGGAATAGAAAGTGGATGGTGTCATCGACGGCTACGCCGATAATGATGGCACTGAAGCTCATGAGGGGCATGTCCATGTACAGCTTGCAAAATCCCATGAGCCCGAGTGTTGCCACAACGGGAAAGACGTTGGGGATGATGCTGATAAGTCCGAGTCTCAGGGATCGGAGGCATATCGCGATGATGATAGAAATTACAATGATTGCGGTAAGGAAACTTTTTTGCTGGCCCTCTCCCAGCAGGTCGTTCATGGCTTTTACCCAGAAGAGGTTCCCGGACATTTCTACAGCTACATCGTTTCCGAATAGCTCTTGGCTGATTTTTTCGACTTGTTGTGACAATTCTCGAACTTGTTTTGTTCCTAGAGTTTTTGTCTTGGCCGTTAATCTCGCTACGTCGTTTTTGAAGCTGACTAGTTTGTCCATTTCCTGGCCGTTGGACATTTCATACAGAAGCATATATTGCGCCACCGTGTTCTGACTGTGGGGAAGTATGTGATACTCTTCACGGCCTTCATGCATGGATTGATTGATCTTTTTGAGTATGTCGATGACGCTAACAGTTTTTGTGATAAAGGAAATGTCGTCCAGGCGGTTTTGCATTTCTTCCATTTTACGTAGGAAATCAGGCTCTTTGATGCCGTTTGGCGACCCCGTGTCGAACATGATTTCGACGGACATGGAACCACCCATGCGCTCGTCCACGTTGTCGTATGCCTGCCGTAGAGCGAGGTCCGGAGAGAGCATCCGGGCGGTGTTGGTTTCCACCTCGACCAGTGTGTAGCCAAAAAGGAAAACTGCGAGCAACAAGATGAACACGGCCAGGATGCGTCGTGGAGCGGCCACGTTGATGCGGTATATCCACAGGAGTATGGTGTCGAAAAAGTCCTTTTTCTTGGCAGCTTTTGGCGCAGCATCAGGTTTTGTCTTGTGTTTGCAAAATGCAATATAGGCCAGCGGAATCAATATGAGACTCAGGACAAAGGCCATTATGGCACCGATGGCTGCGTATATTCCCATTTCTCGGAAGGGGCGGATATCTGCTGCATTGAAGGCAAGAAATCCGGCAGCCGTGGTGATGCTGGTGAGCAGGCACGGCGGACCGACTTTTCCAATGGCTTGGATCATGGCTTCGCGCGTGGATGCGGTTTTTTCTTTGATTTGATTGAAGGAAGCAATGATATGCATGGAATCCCCAATGCTGATGCAGACGAGTAGTGTGGGGACCAGGATGATGAATAGATTGAGCGTGTATCCCAGGACATGAATCATGCCCATGGTCCAGACGACGCTGAGAACGACGACGGCCAATGGAATGATGACGCCTCGGATGTCTCTTGTGAGACCGAACAGCAGGGTTATCTGGATCAGCAGACATATGCCGAAGAAAAAACGTGATTCCGTGAGAGACAGCATATTGTAGTCGTAGTGCAGTATAGGCTGTCCCACGACGTATGATTCGAGTCCTTTGTAGAGCGGAGCATCAAGAATTTCGTGGACTTTGGGGGCGATTTCGCTTCTGGGGTCCTGGATGTCCTTGGGGTAGTCGGTCATTTCCATGAGAATCCCTAAGGTTCGGGCATCTGCGGAAATAAGACTGTCGCGATACATCTTTTCATCAAGAGCGCGTCGCTTGATGTCGAGTATGTCTTTTGATTTGATTTTATCTGGGTTGAAGAAATCGCTGATGACAATGGTCTGCTCTTTGCCTTCCATGTGTTCCGCATTGCCTAGCCATGTGACGTCTTTTACATGGGGAACGTTTTTTTTCAGTTCATGTGTCAGTTTCCCTAGCAGCTTGAGCGATTCCGGTGTGAATATTTTTGGGGAGTCGAAGATCAGGTAAACAAAGTCATCGTTGCCAAAATGATTTCTGAATTTTTGAATTTGTTCGAGGGATGGATCTCCTTTCACGAACCAGATGTCTTCCGAGTTGTCGAAAGTAAGTCCCTGCATCTGCCAAAAGAAAAAGGCTGTACAAAAGACCAGTAGTGCAATGACACCCCATTTAAAATGGCAAAGAAGAGAAGTGAGCCGTGTGAAGGCATTGGATTCTTGGGGGGCGATGCGAGTCATGTCGGTGAGCTCCTTTGCGCGGTCCATAACGGCGGGGCAGAAATGCTTCTGCCCCGCCGAGATTTGTTCTGGATGTTGGTATTTTACTTAGAACCGGGCACTCAACGTCAGGCCGAAGGTTCTGGGATCACCAGCCTGTCCTTTGGGCGTTGACCCGGGGAACTCAAAGGCCACAGCCTGGTAGTTGGTGTTGAACAGGTTCTTGCTCCACACGGTGAGGTCGAGGTGGTCTGACTCCAGGCCAAGGCGGAGGTTGACCATTTCATATGCATTCTGTTTGAGCGTGTTCGCGTCATTCCAGTAGAAGGGGCCGATGCCTTGCAGCTCTGCCCGCGTGAAGAAGTAGAGCGGTCCTTCATTCCAGAACATGTCAAACTTTTCCACCATGGGACGGCGGTATTGCAAGGCTAAATTGTACGTGTATTTGGGGGCTAGAGGCGTTTTTTTGCCTTTGTAGTTCACGCCTGCCACAGGGTCGTTGTATTTTAGATATTCTACATCAGTGTAGCCGAATCCAGCTTCTGCAGTGAGACCTTTGGTGATAAGAGCCGTACTTTCCAACTCAAATCCCATGCTTCGGGATTCACCGGCGTTTTTGATGATGGTGTTAAAGGAGGGAATCAGTTGGGTTACCTGCTGGTCTTGTAATTTGATATAGAAGGCCGCAGCATTGAAGATCAAACGATTGTCAAGCCATGATGTTTTGGTGCCGATTTCATAGTTCCAACTGAATTCCGGCTTGAATGACACATCAGAGATACTGCTGAATCCTGTGTTGAAACCACCGCTTCTGTACCCGCGCGAAATACTTGCGTAGGTCATGAGTTGTTGGTTCCAGTTGTAGGCCAGCTGCACTTTAGGCAAGAAGGCGTCACCGGTTGTATTGCTATTGAATTGCAGGTTCATGGGCGGTATGCTGGGATCGGTGGCCTTGTTGTATTTGATACTGCTTTTTTCGTAATCGTATCGGAGGCCTGCCGTGACATCCAGTTTGTCGAACATGGTGTATGTTGCCTGACCGAATGCGGCGTATCCGTAGGTGTTGAGGTCGGAATTTGCATCTTCTGTGACTGCAGGCATACCGACGCCAAGCACGCCTGCCGCATAATTCATTTGCAGGAGATGGTCTTTTTTGTTTTTGAAGCCATACAGGCCGCCAAGCCACTCCCAGTCGCCGTTGTCTTTTGGCGAAGTAAAACGGAATTCCTGACTTAATTGGTTGTCACGAATCTGTTCCTTGGCATTCATGAGTTCCACGGCAGTGAAGTCCTGGTCGTTCTTCACTGTGTCGTCGTAATGGCGTAATCCTGAGATGGACGTTATCTGAAGAGCGGAAGCATCATAGCCAACCCGAACGGATGTGCCGACAGAGTTTCTTTCGTGTTCCCCTTTGAAGTTGTGGGAGTAGTGATGCGGATTACTTTTTGTTTGTGCCAGGTCGGCTATCGGGAAAGCTCCGTCATTGATTTGCTCTCCGTCAACGTTGGCTGAGATGCTCAGTTTTTCATTTGGTACCCAACGCAAATGCATGCGACCGCTACGGTCGTCCTGGCTGTCCCCGTCCTCGTCCAGGAAGTCGTTGTGATTGTAGCCATCCTTTTTTTCCACGTTGCCGGAAAAACCAAAGAAAAGCTTGTCATCCACAATGGGGGCACGCATGTACAGGTCGGTGTTGAGCAGTCCATAGTTGCCGAAGGTCTGATTCACACCGGCATGGTATTCGTTGTCTGGCTTTTTGCTGATGATGTTGATAACGCCGCCAAGACTGTTTCGACCATACAGCGTTCCTTGCGGACCACGCAGCACCTCGATGCGTTCGATATCGAAGAGGTTTGAATTAAATACGCGGGAATCCATGTAGTTGACATCATCAACGTAGAACCCCACGGCTGGGTCATTGTTTACGGCACCGATGCCACGAACAAAGACAAAGGAGTTTCCCCGAAAACCCCAATTGCTGATAAAAAGGTTGGGGACCTGAAGAGAAAAATCCTGAAGGCTTGATATGCCCGAGTCACTGATTTGTGTTTCTGAGAATACAGAAATGCTTGTAGGGATATCCTGAAGATCCTCTTTCCTTTTTTCCGCCGTGACCTTCACAGGGGCCAGTTGCAGTGGGTCATCCTTCTTGGTCTCTTCTGCAAAGACCTCAACCCCGGCGCAAAGCACCAGTGCAAAGGCGATTACAAGAAGACGGAAGGTCCGTTTGAGTCTGTGTTCGGAAGCCATTTATTTTTCTCCTGTTTTTTCCAGAGTCAACATGTCGATGAAGCTGGTGATTCTCTTTGCCAGATCGTCGACATGCGTTTTGATGAGCATGTGTGCACCATTGATTTCTTCGAATTCGCAATGACTGAATGCATTGTTCCAGAGCCGCGCTTTGGTTCGGATGCATTGTTCTTCTTCGTCGCAGCCTGTGATGTTGAGCGCTGGGGTGTCGAGTGTGTTGGTGAATGTGAAGTCGACCATGGCCTTGGTGTCGATTTTGAGTGTTTTCAGATAATTATGACGTTCTTCGTCCGACATGTCGGTGAAGTCGTATTCGTAAACTTCCTTGGACCTTTGCATTATTTCGTTGTCCGAGCTGTTCAGAATGGCTTGAAGCCCTTCCTTGATGCCGGGAGGAGGGCTTGCAACGGTGATGACCCCTGCAACAGGGGTGTTGTTTTGTTCAAGAATTCTAGCAATTTCATAGGCTATGTGCCCGCCGAAGGAGTAACCGAGGATGAACAAGGGTGCCTCTGCTACGAGTGGACCGAGTTGTTTTGCATAGAGCGTTGCTATTTCTTGGATGGAGGTCATGGGTTCCCCGCTTCTTCCATGACCGGGCATGTTGGCGGCGATCACCGCATAGTCGGCGGAAATAAGGCCATTCAATTCGCGATACATGGTGGGGTTGCCGCAAGCATAAGGCAGGCAGAAGACTCGTGCCACGGGGAACTGCTGATACGTGAGATCAACCATGCTGGATTCCGCATCGTCTGAAGCTTTGCGGCTCAGCATGTGTTTCACGATGGACCCGACTGTTTGGTATTCAAAAGCTTCCTTGAGACCGAAGTCGAAGAATCCTTCTTTTTTCATGCGCATGATGAGGCGCATGGCTTTGAGCGAATCTCCTCCCACATCCCAGAAGTTGCTGTGCAGGCCGAGACCTGTAATGCCGAGGACTTCTTCCCATATTTCTGCGACTTGAATTTCTAATTCAGTGGAAGGTTTTTCTGAATCGTAGTCGATGAGTCCGGCCTCTACGGTGACGTTTGGGAGAGCTTCCTTGTCGAGTTTGCCGCTCGGAGTGCTGGGCATCGCTTCCAGGTATTCGAAGTGAATAGGAATCATATACTCCGGCAGTGTTTTGCCGAGGTGTTTGCGCAGGCTGGATGTAGTCGTCGCGCCGTCAGGACCTGTATAGAAGGCAACGAGTACGAGGCTTTCTGCCGTGTCTTTGCGAGGAACAATGACCGCTTCTGTGACGTTGGTATGTTCGCGCATGGTGTTTTCAATTTCACCAGCTTCTATGCGGTAGCCGCGCAGGTTGATTTGGTGGTCGTTTCTTCCCAGATATTCGATGTTGCCGTCGTTGAGCATGCGCACGACATCGCCAGTGCGATAGATTCGCTCGCCAGCTTTGCCATAGGGATTTGGGACAAAGGCTTCGGCGTCTTTTTCCGGTTTGTTGTGGTAACCGTTGGTTACGCCTTCGCCGCCAATGCACAACTCGCCAGGTACGCCGACCATGCAATTTTTCAGCTCGTTGTTTAGGATATGGATTTGCGTATTGTAGACTGGTTTTCCAATGGGCACGGTATGGAGTTCAACGGTGTTTTCCTTGTTGACCGGGATTGGGAAGAACGTGGAAGCCACAGTGGTTTCTGTGGGGCCGTATTCGTTGATGAAATGGTGGCCGGGGTAGTGGCGGAGCCAAAGATTGAGGTCTTGTGTGTTTATGAGTTCGCCGCCCTGCATGATACGCATGTCTTCGCGCAAGGGGATTTCCTGGTCCTGGAGGTAGTCTCTCGCGTTGGCGATCAGTGAGAAGTGAGATGGCGTGACGTTGAGGAACGTGATGTCTTGTTCGCTGAGGAAGTGCAGTAGGCTGTTGACGTCTTTGGTTTTTTCTTCTGAAAGAACGTGCAGTGAGGCACCTGTCAGGAATGGTACCCAGTTGCTGGTAAGAGTCATGTCAAAGGCATATGAAGTTAGCAGAGCCATGCGCTCTTTTCCATTGATGCCGATTTCCACCTTTACCCAGTTGAGGAAGTTGACGATGTTTCTGTGGGTAACTTTTACCCCTTTTGGCTTACCCGTGGAACCGGATGTGTAGATCATGTAAGCAAGTGCGTTGGGGGTGACAGGCATACTGGTTTCGGGGTGATCGCAGTACACAGCTCCGGGCATGACGACCTTGTCTTTCAAGGAGGCCGGGATTGTGTCTGGTGAGGCGTTTTCGTCGAGCAGGACCACTGCCTTGACGTTTCCGAGAGTCGGTTCAAGGGCTGCGAGGTGCTGTGACTGAGTCAGCAGAACAGGAGTTTGCGAATCCTCAAGAACATAGGCCACGCGGTCAGCCGGGTAGTCGATGTCGATGGGCAGATATGCTGCTCCGCATTTCAGGATACCGAGCTGGGCTGGCAGCAGTTCAAGGCTACGACTGACAAACAGCGCCACGAAATCTTCAGATTCAACTCCGAGTCCTGTGAGCACCCCTGCGACTTGGTTGGCGCGAGCATTGAATTCGGCATATGTTAAGGTTTTATCCTCAAAGGTCAGGGCTGTAGCGTCTGGTGTTTTGGTTGCATTTTTTTCAATAAGTCCGTGCAGGGTGTCGTCCGGGATGGGAGCTTTTGTGTTGTTGATCTCTTCCATCAGTTTGTGGTGGCGTTCCGGGATGATGCCTTTTCCGGTAAACGGGCTAATTTGTGCTTTGTGGTCCCGGGAGTTGGCTGTCTGTTCCAATAGTGTCCGGTACTGGGTTGCCAGTATCTCAATGAAGTCCCTGTCGAAGATGTCTCGTATGTAGTTCCAGTTGAAGTAATAATTGTCGTTGCTGTTCCTGTGCACGCGGTAGTCGTAGATGACGAGGTCTATGAAGGTTCCGGGCGCGCCGGTTCTGAATTCTGGTGTGTCGAGGGTAATGTTCTTCATTCCGCTCACTTCGCCAGTGTACATGCCGATGGAATTGCTGAATATAATAGAACTCATGGAGGTCGCCCGGAGACCCTCCCGTTCGAAAAGATTACGGGAAAGTTCAATGGATGAGACCGGGACTTCGAGTAACTTTCTTGTGAATTGTTCCGCCTTTTTGGCTATTTCGAGCAGAGGTTCTTCAAAGTGTGTTTGGAGCCGGACAGGGAATATGTCGATGAAACTGGCCACTGTTTTGCGAGCACCGGCAAAATATTGTTCACGGTTGAAGACAGGCATGTTGATAATGAGGTCGTCCTGATGGCACCAGATGTTCATGAGTTTGAAATAGGCAGCCAGCAGCACCGAGTTGAGTGTTACCTGATGCTCCATGGCGATGGCGTTTAAGCCATCAATTAGTTCAGGTTCGATTTCCTGGTAGAATGTGTCGAACTGCACCTTTTCAAGAGTGGCGGGATTCTTTTTGGATGGGAGTACTGCTTTGGGCGGCAGATTGCGGAAGATGTCCAACTGGAATTCAAGGGCGTTGCGGTATTCGGCTGTGCGTTGGCGTAGTTGTTCAATGCGAACATAGTCGCCAAAGGTCATGGGTATTTCAGGTAATTCCCATGTCTCGCCAAGAAGCATTCGATCATAGGTGTTGAAGAGCTCTTCAAACACTTGCATGTAGCTGAAACCGTCCACCAGAAGGTGATCGATGTTCATCATGAAGACGTGTTTGTCTTCGCCGAGCTTCACCAGTTCGCAGTAAAACAGAGGCCATGTGGACAGGTCAAAACGATGGTCGTTGTGTTCAAGGCCGAGTTGGAGCACATGGTCGTGCTGCTTGTCAGCGGGGATTGCTGAAATATCCACAAGAGTGGCATGAACTTCAGGTACATGGTCAAGCGATTTCATGCGCGGGCGGTCATCTTCTTCGTCTATGACCGAACGGAGCACCGGATGTCTGCTGACAACGTAGTTCAAGGCTTTGTCGAATAGCTCGAGGTCGAGTTTGCCTTTCATTCCTGCGTTCAGAAAGATGTAGCAACTCAACCCGCTTGGTTCATTGCGCACAAATCCTTTGCGGTGGAAATAGAGGGTTTCCTGAAAGTGCATGAGCGGGAAGATTTCGTATCCCGTTTCATTTGCCTTATCTGTAAAGACCCTGGCTTGCAGATAGTCTGCCATTTCCCGAATTGTGCTGAACTTCAGGAACTCGTCGGTTATCTTTACTTCGGCGAAGACTTTTTTTACTTCTTCCACGATTTCGAGCATTTCGGAAATTGTGTTTATTCGTTTCAGGATGTTCTCGGTGACGCCGACTGTATCCGTTTTGACCTCAAGGCGTTCGGCCACGATTTTTTGCGTGATCGCTTCCAGTTCGTTCAGGGGTGGCTCTATGCTGAAGTCCCGAGTTTCAAAGTAATCCATTTGAGCGGCGATAGTGGGGAAAAGGTAGCAGAAGTTGCTTTCCATCTTTGCTTTGTAGATCTCTTCCAGGCGACCTTGAATACGCATGGCGCGGATAGAGTCTCCGCCAAGTTTGAAGAGGTTCTTGTGCGGGTCCGTGTGTGTTGCGTCAATTTCAAGGATTGTTCCCCATGTTTCCCGGACCATGGCTTCGTGGTCAATCATGGATGGATCAATGCCTTTTGACTGCTCCCTGAGAAGTACGTCGATGTATTCTACTTTTTCGGCGTATTGTCCGGCTAGAAATGAAGCGGCCAATTCCTTGCGGATTACCTTGCCGCTAGAAGTGCGGGGGATGTTTCCTTGCGTCATGGGGATGAAGTGGTCGATGGAGAATCCTGCAAGGTCGTTGACGTTGCCATTCATGGAAAGCAAGGTCTGCGCGGTGATGTCGTCAGTGAGTTTCTTTTTGTTTTTTACGTAAAAGACAATGACTTTTTCTCGGCTTTCGGTTGGGTCGTAGGCTCCGCACACAATAACCAGTCGAAATTTGTTCTCATGGTTTTTCAGGGCTATTTTTTCAATGTCGGCGGGGTAGTAGTTCTGCCCGCGAATCACGAGCATTTCTTTTTCCCGGCCCACGATGCACAACCTGCCTTCCTCGTCTACAAAGCCTATGTCGCCCGAGGAAAACCAATCATCATGAAAGGCATTGGCGTCGGCTTCCGGGTTGTCCTGATACCCGGCGATGACATTATCGCCTTGTATTTCCACGATGCCGACTTTGTTTGGAGGGAGCTTGGCCCCTTTGGTGTTGACAATGCGGATATTGCAAGAATCGACGGTCGGTCCAACGCTGACGAATTCTGCTGTCTTGTCCGTTTTCTTGTTTTCGTATTGGACCACCCCTTCGGAAACGAGTTTTTCCCGGTCAACGAGGAAGGTGTCAATGGGATGGCCATTTTTGTGGCAGGTGGCTACAAGTGTTGTTTCTGTCAGACCGTATCCCGGCATTATGATGTTTTTTGCAAAACCCATTGGAGCCAGTTCCTGTTCAAGCTTCTTGCAAGCTGCCGCGGAGATCATTTCTGCGCCAACCGTGAAAACCTTTAGGCTTGAAAGGTTCACTTTTGGCAGGCGGTCGCCCTTAATCTGCATGTATGACAAAAGGTGCTCGACGCCCGTGTTGGTGCTTGAAGTCAAGGTGGCTTTGTGTTCATGGATTTTTTGCATCCACAGGTAGGGGCGCTGGGCAAATTGGAAGGAGTCCATCTTGATTTGGGGGATGCCCGCGTAAAGAGGCATAAGATGGCAGCCGAATAGCCCGAAGTCATGGAAGTAGGGCAACCATGTCACCATGCTATCTGTTTCCTTGGCTTGTTCGCGGTTGCGCAGGGCCATTATGTTTGTGATGAGGTTGCGGTGGGTCAGGCGTGCGCCTTTGGGCATGCCCGTACTGCCTGAAGAAAATTGCAGAATGGCAATGTCATTGCCTGTGGGGCGGTAAAAATCATCTTTGCCGTGACCTCTGATGTCCGCTTCAGCAATGAGCTTTTCCGTGGGGAGAATTTTTGCCCTTGTTTCCTTGAGTGCTTCGGCTAGGATTCCGTAGGTTCTCTCATTATGGGAATCAGCTGCAACCGGGGCACCTGTGGCCTTCCAGACGCTGAGGATTTTTTGTACTTCCATGGATTCTTTTCGTGGTGTGCGTACATGCGCCAAGGGCACAGGGATAACTCCGGCCAAAAGGCATCCCCAAAATATTTGGAGAAAATTGCTGGAAGATTCAGAGGCAATGATAAGCCTGCTCTGCGGCAACAGTCCCTTGCCATAGAGTACGTGGGCCATTTTTTTGGCCGAGGATAGCAGGTCGGCGTAGCTTTGGAATTCTTCGTTTTTACCGTCAGACTCAACGTGGAAGATGCCTCGATCTGGGAATTGCTCAACCGTTTTTTCAAGGACATCGACAAGAGAATTTTCTAGTTGATTTATCGAAGCCATATTGATTTTATACATGGTACTCTTTGGGTTATGGTTAAGAGTTCTTTTGCTGACGCCTATAGGAAGAAATAGCTGAAACGGTAAGCGGCAAGGGCTGTTGCCACTGCAATGACGAACATCACGGCGAGCAAGGCTGTTGTCGTTTTCCAGGAACCCAGCTCAGATCTCAGGGCGCCGATGGTGGCGATGCAGGGAATATAGAGGTTTGAAGCCACCACAAAGGCCAAGGCTCCCTGTGGGGTAATGGCGCTTCTGATTGCTTGTATGATGGCTTGTTGGTCTGAGACATTGACGGAAAAAAGGACAGCAAGTGTTCCGGCCGTAGTTTCCTTGGCTACAAAGGAGCTAAGAAGTGCCACGACAAATCGCCAGTCAAAGCCGAAAAGGGCTCCGATGGGCTCGAGTCCCTGACCGACCTGATAGAGGTAACTCGTTTCTATGTTGCCATTGGGGAAATAGCTCACTGCCCAAACGAGAATCAGGGCGGCCACGATGTAACCGGCAGTGCTTTTTACAAAGAGTTCAACACGTGTCCTGACGCCGCTTAGAATGGTCCTGAAGTTGGGCTTGTGGTAAAGTGGTAGTTCCATGACCAGCCCCTTGGTTTGGGGGTAAGGGAGCCAACGATTGATTGCGCCTCCCATAAGGCAGGAAAGGGCAATGTTTACGCTGGTAATTCCAAGAAGGACCAAGGCGGCGGTTTTGGCTGGGAATAGGGCAAAGGCGAAAAGAAAGGCGACGCTGGTTTGTCCTGCGCATGGGAGAAATGGTAGCATAGAGAGAGTGATAAGGCGCTGCCTGCGTGTGGTTATTACACGGCTTCCCGCGATGGCGACGGTGTTGCAAAGGAATCCCATGAGCAACGGGATGGCGGATTTGCCGTCAATGCCGAGCCTGCCGAGAACCGGGTCCATCAGATAGGCGACCCTGGCAAGATAACCCGTGTCTTCAAGAAAATGGAAGATGGCGTAAATGAAGCCGATAATGAAGGCCAAGGCCGTGATCCAACCAAGGGACGGGATCAGTGCGTTGGCAGCGAGACTGCCAAGTATTCCTGGCCATGCCGCTTTGATCTGTGGACCGGCTTCAAGAGCTGCCATGAGTGCCATGCCGCCAGTAAGCATGCCCAGAATGACACCGAGCAGGCTGCCGACAGGAATGACGAGAAAGGCAATAATTCGCCCTAACAATGGATGAAGGAGGAGTTTGTCCCATTTGTCGGTGGGGCTTGTGTGTCCTTTTTTGTTTACAACACAACCTTTGCATGTTGCGTCGATCCACTGTTGTCGTTTTTTGTAGACATCCATCGTGGCTGTTGAAGGAAGTTTGTCCAAAGCGCGAAGAAGAACCTCATGCTTGTTTTGCGGCATGGATTCTTCCATGAGCGACCGGATACCCTGATCCTTTTCAATAAGTTTTCCGGCCATCCAGTCTTGCGGGTAGGGTAAGGGATAATTCGTATCCAACAGTCTGGCGATTTGTTCGGTTCCGATGGCTGGTTCAGGGAGCATGGCCTTTTGTCCGTTTAGGGACACGAGCGCGTTGAGTAGTTCGTCCATGTCCTGGTCTCGTGCGGTTCCGATCATGGGGATGACTGGAATTCCCGTGGACTCGGAAAGCGCCTTTGGGTCTATGATTCGACCTTCCGCAGTTGCGACGTCCATCATGTTCAAGACGATGACCATCGGTGTTTTCAGAAGCACCAGTTCGGAAACGAGATACATGCTTCGTTCAAGGTTTGCTGCGTTGATTACTGCAAGGATTATGTCTGGAGAATCGGAGAGCAGGTAGTCTCGTGCGATTTCTTCTTCAAGGGAGTTTGTTGTCAGTCCATAGGTGCCGGGAAGATCGACAAGAAGGAGTTCCCGCCCATTGCATTTGACGAGGCCTTCTTTGCGATCAACGGTCTTTCCGGGCCAATTCCC
Organism: Pseudodesulfovibrio sp.; assembly: GCA_016342345.1. Lineage (GTDB taxonomy): Bacteria > Desulfobacterota > Desulfovibrionia > Desulfovibrionales > Desulfovibrionaceae > Pseudodesulfovibrio. Next base: position 16,616 of record JAEINO010000032.1, on the reverse strand, counting down.
AACTCGTTGCTTAAGTCCTGTAAGCTTATTGAAGACTGTTGATTTTCCTGTGTTTGGTTGCCCCGCCACGGCGACAATCAAGGGGGGGCGGGGTTTTGAAACGTGTTGGTGTGCAGACGATGGGGCAGGGTATGCCGTGATCGTGTCTTTTCCATCTATTGGGGCGGAAGAAAGGGTGTTGAGGTTCTTTGCTGGTTTGGGCATGACTAGAATCCTTCCTTGTCGATGATGAACGTAGCGGCGATGTCCTTGCCGATTGCCAAGCGGGTGTGTCGAGCTGACAGTATGACGGGACCTCGTGAGGGTATGCGCATGACCTCTACACAAACACCGGGAAGCAGGCCCAGCGCAGCCATTCTGCACATGTCAGCCGGTTGCTGCGTGGACTGAAAACGAAATTGTTGACCGGGGCGCATGCCCAATAAGCCATTCGCGTTCTTTTTTTTGCGCTTCATGTGGGGGAACAGGATTATATAAATTCCGGTCAGGGCGAGAATGACAAATGAAAATTCAAATGGTGTCTTCAAAATCAGGCTCAATGTCGGGTGAGCCCAGCCAAGGGCTGCTTTTTCCATGAAGAGGGCATCAAAATCCAGGGTATGGTCTATTGGTTCTCCGGAAAATGCATCCACGCGAATGTTTACGAATCGGTCTTGGTCGAAAATAGTGTATTGTTTGGTGTTGGGGTTGTAGCGGATTTCGACAGAAGACAAAGGCTCTCCATATTCACCTGCGTCGAGTCGTGAGAGAATATCATTTATTGTGATTATCCCGTTTGATCCGGCGGTAGTGTGGTTGTGTGATGGCGTGGCAGGGAGGGGAGCTGGGTTGTATATGCCAGGGAGAAGCATGAGCTCACACAGCCATACCAGTGTCAGAAGGGCTGCATAGATTCCCAGCCATTTATGGAGATTCCGGGACCAGTGTAGTAGAAAAAGTTTCATTTCACTCACTTTCGTAATACGTCAAAAGGTGTAATTATTTAGCCGATGTTGGTAGCTACATGTATACTGTAAGCATGTGAGGGTGACTATCATTTTCAATGGCATGATGGTTCTTACCAAACCGATCTTTGGGTAGCTACGTGATGTGCAGTGTGCTTACTACTATCTGCGGATAGTATTTTTTATACTTTATGCAGTCTGGTATTTTGCGAAATTCGATGAGTTGAGGTTTTTTCTTCGTGTCGTGATGTCTTATAAGTAATTGTTATATAATTCTTTTATTGAATCTACCTTTTCTCTGCGAGCATTTATTCTGCCGTAAAGAACATCATTCAAATGCATTTTGACGTGTTTGACAAAGGTGTTTTTCTCTCCTACGTCCTGAAAATGAAAATCAAGATCGATAAAGATGTGAGCCATGGTTGTTTGGTTTTTGCATTCTATATTGGGGTATTACGGTATTTTTGGCCTTGCAGTGCTGAGTTTGGTCGTAACACTGAAGAAATACATGATGACTTATTATCAAGGGCCTGATGGGAGCAAGTCTTCAACTCTTCCGATTCGATGGTTTGACTTGGGATCTTTGCGTTCGGTGCCTGATCCGCATGCAGCGTTGCATTTATGGAGTTTTTCGCTTGGTGATGATTGCGATGCTGCCTTGACTAAAGAGTGTCTTGTCGAACGGGAAATTATTCGGGCAAATGAGTTTGTCACCAAGGATCTGAGGACTCGTTTTGTTCGTGCCCATGCTGGCCTGCGTTGTGTTTTGGGCATGTACCTTGGATTGCCTCCACGCAAAGTTTCGCTTGCGAGCCTGCTTGGCGGCAAGCCTTGCCTTGTTGATGAAGAGTTGCATTTCAACTTGTCCCATACTGATACGCGTGCCTTGGTTGCGGTGAGTGCGGGTGGTCCTGTTGGCGTGGATTTGGAAGACGTGCGTTTGACTCCGAATTGCATGTCATTGGCTCGTCGGTGGTTTTCGCACGATGAGGTTTGCTGGATTGGATCGGAGGACAACATTGACCGTGCGTTTTTACGTTGCTGGGTTCGTCGGGAGGCTTTTCTCAAGTCCATAGGAGTGGGGTTGGCCATGCCTTTGAATACATTTTCTCTTACGCCGCCGCCAGAACAGGCAGTTGTTCGATCTGAAAAGTGGAATGTAAGGGTGCATGAACTGTTGCCGGACCGTCATTGGGTGGGAGCGGTAGCGGTATGCTTTTAAACGAGGAGAAATCAGAATGGTTTGTGATAATATTTTGGATTGCGTTGGCCGTACCCCGTGTCTTCGTCTCAAGTTTGGTGAAGGGACGGTGTTTGCCAAGGCGGAATTCATGAATCCCGGTGGCTCTGTGAAGGACAGGATTATATTCAGAATACTCGGATTGGCAGAGAAGGAAGGCAGGTTGCGTCCGGGAATGGGTGTGGCTGAAGCCACGAGTGGCAACACTGGTATTTCTCTTGCCATTGCAGGGGCTGCGCGAGGCTACCCCGTGACTGTTTTTATGCCTGAAACTGCAAGCCGGGAGAGGCGCAAGTTGTTGCGTTTACTTGGTGCCAACATGGTTTTGACCCCTGCACAGGAGGGCGTTGGCGGTGCCGTAGCCGCGTTGGAGAAGTTTGTTCGTCGTGAGCCGGATACGTTTGTGATGAATCAGTTTACGAATCAAGAGAATGTAGCTGCACATTATCACGGTACAGGGCGCGAGATATGGGAAGACATGGAAGGCGATGTGGATTGCTTTGTCAACGGGATAGGTAGTGGCGGAACTCTGATGGGAGTTGGTTCTTTTCTCAAGGAACGAACAACGGCCATGCACCTGCTTGCCGTTGAACCAAGAGGATCGGCTGCTCTTTTGGGGCATACTGCAAAAGCGCATAGTATCGAGGGCATTGGAGACGGTTTTTTACCGGAAATTGTGGACCCCGAGTTAATTGATTCCGTGATGGAAATCTCAGATAAGGATGCCGTGGAACGCGCAACGGATTTAGCCAGGACCAAAGGCCTTTTGGTGGGAATCTCTGCCGGTGCGAATTTGGCTGCGTCGATTGTCATGCTCACAAAGAATCCAGGTTGGCGAATTGCGACAGTGCTGCCTGATCGTGCAGAACGTTATTTCAGCACTCCGCTTTTTGAAGGTGCTGCGTAATGGCAAAGACAATGTTTATCTACTTGCTTGATTTCGTGTTGTTTATGTCATTGGCGGCTAGTCCTTTGCTGGCGATTGCTAATTCTTCCTGGGCTTTTTCGGGAAGAGATGTGGCTGTGAAAATGGATCAGGTGGACAGCAGTTCATGTGGCGAGAGTGGCATCGTAATGATGGTCCGCAGGGGAGATGAAAAGCTTGTTCGAATGATGAGCATGAAGAAAAAGAAGTTCTTGGATTGTGAAAAGCAACTGATTCGGTTTTCAGAACCCTGTGACGTAAGGGATACGTCATACTTGACGTGGAGTTACAAGGATGTCCATAGGGATGATGACATGTGGATATACATGCCTGCGGCATCGCTGGTGCGTCGAATTAGTGGTGGTGGCAAAAAAGGTTCTTTCATGCGCAGCGATTTTGCCAATGAGGATGTGGCAAAGCGTGAAGTTGATGATGATCGCCATACCTTGTTACGTGAGGAAGATTTATACGGCGCGAGTTGTTTTGTTGTCGAAATGATTCCGGTGAAACCAGAGGACACCAACTATTCAAAACGAATTGTGTGGGTTCGTAAAGACATGTGGCTTTCGGCCCGTGTAGATTTTTATGACAAGTCCGGGGCGCTATTCAAGAGGCTTCTGTACGGTGGATTCAAGCAAATACAGGGAATTTGGACACCTACTCGTCAGAGGATGAAGTCATTGTCGCGTGATTCGGAAACGTTGCTGGAAACTCGTAAAATACAATATGAAACAGGCCTTTCAGATGAAGTGTTCCTGCATTCCGATCTAAAAAGGTAGGTTATGAGGTACTTCGTTGTTGCCGTGTTTCTGGCGATTCTTTTTTTTGGATATTCAGCGAAAGCCTCGGTTGAGGGTGATCCTTTTGCAGAAGCCGACATGTTTGCATCGTTGCCGGCATCAGAGCCTGAGGAGGACTTGCAACTTGGTGGATACCTGGAGTTCAGGAATCAGGTTGCGATTAAGAATCTTAATGAGCCGATTTCGATCCGGCAAAGGTTGAGACTTGAAGCAAGCTGGGAAAGGGAGGCTTTTTCCTTCTTTGGGAATATTGATGCGGATCAAGAACTTGCTGCTGCCACATGGAAAGGTGATGGTCATCAAATCTGGAATGCTAGCATACATGAAGCGTATTTCATGTATGATACTGATCGGATGGATCTTTTTTTAGGGCGAAAAATACACCGATGGGGGACCGGGGACGGCATTAACCCCATGGATTTGATCAACCCGCTGGATATCCTTGATCCAATTAGCACTGGCAGGTCGGACAATCGCCAGCCTGTGTTTATGGGTGGTGGGTCTGTGTTGCTTGGTGATTGGAGTTTGGAAGGGGTTTTTTTGCCTGTAGCTGCCGTGAATGGTCTCCCGCACAGTGGTAACCCTTGGGAACCGAGAGCCTTGAAAGTGATGCGGACGCAAGAAAAACAGGGGCTTTTCTTGATTGAAAGTGCCCAACAGCCTGATCGTTGGTTTCAAGATGTGGAATATGGCGGACGTCTTTCCACCATGTCCAGCGGTTGGGATGTTGCGATGATGTTTTTCCATGGGTATGCAGACAATCCCGTCTTTTCCCTTGAAAATGTTGGAGGAGGAGCACAGCTCGTCCCGAAATACCAGCGGTCTACGGCATATGGAGTAGCTTTTGCCAAAGGTCTGGAGAGTAATACCTGGCGCGGCGAACTAGCGTGGAAACCGGAGGTCCCTTATCAAGACCCCGAAACCGGACTCCCTGTCAGGCGTGATCTTTTTCAGGGTGTGTTGGGTTGGGATTATGATTTTGAAGGCAAGCACTATCTCAATATTCAGGCTTTTGCCGATGTTTATGGTGCTGGTTCTATTCAAACTCAATGGCAGTACGGTTTGACTTACGAACTCAGCAGCAAGTTGGCAGATGACGCACTTTCCTTTGGGGTGCGGGGGAAGTATTATCTGGAAGCAGAAGGAGCGATTACGGAATTTTTCACTGACTATGCAGTGAGCGACAATTGGAAGATTTTGTCAGGTGTGATGCTTTGGACTGGCCCGGATGACAGTATCTTGGGTCAGTATGATGATAATGATTCTGTCTACTGTACCATTCGTTATACTTTTTAAGGTGGAAATCAGGCGTTGGTCTCCATTGCCTTTTGTCTTTGTTGGTATAGCTTCTGGTAATGTTTTGGTTTAACGCTGAAATGATCTGAAAAAGATTTTGTGAGATGGCTGGGGTTGGAAAATCCGCATTCGTAAGCTACTTCAGTAACATTTTTGGTTCCGCATTCCAGCATCCTGCGTGCGCATTCCAGTCGTGCTTGTCGCATCACGCCAAACACTGTGTCGCCAAACACAGATCGAAATACCTTGTTCAATTGTGATCGGTTGAGTCCTACTAGTGTGGCGAGTTCTTGGAGTCCTGGTGGCGAGATGAGGTCCTCCATGAGCCTTTTATGAGCATTGTGAGCTGCCTGAATTTCTCTCTGGTTCGTGTTTTTGAGCTTGATGAGTTGGGAGTTCAGCAAGTTGAGCTGGAGATACAGTAGCTCAATTTTTTTGTACTCTAGGAAAATATTTCGCATGCCTTTGCCTGGATGGCATGAAAGAATTTGTTCTACCGTAAGCCTGAGCGGTAGGGGCAGGGGAGTGTTTTGGAGAAAACATGGTATTCGGCTACCTTGTACGATCCGTTTAAGTGTTGGATGCAATGGACATCCGGTTGCATGGGCCAGATGGCTTAAGTGCGCCGGACTTATTTGCAGGCCAACAATCTGTAGCGGTGTGCCCGGCTTTGTTATGGAGCTGCCGTTGCAAAGCGGAAGGTGTAATACTGTTCCCTTGCCTTCGTTGATTTGCGAGTAAATCTTATCGCCTTTACCGTCCGTGGCAAATATCTGTATGCCTCCTGAGAGGCAGTAGATAAATTCTACTGGTGCGTCAGAAGTATGAAAGGCCGAAGGTATTGGTTTTTTCTTTGCCGGCAGGTCGTGCACGAACAGTTTGACGTCAGGAAGGACGCAAGAGCCTTCCATGTTGGTGGAAGATTTAATGGTCGGCATCCAGTTCTGTAGACAACCCTTTAGCATAGCTCGTTGCTCTCGATATTGAATGGTTTGAAATTGTTGTTAGACAGTTTTTTATCCTTTATTATCTAAAGTTTGGCATTTTCAAGGTCCTCCAGTGCTGCTAACGCATTGGATGCGTGGTTCTGAAAGTCCTTGTTTTTTACAATGCAATTGAATTCTTGTTTGGCTGTTTTCCAGTGTTTTTGTTCCCAAGCGCAAAGGGCGTTGTAAAAGTGTGCTTCAGCGTTGCCGGGTGACAGTTTTAGACTGGTGGACAACACCTTGCTCGCTTCATCAAATCGGCGTGCCATGTAGAGAATTTTTGCTTTTTCAAGCAGTAGTTTTGTGGAGTCATTAGGAGTTTTATTGAGTGTCTCAAGGGCTTTGTCGATTCTGCCTGCGGAAGCATAGAGTGATGCGATCTGTGACGCTTGTTCTGGGGTCCTGTTTGTTCCATATGCTTGCTGCAGAGCGTTTGCGGCCTTGAGGGGAGAGTCTACATATATATAGAGATTGGCCAGCCGTTTCATTTCTGCTGTGGAGGCGTTCTTGAGTCGATAGCTTATTCCAAGGGCTCCGGCGGCCTGAGCGTATTGCTCCCTGTCCATGTGTACCTTTGCCAGCAGTTCCCAGTAGGCTGCATCGTTTGGTCTTTTTTCCAATAGCGTCATTAATACCGTTTGCGCACGTTCAAGAAGTCCTGCTTCGATAAACGAGTGAATGGCGAGTCGTGTCCATTCCTTTTTGTGCTCGACGGACATTGAAAAAAGTTTATTCATCACTTGGGCAGCTTTTTTGTAGTTTCCACCCGTATAGTAGGCGGCCCCAGCTTGATAGAGCAGTTCCGGCTTGGGCGGGGCAGTCAGGATGAAGGCCTTTTCAAACAGTTTGCCTGCTTTGGAATATTGTTCCTGCTCGTACAGCACGACCGCGCTATTGAGGCATAGATGTTCGTTTTGCGGGTACCTTTCATGGCCCTGAAGGAACGCTCTGAGAGTACGTTCTGTGTCGCCTGCCTGATGTCGGGCTGCTCCAAGCAGGATATATGCCTCGGCAGGTGCGTTCTCGTTTGTTGTCTCAAGGTACTGGTCAATAATTCTTGCAGCCTCTACAGGCTTTTTCTCTTTTAAAAGGACCTGGGTTTTGAACAATGCCTGTCGTGCATCGGGTGGCAATTTTTTAGCAAATGACGCTGCCGGGAATATAAGGATGCTGAAAATGCAACTCAGCAAAAGGATTCGCATTGTTTTCATTGTGTCATCTTGAAGTTGAAGGGGAGAAGAACCCATGTGTCTACGTCTTTCCCTGCATAGCGACCTGGCTTGAAACGCCAACGTTTTGCCGCTGCCAGTGAGGTTTTTTCAAAAATCCCTGTCGGGTCGGCAGAGTGGATGGAAAATTTGGTAGGTGTTCCGTCTTTGGTGACCAGCATGCGAATCACAATTTGCCCTTCTATGTGGTTTCGTTTGGCACCAAATGGGTATTCCGGCGGAACGTCGCGGAGTACCTGTGGGGATTCATCCACTTCGTCCAGATTAAAGCCGATTCCTCCCAAGGCTCCAGCGGGCAGGACCATGCCACTGGTTAGTGCCGGATGGACATTGGCTGAGAAAGAAGGAACGTGAAGATCCATGACCGGTTTGATTTCCTTTGTTTTTTTGGGTGCGGATTTTTTTTTGGGAAGCATCTCTGGCGGCTTGATTTTTTCTTCGAGTCGTTTTCGTTGCTTTTCTGGTGGTTTTGGCTTGGGCATGGCCAATCTGATGGCCCCTTCGATTGTTTCAACATGATCCGGCTTGTGTGCATCGGCCAGAAAAATAATGCCTATGCTGATAAGGCCTACAGCGGCGGCGGCCAGTATGACACTGGTGGTGTATTCTTCAACTCTGTGGGCCTTATGGATCATTGTGGCTTCCTTGCTGCCACGCTGACGTTTTGCACACCAGCGAGTCTGCATTGGTCCAGAACTTGAATCAGTGTACCCGTGAGGCTGGATTTATCGGCGACAATTACGGCAGCCCCGTCCGGTGTTTCTGCCAGGAATCGTTCCATGTAGGCGCGGACCGAGCGGATATCCAGCGAACGGCCTTCCACAAAGACCTGCCCTTGGTCTGTCAGTCCCATGATGACACTGGCTTTTGTCTTGGTTTCGGCTGTGTTGGCAGAAGGCCTGTCCACTTCTACACCGGCTTCGCGAACAAAGCTTGTGGTGACGATGAAAAAGATGAGCAGAATAAAAACCATGTCGATAAGCGGGGTCATGTTGATCTCGCTTTTTCTGCTTCGCAGGCTTCTGTTGTGTCGAATGTTTTTCAAAGTCTCACTCCCTGATTATGGACTGGCCATCTGTAGCGTTTTGTAAACCTATGCAGAAAAGTTCCATGCGGGTCTTGGTCTTTTCGGCGCGGCGATAGAGCAAACTGCCAAGTAGCAATCCGGGCACGGCAATCACTAGTCCACTTTGGGTTGTGACCAATGCTTCGGAAATCCCGGAGGCCAGCGCGCGAGCATTGCCTGTGCCGAATGTGGAGATGACGTCAAATGTGCTGATCATGCCGGTTACAGTGCCTAGCAGACCTAAAAGAGGAGCGACTGCAGCCAGAATCAGAATAGTTCCAATATGGCGCATGACTTTGGTTCCTTGCCGGGTGCGCATAGATTCGAGCATTTCACGATTGAGTTCCGGGTCGTCGCAACGATTTTGCATGTACTGCGAGAGTATGTCCCATTGCCACAGGGGTAGTCCGGTCTTGCAGATTGCGCCTTTGTCTTTGAATACACTTATGCATTCTGCGGGGGGTATTTCTCGCCGTTTGTCTTGCAAGAATCGGCGAAATTTGACAATGGACAGTGTCCACATTCCTACGGAAATGAGTAGCAGCGGGATCATGATTTCCCCGCCGGCTTGGAAGTGGGTGGTTAGCCTTTCAGCGAGATCATGCAGCATCACTATCCCTTTCTGTTTTCTGGGTTATGAGACCTTTTTTCATGAGGGCGAGAGCAAAGCTGGTCCCTTTTTCTTCCATGTCGCCGACGATTTTGTCTACTCGACGATCAAGAATGTGGTGCAGAAGTATGATCGGGACCGCTACTGCAAGCCCTAGTTGGGTTGTAATCAGTGCTTCGGAAATGCCACCGGACATCATGCGCGGATTACCGGTTCCATAGAGTGTGATGATCTGAAAGGTATTGATCATGCCTGTGACAGTGCCAAGCAAACCCAGCAAGGGTGCGATTGCCGCCAGCACTCCAAGCGTTGGCAGGAATCGTTCCAACATAGGGAGTTCTTTGAGGAAAGCCTCCTGAAAGGCATTTTCAATGATTTCACGTGTGTTGCTGACATATTTGAGCGTGTGGTTGATGATTCGACATGTGGGGTAATTGGATTGATCATTGCAAAACTGTCTGCATTCTTTCCAATCCCCTTTCAAAATCATTTCCAGAATACGTTTCATGTTGCGATCCGAATTGCTTCGGATTCGGCTGAGGGAGTAGAAACGTTCGACAATCAAGATCATGGCGATTAAGCCCACAAGTATAATGGGCCAAACCAACAGTCCGCCAGCAGACAGCCAGTCCATAATATTTTTTTGTTTTTGAGCAAGACGTTGCAGAGCTGCTCCGTTTGAAATATCGACCGGGAATTTATTGGTTTTCCCGTCAAAGAAATCATTCATATTACCAGAGAGACTCCAGCCAGGATTGCCTTGCACTGCGATGAGTCCGGCGCTGTCTGTTTTGGGGCGAAGAAAGCCAAGTTCGCCTTCCTGGGTCCGAAATGCTGCTGTAAAGGACCCTATGCGAACGATTTCGGCATTTGTGTTTGATCCGTCCACTGCTGTGAATTGTCCATCGCGATGAGTAATCTTCCCGGATGCTTCCATTTCCTCAAGATATAGGGAGAGCAAGTTTTGGATGCCGCTCAATCCGGGGAATTTCTTCGGGTTAAGAATACCCTCAAGCACCTCTGTTCGTTGCGGATATTCCGGGGTTGTCAAACTATCGTGAAAGTAGTCCCGGGCCTGTTTTGCTGATGTGCGGATTGTTCCGTCAATGGTTTTTAATTCATGAGCCTGTGCTTCAAGCTCCTCTTCAAGCTGTTTTTCACGATCCAGCAGGGTCTTATATTGTTTCTTAAGCGCATCAAACGTTATTTGTTTTTTTGCGATAGATTTTTTCAGGACCACGGCTTCGTGTGTAAGTGTTGCTTTTTGTTCTTTGATAATCCGACGGGTTTCAGCCGAATTGGTCTGAGATTCGGCTGTTCCCGCCATGACGCTGTGTGCAACTTGGGACCAGGATTCTGCGGCAGCGGAAGACGCGATGAGAATGATTGCAACGAGGGCAATGGCAAAGCGGTTCATTGGGCTTCTCCTATGGGAAGTGAAAGCAGTTCCACTGCGCGTTTGCGGGAAGCCATGTCCTTTGCGCGTTGTATGTCTCTGGTGAATTCTTGGCCAACTGTCTGCCATTTCTGTTTTTTCCTGTCCCAAAAGCCAGCTGTTGAGGCGTCTTCCGTTTGGTAGAACAGAGCAGTTCTGCCTAGCCGGAAAATGGACACTTGAGTGGGAACACCTTGAAGACTGAGTTCGCATGAGACCGTTTCAATGGTGCGACCATACTCGGTTTCTATTTGGAGTGCTTCAAAGACGCGGCGTAGTTTTTCACTTAATTCCAGGTGATAGTCATCAAGCGAGTCGTGGAGAAAAGCGATACGCCGTGTTCGTTCTTCCTGTAGAAAGGGGAGATCTGCAGCAATATGTACGGAAAGTTTGTCCACTATTGTTTCAAGGAATGGTTCCAACTCCATTTGGATGCGTTGGGCTTCCTCTTTGCACCGTTCTAATTCCGCAATGATATCCTTTTGTTTTTCAAGATATCGTTGGTACTTTGTGTTCTGAAACTCCAACCATGAGTGCATCATTTTCATGTCTCTTATTTCAGAAGACAGTTCTTCTCGTTGATCCGCCCATTGCTGAAATTCTTTTTGAGCGGTTGCATCAGCGGTAATGGCTTGTACCGCCCCTTTGTGGATTGCTGTTGCGGATTGAACAGCCAGCGCAGGGACGATTGTGGAGAAAAATATGAGTGTACTCAGCCAGATATATTTTAACATTAAAACTCCTTGGCAATGAACTGACCGTTAAAACAAGTCTTTTGGTAGGTTTGTTTTTGTCTTTTATTGTTTTACGTATAGCGATTATTGTTGGTGAGTATGAAAATCATTATCAATTGAGTCGTGTATATATGGTTTTTAAAATCAACTGTCAAGGTCGTATTTTTTTTAAAGTAGAAGGTCCATTTCTGGGGGGGAGGGGACTGAATACAATCCCTTAATGTCGTCATCGTAGCTACAAAAGCGAGCCAATTTTATGCAGAAAACCATACGAGCGCGCGTGGACGTTGATTTAAAATAAAAATTGAGGTTGTTGCCAAAGTTTGAGGGCAAAGCTCAAGCCATCTGTTGAGAGATTTCATGGCGAACTTTGTAAGCAGATATGAAGAACAGTAAAAGCGTCGAGTCGAAATCATGTCGGGAATTGAAAGCATTGAAGCGGAAAGGTTCGTTGAGCGAGAAGATGTGGTCCCGGTTGTTCGGACCACAGAGCGGTGAATTTAAGGTAATGGGATGGCCCCGCTTCCTTATGTTTAAGCTTGTACTGAATGTACAAGCTTGGTGGCAACCTAGCCTGCCCTGAGGCTGAAAAGCCAAAATTTTTTCACAGCCTTTGGTCTAGGAATGGGGTCAAGTTCAGGGTCCTCCCATTATCGTAACAAGTGGTCCAGTTTTCTGAGGCTACCTTTAACCTAAGGAAGCACTGCATAATTGTCCGCTGGCTTCGTTGCTTTAAAAACCTCAAATCCTAGCGTACAGGAACTACGCGTCGGCCTTGAGGTTTTCTTGCGCCTTGCCAGCGAATAATTCTACAGCACTTCCTGAAAATTGAATTAATCAGTACTTCCCTAAAGAAACCGCGTATCGTTATCGCAAAATGGGCACTCGCCATCAGGCGCGAAAGTATCATGACGAAACCGCTCCACCTCAGGATTGATTCTTGGGAGGTGGGAGTTCGCCTCCGCAATACTTGCATGCAACGGTCTTGCCCTTATCCTTGAGAGGGACAATTTGACTCTTCCCGCAGCGACTGCATACTCGCTTGAGATTCAACACTGATTGGATCGCGGAAATAAAGTACCACATATGCCCTCCTGGCTCGGTAGTGAAAAAACAGGGTATTCAGTCTACAAAAGAGTGTTGTCCAGCACCAGCGAGGACAGCGAAACCACCCTGGCAACTTCCCCTCGCGGTAGACATCTCATCAATACTCAACACGTATTTCCTTATCACATCACGCACACGAACAATAGGCTTGGACATATTGCCTCCTGTTCAGAATCATCCTGACCCGGAAAATATTTACAAATACTTGTCCCGAATCTCTTCCTTGAACCGTTCAATCTGGCTTTCCATACCGACAACCTGCTCCACAGGAAGCACCAGGGCAATTCCCGTACCGGGTTTTTTAAACTCACCGGCCTCCTCAATGGCCGCCAGAACGACCTTAACAAGGTGTTCCTCCAACAAGAACATAACAATATCAGTCTGATCTTCTAACGTAAGACCAAAAAAAGTCATAGCTTCCCGCATCCCGGTTCCGCGACCGGCAACGATGGTTGCTCCGGTGGCACCAACGGCCTTTGCCGCATCGACAACAGCGTCGGTCTTATGTGTCTTGACCAGCGCCAAGATCAGCTTAAACCTCATGAGTTTCCTCCCTCCGGTTCATCTTTTTTTTACGATTGGTCACCCATTGGGTCATCTGAGCGTATCCCATCACGGCAATTATCGGAAACAGGCTTGCGAAAGCGATCAGCCCGAACCCGTCAAGCGCCGGATTTCTGCCCGGCACAGTCTCCGACAACCCCAATCCGAGGGCGGCCACTAGGGGGACGGTGACCGTCGATGTCGTCACGCCGCCCGAGTCATATGCGAGGGCGATAATTTTCTTGGGGGCAAAAAACGTTTGTACAATAACAACAACGTAACCGACCAGAATATAGAGATACAACGGCGTTCCCGTTACTATCCGGAATGTCCCCAGGGTGATACCTACGGCGACTCCCAAGGCAACGGTTATTCTGAGTCCCCACTGGCTGATGCCGCCTCCAGAGACTTCCTTTGCCTTGAGGGCGACAGCCAAGAGGGACGGCTCGGCTATGGTCGTCGAAAAACCGATCAGGGCGGCGAAGAGATATATCCAACCGTATGCGGCCCAGTCGGAGGCTGCCGCGACACCTCCCCAAAGAAAGGCCGGATCGGAGAGCTGGGTCGCCATCATTCTTCCCAGTGGGAACAGGGCTTTTTCAAGTCCCATTAAAAACAAGACCAGGCCGACGACGACATACACACCTCCTACGATTAGCCGTTTGGGATGCGGGACAGGCTGCCGAAGCACAAACAACTGAAACCCCAACAGCAGGGCAAGTATCGGCAGCACGTCGCGGCAGGTGGAAATAAGTGCGGCGAAAAACTCGGAGAAAAAAAACATGTGAGACTCCTCAACTTGCGCCGAATATGATCAGCCCATAACCGATCACTGCTATCATGGGCAACAGCGATGCGAATGCGATCAGCCCAAAGCCGTCAATAAGCGGATTACGTCCCTTGATGATCGAAGCGAGACCGACTCCGAGTGCCGCAACCAACGGGACGGTCACCGTGGAGGTGGTCACTCCACCCGCATCGTAAGCGATGCCGACGATCTCTTTTGGAGCGAAGATGGTCATAACCATCACCAACACATAACCGCCGATTATGAGAAAGTGTACAGGCCACCCCTTCAGAATGCGGAGGACACCGATCAAGATGGAAACACCTACGGAGAAGGCAACAGACAGACGTAGCCCCATCGCATAACGGTTCATGGATTCATTGTCCGTTCCTATGAGTCCTCCTTTTGCAGCGACGCTGGAGGCCTCCTCGGATACAGCGATCAGGGCGGGCTCGGCCACGGTGGTGGAAAAACCGAGAGCAAAAGAGAACGTCAGGAGCCAAAAGATGCTGCCTTTGCGGGCTAGCGCGTGGGCCATCTGCTCACCGATGGGGAATAGGCCCATCTCCAGGCCTTGAATGAAAAAGGTCAGACCGAGAACGACAAGCACTCCACCTTCAAGCACACCAATTACATCTGGCAGGGGCTGCTGAAGAACCACCCCTTGGAAAAAGGCGATAACCAGTATGATGGGCAGCAAATCCTTTGTTGATGACCAGAGCCTTATGCCCAATGCCTGCGACAGGGCTTTAATCAACACGAATGAAGCTTTTTTATCCATTCACCCTCCGGTGTCGACCAAGAAACATCATTATGAAAAGAATACAGTAATACCCATAATTAATACCTATCAATATTGTTAAAATCAACACAAATTGAAACTACAACCAACTCTCTCCGAAAGTTTCAACCGGACGAAACAGACGGCGCGCGCTGTAACGCCGCCAACAGGCAGGCAGGGGGCGGCATTTGGACAACCATGACCCGATATAACTGTGTGTGGAGCTTGTCATCAGTCCTCCAGTCGGTAGTCTGTCGTGTAGGGTTTATGGAACGTGTTCGTCCAGGGAATTGAAGAATACCTCAAGACGTTGTGATGCGTCTTCAATTTTTGGTTTAAGTCATAGTACCTGAGCATCTGTTGAAGGTGCGCGTTTGGAGGTTCTATACGAATAGCTTTTGAAACATAGACACGGCCCTGTGCTTTGACGGCATTATTGCTGTGTGGCGTGGTTATTGAGGGGGAGGAAGTGTGCACAGACTGGTGAAGTTGAACGAATCTATGCCTTGAAATAGTTGGTTTTATTGGATGCTGTTGTTTCGGCAATACGCCTGTTAAGTGTGTAACGGGTGTTAAGCGCGTTTCGAGAGTTTGAATGTGTTTTCACTTTAGATTTTAAGTGGTTACTATAAAAATTGTAAGCCATTTCCGTGTTATTTGGAGCGTTTTAGTCCACCTTGTGTGTCACTTTCTTTGCTGTTTACAATTTCAAGCAGGTTGTCATCGTCCAAAATGGCTGCACCTTTGCGGGTGTCGCCATGTAAACCTTTAAAGTACTCGTCTGTCAGAGGTGATGATCTGATCGACGTACGCGAAGACGGTTCCATGCTGCTCAACATGGACTACTTTAACTACGCCATTGGTCTTACCATGTGCAATTCCCCTAAGTGGGAAAAACTTTTTGACCTTCCGGCGCGCAAGCCTGAAAGCGATATTTCACAACCATACATGGATATGGCTTTCTCCATCCAGCAGGTGACCGAAGAAATTGTTTTTACCCTGGCCGAAACCGCACGCGAACTAACCGGCTGCGAGAATCTGGTCATGGCGGGCGGTGTGGCCCTCAACTGTGTTGCCAACGGCAAGCTGCTGCGAAATAATACATTCAAGGATGTTTGGATTCAGCCAGCAGCGGGCGATGCTGGTGGTGCACTCGGTGCAGCCCTTGCCGGTCGCCACATTTGGCAGGGCGCACGGCGCACGGCGCACTCCAAAGATTCCATGTCCGGCTCCTATCTCGGTCCGCAGTTCTCTGAAGATGACATCCTGCGTGTGGCCCGTCGATACGCCGCACCTTTCAAGCGCTATGACGATTTTAGCGAATTGAGCACTGATGTGGCTGGACTGCTTTCCCAAGGTAATGCCATTGGATGGTTCCAAGGGCGCATGGAATACGGGCCACGTGCTCTGGGCAACAGGTCTATCCTGGGCGACCCACGACACCCGGAAATGCAAAAGAAGCTCAACCTCAAGGTCAAGTGTCGTGAAGGGTTCAGACCGTTCGCCCCCTCGGTCATGGAAGAGGAACTTTCCACATGGTTCGATCTTGATCGACCGTCACCCTATATGCTTATCGTGGCACCTGTGGTCGGTGACATTGTATTTTCAAAAAATGAACAACCCGCATGGAGCGAGGAAGGCGACTGGCGCAACCAGTTTGAGTTGGATTAATCACAGTCATGAAAAAAAATATATTGATACAATGCGGAAGCCTAGAAGATTTTTAAATCTTCTTTTCGGCATTAGAATAAAAAGGTTTGTGTCTAAATAGACATAAACCTTTTTATTCTTTTTTGGCAGCACAGCCTGGAGCATAACTCTATCGAGAGCCAGATCAGCGACAAGCCTTTTGAGTTTGCGTTTCTTTTCTTCAAGTATTTTCATTTTGCGAATGACTTCCTTGAGCGGAGGTCATGTTCGGCTCGGCGGAACGCAAATGCGATTTGCTCTTATGTGTACCTAATTTTTTTACAATAAAATCCGCTTGATTTTAGATAATAAATTTTGCCGAAAATTTACATTTAGTTCAGGAAGCACTGCATAATTGTCCGCTGGCTTCGTTGCTTTAAAAACCTCAAATCCTAGCGTACAGGAAGTACGCGTCGGCCTTGATGTTTTCTTGCGCCTTGCCAG
>JAEINO010000031.1 GCA_016342345.1 Pseudodesulfovibrio sp. | reverse complement strand
ACCGGATGATCGCCATGACGACATCAACAACGATTACAGGCTACTGAGCTATGTCGCCTAACCGGACAGCAATGTATAAATAATTCTACCGGGCAGAAACAGGACGATGAAAATAAAAATCAATCCTCGGATGTCACAAAGATAAATTAAGAAGCGTGGAACTTCTTTTGTGTATAAAGATCTGTAAAATCGATATATTATTGAAGCTGAGGAGGCAAAGCAGATGAGTACAATTTTGCTGATTGTTACAAAATCAGCATCTGGAAGATACGATCGGGCCAACCAGTCGGAATAGTCAATCATAACAAATAATACAGTCGATACAACGCAGTATAACCCAAAATACAATGTTGAGATGTCTTTATTTCTCAAAATGTATAGAATAAAATGGTACAGTGCCATGGACAGCATGCAGCCCACAAACAACAGTCCCCAACTCCACGTGAGAAAATGAGCCTGTTCCAACGAACCGGGTGCAGCCAACATGATTGGAGTCTGCACGCCGCCCAGGTGAAAATAGTGGTTGGAAATCTGCATCACCAGATCAATTGGCGATCCATCGTTTGTAATCTTGGTCAGAACCAGGGAACGATCTGGCGTTTCAGTCTGATCGCTTCTTCCCACCACCCCACTTGTGGCGACAAGTGTTCCGTTGGCCCAAATCTGATAGGCGGCCGGAATTGAAAGAAAGCGCAAAGTTAGTTGGCGATTTTCGGGACTTGGCAGGATGCGCAGGCGAAATGTCGCTTGCCCCTCGCGAGGCAGGCTCTGGCCATTAAGGTCATACCCCTTCCAGAAGCCGGGAAAATTCAGAAAGCCGCTCATTTTCTGGGCGTTATTAGCAGCCGCGAAGTCCTCGGGAGTCAACAATTGATCCCAATAGAATTCCCATTGGCCATTGAGGGCGACAGGTCCATCCAGAGTTGAGTTCCAGCTGAAAAGATCGAGCACGCCGTGTTCGGCAACAGGCATGGTCTTTTTATTTTCGCAGCATCCTCCGGCAAAGCAGATGCTTATCGCGATGGAGATGAGCAAGATTCGCTGGAGGTGCTTCACAAGGAAATGAGCCTTTTGATAAAGAGTTTGTTCGGTAAGGAGTATGACAAGATTCACTGGTTGTTCTCAAGAGGGTCAGCTTGGTCTCCCTTGCCTTGCCTCCTGACTGATAACCTTAGACTTTTGCCGAGGCAAGGGCATTTTCTTAAGAGCCTGTCAGCCCCCCCCACAGGATTTGTGAGCCTTCCCTCAATCACGACGACCAATTCGTTGAACTGGAACAACCAGCCATACTGGCTTGTGCCCTGTTGGAACAGTCTTTACCCATCGTTCTGAATTACCACGTTTGATAATGTTACGGGAGCTGCATTGAGGGCCGCAGACAAGTCTTTGTTTTGCGCGAATGGATAGAGTGACATTGCCTGCTACAAACTCCTGACGAACGTAGCCATGGCATTGCAGTCCGAAGGCATGGTAGATGAAGCTTGTGGACATGGCGTTCTCCTTTCGATGGTTGGTAGTGTTCTCATCGGTTGGACGCCATGTCCTTTCATTTTGTCAAAAGTACCTTCGGCCCGGATGAACCCCAAAAAAAGTATCTGCGCGTTTGCGTAACTGCCTACAATTGTTGGAGCCAGGAATCAGAATTGAACTGACGACCTACTGATTACGAATTCGTTGTCTTAAAAATTAATTCTTATCCTCTTCTGAATTGCGCCCTTTGCTATATCCATCATGGAATTCTCCTGGCATTTCTTTTACTTCCTTGATGGCTTTTCCGGTAGCTTCACCCATTTTAGCGCATCCAAAGGCAGAAATAGAAAGGGCAATCACAAGTAGCGAAATAGCTATTTTCTTGAACATAGATTCCTCCACGTAGTTTTTCTGAATAATGAACTTTATACTGTAGATGTTATGTTTTGAAAAGTGAGAACTGTGTTCACCTTACCAGTCTTGGGCTTTGCCGAGTGTGTTGGTTGAAATTTCGTCTTTGAAAGTCCACGCGGCAGGAAGTTCATATGGACTGAGGCGACTCTTGGCCCATTTTCTTATTGAGAACTCAAGATGAGTCAAGTCACTGTCCTTGTCGTTGAGGATTATCAGTGCCTTTAGTCTGGTCCCTTCCTTAGGCCTCATTAACCTGATGGCGCAATCGGCAATTGACGGATGCTCAAGAAGTATCTTTCGAACGTGTGATGGGTAAACGTTTATTCCGGCCACTTGGACAGCATTGTCGGTCCTTCGCATGGGAGTAAAGGTTGTGGCGTCGTTCCAATTCAAGATGTCTTGAAGTGCGTACTCTTGGTTTCCATGATTGGAGTTAGTTCTTTGCAGGCAGGATTCATCATCTGTCCGTGCCCAGAAGGGGAGTAAGGTGTACCCGGAGGTAGGGTCTTTTCTGTAGCCTACGCCACCGGTTTCTGATGAACCGTATATCTCATAGATTCGTTTTAGGCCGTTCTGTTTGAGCGCATGGATGGTTTCTGCAGGGCATGGTCCGGTTGATGTGACACCGTAAAGATCTCTGCTGAACTGTATTTTCATTTCTTTGAGTTTTTCCCAAAAGAGTGGAAAGGCAACGATAAGGTCGTCTTTCTGAAGACTCTCGGTTAAACCCGGTGTGGGAATTGGAACCGCCCATTTGACTTCAACACCTAATGCTTTGGGAAGAAGTATCGAGAAGAGAAATCCATAAATATGATGTCTTGGGACGAAGCTGACAACACGTTTTCGTTCATGAAAAATCTCTGCAAGCGCGGTAACTTCTTGTTCATGATTTGCGAATGCTTGTGTTGCAGGGGTCGGTTCTCCAGTGCTTCCTGATGTGAAGAAGGTGATGTCCTGCTTTTCGTTTCCCCAATCTTCGTGAAGTGCTTCGGCCCACTGACGGAGTGAACAGGCTCCCAGCGTGTGAGGCGTTGGGGTATGAAACATCGCGCTCACCTTGCTGGATATCTCAGCAAGATTGGGGAGGAGTTGTGTTGTGGGCACAAAGGCTGGCGTCAGGGATGCCCCTTCAGTGAACTGCATTCGAGCTGCGTATGGCAGTTCGGCTAAAAGAAGGCTTGAAAGGATTTCTTGAAAGTCATCGGTGGTCAATAAAAAGTTATGCATGGGTTCGACCTGAGACTTGTAACCACGTGTTTCCTTCATTGTAGCCAGCATTGCGATCTGTTCCTTCTATGGACAATGCAGCCGCGGCCAGGTTGAAGGCTCCTGTGACCGGGAGAGCTCCGAAAAGAGTTCCGAGGTTCAATGCGTTAGGGAGTTCGCGGTGGCTGAAAAGCGGTATGTTGTTGAGTTCAGAAAGAGACGTATTCGTTTCAATGGTTGCGTACCCATGCTCTTGATTGTTGAGGAGAAAGAAGACAGCCCCTTCGCTGACGGGAGTGCTGATCTCACGTCCTTTTTCCATGGCGAGCCTGTGTGCATTTTCTTCCAAAAGGGGAGTGGTCTCATCTACGGCACCAAAGAGTACGGATTCGACCCGTTTTTCAGCCAGCCATAACGCAGCTGTCTGAAGGCCTGTCATGACGGGATTTGTTAGCTGGCAGATGGTTGTCTGGGGGCAGGGCGCACCCAATAGTAGAGAAAGAACACCAGTTGGGATGTTGTGCACCGAATGGGAGAAGGCGAGGGGCGAAGCGAGTTTGGCTCCATCATCGATGATCGAATCCAGAAAGTCGAATGTGGTCTGAGAGGGACCATAGCCGGTGCAAAGAATAATACCGAGATTCTGGGGGAGGTCTTTCACCTTGTTGGCATCATCAAGCGCTCGGAATGCGGCCAGAAGCGCCATGCGAGTGAAGTGGTCGATGCGTCTGAGTTTTCGAGCAGGAATGAACTTGCTTAACTTGTCTGTCGTAGTTTTGTATAGCGGCGGGGCGTTCGGAGGGATTTCACCCAAAACCGTCGCCTTGAGTTCGGCTTTTCCTCCGAATGGTGCCGCGATGCCGATCCCCTTGATAGTCACGTTCATATGCCTTCACCTCCTTCAAGGATGAGAACGGAATTGTTCCCTCCAAAGGCAAGGGATTGGGAGAGAGCATATCGGCATGACTTTTGGGTCCGTTCGGCGATGGGCCTACAGCCTATCCCGGGATCAACTTCTGCAAATCCTTTGCTTGGGGGAAGTTCTCCCCGCTCCATACACGCCAGGGTGAATGCTGCTTCAATAGCTCCCGCCGCACCGAGAGTATGTCCGGTGAATCCCTTGGTGGCGGAATATGGTGTTGTGGGGAATATCTCCTGCAGAGCGAGTCCTTCCACATGATCATTTGTTGGAGTGCCGGTTCCATGAACGTTGATGAAGTCAATATCTCCATACCCAAGAGTAGTGTTTTTAAATGCAGCTTTCAGAGCCATTTTTAGTCCGCGCGCTTTTGGATGTGGGGCGGTTAGGTGGTGAGCATCGCCGAAAGTGCCATACCCGAGGACCTTGCCCCGAATTCTGGGCGAAAGTTTATCTACAGCATTGTCAGACGCAAGCAGAAGTACTCCAGCTCCTTCGCCAAGGTTGAGCCCGCTACGGTCCTTGTCGAAAGGGCGACAGGGTTCCGGGCTGGTGATTTTCAGGCTTGCGAATCCATTGTATGATATTTCACTGAGTTCGTCGGTGCCGCCAGCAATGACGATGTCGCAGAGACCGTGCCGTATCCAGGATGCGCCGATGCCAATAGCATCTGTACCTGAAGTGCAGGCATTGACGACCGTTTGGCTTGGTCCGTCCAGTGCATATTGATTTACGATGATGTCTGCCGGATTGCTTTTCAGGTAGCGATGAATAGGGTCAAGTTCTGGGTGCCTACCCTGTTTCCATGTTCTGTAGAAGTCGAGAAAACTGAGCGACGCCCCGACTGATGTACCGATACATACGCCGACCTTGAGGCTTTCAAGGTTTTTGTGAGATATGCCGGAACCTGTAAAAGCATCGTCGACAGTCGCTCTCAACAGATTTGCGGTTCTTGTCAGATGAGGACTGGAATTGTTTATGAATTCGTTTGGTACTTCGAAAACGGGGTAGATTTCTGTCAGCTCGCATTTGAATAGCGAAGGTGCAACAGGGGCACCTCGTTTTGCGAGCATTGAATCCATACAGTCGTCGAGAGTTGCACCGGCAGCACATATGCAAGCGGCTCCGATGATGTTTATAGTCCCGAGATCCGACATGGTTATTGCTTTTCCTCGATGAATTTGGCGAGCGAGTTGACCGACTGAAGTGCAATCTTCCCTTCTTCAATATCCTTGATTTCGGCGTTAAAGAACTTCTGCACCAGGACGACTATCTCAACTGCGTCCAGAGAATCCAAGCCAAGTCCTTCATCTCCGAAAAGAGGATCTTTATCATTGATTTCGTTGGGGTTGATGTCGATGAGGTCCAGTTCCTGTACCAGTGTCTTTTTGATCTTATCTTTGAGGCTCATATATTACTCAGCGTTTTTCCACATGTTGAAGAAGTTGTAGAATTGAAATGGGTGCGCATCGACGAACTCGTCCAAGCCGTCAGCAAACAGTTGGGCGTAAGGGCGGTATGCATCCATGCTGCGTCCTAGATTTTGGGGAACATCAATTAACCTTGAAATCCAAATTTGTCCTTGGCCCGCTCCGGTGCGGTGTGAGAAGGTTGCAATAATGGGAACTTCCATGGCGGAAGCGATCTTATACGCGCTAATGGGAACGTTAATATTGCCATTCATGAAATTAACGTCAACGATTCCATTTGGGCTTCCAAAATTTCTATCGCCCATCATGCAGAGGATGCCGCCCTTCTTGAGTACATTCATCATTTCAAGGGTGCCACCCATGGGGCTGCGTGGGTCGATGATGGTGAATGGGAGTTCATTTGTCTTTTTATTATGTTCAAAGTAATGCTTGTCCACGTCAGAGTCATCTCGGTACATGACCACGGCTTTGGGAACGTCTAGCGAGTCAAGGACCGACATGCCGAGTTGCCAGCACCCAACATGTCCAGTGATAAGAATCAACCCCCTCCCTTGTGAAATCAGGTCAGTCATTGTTTGTTTGTCTTGTTCAGTCGCAGACATGATGAATTCACCAAGAATTCCCATTACAGCGCGATCGACAAGCATTTTGCCGAATTCCATTTGTAGTCTGAAGCAATCGGTCAGCTCGCCTAGGAATGAGCGTTCGCCAAATCTTTTGATTCGATATTCTCGGGAGCGATTTCTTATCTTTGGGATACAAGTGTAGAATCCCACAACAAAAAAAAGCATGAAATAGGCGATGCCCCGTCCTGCTATCCTGATGGCATAGTAGAATATTTTATGGGCAAATGCCGAGGCCAGGCTTCGGCTGGACCATGCTGTATTGTTTTTTTTGTTCATATTCATTGGAAATAGTTTTGTATTGATTATGCAGTGGTTCCCTTGCGGTTTAATCGTATTTTAACAGCGAGGGCCATCAGATAAATCACAATTCCTATGCTCAGTCCCAGCACTGGGCCGAGGACCAGAGAGCCGAGCATCCATTCCCAAATTCTGTCGAGAGCTTCATAGCCGAGTGTCTGGAGTGATATGTCGGTAAGAAAATGTCCGTGGCGTATGTAGTAGCCCACTTCGATGCATAAGGCCGGAACGAAGGGTGGAATACAAAGTTGGCTGACAGCCAGCCCTGTGATCTTGTTGAGCCGAAAGTATCCAAGGATAATAACAATTGATAGTGAATGAAGTCCTATCAAGGGAAGAGTCCCGAGAAGCATGCCGAGTGTGCCAGCCAAGGCCAGTGAACTTGGTGTTTTGTTTTTTTCCAGCAATATACGAAGAGATTTAAGAGGATGAATCGGACTTACCTTGCCGTCTTCATTTTCCGTGTATTGCCGGTGAGGAAGCGGGAGGAAGGACCGTGCAGTCAATCGAGTATTCATAAGTGAGATTTCCACATTGTCCTTGAGAGCCCTGAAATGTGAAATTCTTTCTTCGGGGGTGGGGTAAAAGACATCTATGTCCACGTCCATGAGCGGATATCCGGCCCATGCTGCCTTGACCAGAACTTCGATTTCAAAGGCAAATCGACGCTCTGATGTTTTGATGGCATCGAATATTGCGATTGGGTAGGCGCGGAAACCGCACTGGACATCGGATACTTTTAAGCCAGTCTGGACCCGGAGCCAGAAGTTGGAAAAACTGCGACCAAATTTAGAAGAAGCAGGTATGTTGGGGACTGTAAACCGTCGCGCTCCAATGAATATGGCCCGTGGTTCAGCTTCAATGGCCACGTTGAATGAAGGAATATCAGAAGGGAAGTGCTGAGCATCTGCATCAAGAGTAATAATGTGGGTTTTTTTGAGCCTTCTGGCTTCTGCCACTGCGGTCAGTATTGCCTGCCCTTTACCCTTATTGTTTTCATGACGGATAATCTGTGCCGGAAGGTCTGCTATGGTGTCGGTGCCGCAGTCCGTACTTCCATCGTCAACGACCAAGACGTCGGGATGAATGGCCAGAGTCTCTTCGACAACCTGGCGAAGCGTTGTCCCGTGATTGTAGACGGGTATTACGATGAGTGCGTCTGTTTTTTTTATGCCCATACCGTGTCCTTTATTGGTTGAGCTTGCTTTTCGGTTTCTGGAAACTTGATAAGCGTATCCCATAAAAGTCCTCGATAGCCGAAACGTCGCAATACATTCATCCTGTCCTGGCCGTCGGACGGAGGGAATATCCGGTCTCTCCTTCCTGAAAAGCCCTTGATAAGAGCTTCATTCATGGCGTCTGGATCAATTTGGGGTGAAAAATAATATAGTGGTTTAAGGAGTGATGTGTCTGGTGAGATAATGCCCTCTCGCTTTGCGTGTGAGTAAAGAGGGGTCCCCTTATACAGTCTGATGCCGGAAAAGGGAAAAACGACACAGTTGTCCAGTTCATTCAGGTTATTGATTCCCTGTTGGACAGTCTTCGGGGTTTCGTCAAGACCACCGAATATGACAAAGTGGGCACAAGGGATGTGTTCAGATACGCAGGCTTTGTTGAAGCGGATGACGTCCTCAAATAGAAATGGTTTTCCCATTGCTGTAAGGGTCGCATCGGTAGAAGCATCTGTTCCCACTTCCATGGCCTGCAGACCAGAACGTTTGAGGAGCTTGAGATCTGCTGTTTTGATAAGGGTCGGCTGAAAAAATGCACTCCACTGGACAGGCAGATTCCGTCTTGCAAGGTGTTCTGCAACTTCAAGGTAGTGTCCGTGACTGTCGTTGAAAACAGAGTCGGTAAAAAATATGGTTTCAACGTTGAATTTTCTGTGCAGTTTTTCAATTTCTTCCGCAACCTCTGCGGCATCTCTAGGCCTGATGACTCTTCCCTCGATGGTAGGGTATGAGCAATAGTTGCATCTATTTTCGCACCCTCGCTTGGTCTGTATGTTCACGATGCCGCTTTGTTCTAAATAGAAATCTACGAGGGCCTGATCCCAAAGTGGAGTGTGCATGTCCTTCGACTGTAATCCCGATTCCGCTTTAAATATTTTTGGGGTTTTGACTCCGGATTCAATCATGGAGACGAGTTTGACTATTTTTCGTTCGCCTTCCCCAACCACTCCGTGGTCGGCACCGAGAAAATCAAGTATGTCATCAGGCATCAGGGAGAATCCAGGGCCGCCGACTATGACAGTTTGTTCCTGTGCTTTCAGGAAGGCGGTGACTTCTTTTACATTCCCGAGATACCAGTTTGTGTCTGATGAAAGAGAGTCCACATTATCAATATTGCGCAGGGAAATTCCTGTCATGTCAGGACGAAACTCAATTAACGCCTGCCCGAGGCACTCAAGGCTGGACTTGGCCATGAGGAAATCGAATTGTCTGACAGTGTGGCCTGCTGCGTTTAGCGCAGAGGCGATCACTGACATCCCGAGCGGGTATACCGGATACGGTTCGGTCGTGGTGTTCGTTGATATGAGTAGGATGCGAGCCATTTACAGTTTTCCGGCTTTCCAGCGCTGAAGGAAGTTCATGTAGAAATCTGGCAAGAACATCATCAGTTCTTGGTTACTGTCTATAAAAAGCTGCACCGTATAGCCGGTAGTGGTTATTTCTCCGGTGTCGTTGCGTATGATAAATTCGTAGTTGAGCCGTGCCGCTTCGTTCCAGTGAAGGATGGCCTCGATATGAGCAGTGTCACCGTAATAGAGGGGTTTAATGTAATCCATGTGCATCTGTTTGATGGGCGCAGCTACATTTTGTTCCCTAAAATCCAGGTAGCCGATGCCGTTCAAATGTCCGAGTGTGACTCTTCCGTCTTCAAAGTAGCTGGGATAGCGTCCGTGCCATACGATGCCAAGAGGATCTACTTCTTCAAAACGTACTTTACGTTTAAAAGTGGCTCTCAAAGGTTCAGGGGCACCGTCGATTCCTTTAAAGTAGGGCTTTCTCATTGTTCCCCCTGGCGGGTTAACTTGATTTGAAATGTCGATGCGATTTCCCCATCGACTGACATCTTAATCGCTGCAGTGATGATTTCATCTTTTGCCGTCAGTGTACCCTTCACCAGAAGAAGGTTTCCCGGTCTGATCTGCTTGAGAAACTTTGCTCGGCTTACACCGTTCGCAAAAAGTTGCTCTCCTACGGCTTCTCCGGTTGCAACAGTGCCAGCCATAAGCTGAACGACGGCAGGCAGTATCGGGTTGTCTGGGAAATGGCCGTCAAATCCGATGAAATCGGCTTCGAAGGTGAATTCTTTCATGAATTCGTCGCCTTTAACCTGGATTTGTGCTCCTGCAGCGATTATCGCATTTTCGAGTATGCTCATTGTATTTCGGCGCTCTTGAGTCGCAGGATGACAGTATAGTTTCGAGTGATATGGTTGAACGTGACTTTCTCGGGAAAGCGGGTGTTATTGATATCTGTTGTTCCCTGATACTGTACAGTCCAGATTTTATTATTTGATTCAAGAACTTTGTCTGTCATGGAATCAGACAAAGGGTCAATTCTGGAATGCAGTGTTCCCTCTAGGGTTTCTTCGACATACTCACGCATGCCGTTAACCATGGAACAAGGGCTTTCCTCCTTTGGGAAGCCCTTTAAAAATGTGTGTTGAATAGAAAAGGCACATTGTTCGAAGAAGTGCGGGATGCGTCTTGCAACGGGACTGGCGTAGACTATTTTGTATGAATCTTGGGAAATCTTCAAGGTTGCGAGCTTGATGCCTAAGCCAGCCAGGATGACAACATCGGCTGTTGTACTATTGGTGTCGAGTACCATAAATCCTGTGATGGGAATTGTCTTCTCTCTTAATTGAAGAATGCCCCCATGTCGGAGACGGTATGTATGTTTCTGGTTGTACCATTGTGAATCCAGAGTGTTGCTGTCAGCCGAGCAAAGGGAGCCTGGACTGGGTGCCGTGTTGTTTGTTGTCGTGCATGCGCTCAGGATAAAGAGGGCAATTATGAGAGATGAGAGCTTCATGGATGCCTCCTCAGGAGATGTGGCATCATATAGAGAGCAGAAATCAAAGCTGCGCCGACTCCAACCAGGACAGTGATGCCTAAGGAGTGAAGGGACGGGTGCTTCGCTAAGACGAGGACGCCGAAGCCTGCCAGTGTCGTCAGACCTGACACCTTAACCGCAGCGATTGTCGCTAGTTTGGATAGTTGAGTCTCGCGGTTTACAAGGAATATTCCATAGTCCGCTCCGAGGCCAATGATCAAGGGCAGAGCAGTGATATGAAACAGATTGAGAGAGGTGCCGGTAAGGCCGAGAAGGCCAAACACCATGGCAATACCCGTTGTAGCCGGAAGAAGCGCTAGGCATGAGCGTCTTACATCTCGGAAAAGGGCGAAAACAAGAAGTCCAACGGTCAGTCCGGAAATGGAGATGAAGTGTTTAATGTCGTTGTCCATCGCTTCTTCCAGCGATGCTTTGAATCTGGAATTTGAAATAAGTCGAACTCCAAGCTCGTGTTCCATCTCGGGTGAAAAGAACTCTTGAATGTCTTTTGAGCTGGGAAGGAATGTCACCAGGGTGATTTTTCCAGACTGGGATTTGGGCATGAACATATCAATCAGAAAACCCAGGCTGGCTTTGTCCAGTTCCGCGGGAGCAATGTCTTCAGGCTGGGCAGATAGAAAATGCTCAAAAGGTTTGAATGCTTTCCTTGAGAAACCTATGGCTTTCCCTTGATTTTGGATATGGTCGACTGTTGTCTGTCGGCGTTCTGGAGACCAGAAGGCTGACCATTCTTTACGATTTCGGGCTTGGGTTTCTAATGAGGGGATTAATGGGGCCATGCTTACCGCTTTGACATTCGGGAGGTTGGCGGCAAGCGCGCTTCTGGTGCGTTCGTTCTTGCTGAGGGCTTCTCTAAGATTTTTTCCTTCAGCGAAGATGACAGCTTTTTCCCTTATGTTGCCCCAGGTTTCGTTAAAGCGCTGTTCAGCTTCCTGAACGGATTTGGGGACATATCCAATGCTTCTCAGGTCAGGGTCGATACTGACAGAGGAGCCAAACCAGAGGCAGGTAGCCATGACGATGCCCCATAGAGCAAGCATGGACTTTGGGTGTTGGATAATCGAGTTGTTGCCGAGTTTTTGTTTATGCACAATACGGGCTCCCCTGCACAAATGAGGAAGAACCAGAAGCGAAAATATAGCCGATGCAACCAGACCTGTGATGGAGAACAGCGCGAGTTGTCTGATGCCGGGCATGCCGGACAGGAAAAGAGCCCCAAAGGCGGCACAGGATGTCAAACCACAGAAGAGAATCGGTCTTGAAACGGCATGAGCTGCTTCACCCGGATTACCGGGGTGGCGTGCAATTGCGAAATAAACATGCATGGCGAAATCAATTGATATTCCGATTAATACTGCTCCGAAGCCAATGACGATGGCTGAAACCGAATCGTTGAAGACAGCTAATGCACCGAGAGCCGCACACATGGCAACGAGAGGGGCCAGGAAGACTCCGATGGCTTGGAATGAACGGAAATACAGGACGAAGAGTAATGACAGGGCCACTAGAGCAACTGTGGATATAGTTAGGAGGTCCTGTTTGATGGTCGTGGCGTTTGCATTCGTGTGAACATGACCACTGACCAATTCTGCTTCGATTGTCGTGGGGAGTTTGTTTTTGGCTTCGTTGAATTGAGTCAACAATTGGGCTGAACCATCTGCGTCGGTTAACATTATATCAGACTTGGCTGTGAGTAGAATGGCTTTTCGGTCATTGCTGAAGACATGCCCTTCTGCGATGGTTGCTTCAGACAATGCCTCAAAGGTCTTGAGACGGGGAGCAAGTATGTTGCGGAATCCAAGTGGGTCGCGACGGATAAGCGACTTCATGGCAATGCCTTGCGGTGATGATAATTCTCGATAATTATGAGCCAGTTTGGTTTGAATCTGGTTTGGCTTCAGAAGTTTCTCAACACGATCAAGGTCATCTATACTCATGAGGTTTGGTGCATTGTCCAAAAGGAATTCAATGACCTTAACCGGTTGTACGGAGGCAGGCTCTATCATGTTGAAATGCGGGGAAGAGAGTTCTTTGGCCATCAAGTCTGCAGCATCGAGCAGGTCTTTTTGGTTTGCACTACTTTTAGCCCGTATTGAGATAAATATATTATTGGTCAAGCTGGAATGAGATAGCATTTCAAAGTCGCGTGCCAAGCTACCGTCTTTGCCTTCAGGGAGCATCGTTTGAATATCTGCTCGAATGGGAGATCTGGCAAAAGTGACGAGACATAGAAACAAGAGGATAAGACTGAGAGAATATAGCACTCGTCTCTTGTCTTTGAGAAAGTCATATGCGTGGTGGATGCTAAGGCTGGGATTCATCGGACCGCAGTGAAGGTTTTTTCTGCCAGGATGTCGTTGATTCTGGGATTGTCGAAGGATATACGTGTAAAATCTCCATCGGTTTCATGGAGTTCAAGCAAGCTGATGGTGCGGTTGTCAGCAGAAAAGGTGACGGTAAGGTATTTAAGGAATTCTTTGGCGGCATCGCCGCGGGGGCATAATTCAAGAGTGACTGGAGTTGTATCGGTTAGCTGTATTGTGTACCGGCTTTCAAGCCATTCAATGTCAAACGTCGTCCATGCCATTATCTGACTGGCGACCATGGACATGGCTGGTGATGATTCCAACGTGAAATTTCGTTCATTGTCAGAGGCTTCATCCCATTCCTTTCCCGTTCCGTCATTGAGTAGGAATCCTGCACGAAAAGGTTCTAGGTATTCCCAGCGTAGACTCGCTGGTTTTTGAAATGCGAAACGCCCCTTGGATACGAGAACTTCATCAAACATCTCCAAGTGTTTTTCCTGTGAAAAATGGCTGGAAATGCTCTGGATCTGTTTTGCTTTGAGTTGAAGCTCCACCAGCAACTGTTTGTTTGGTTCCATACTTGATTGATTAGCCCAAGCCATAAGTGGAAGGGCAATGCAGAGTATGGCAATTACATATCTCATTACTCGCCTTCTCCTTGAGGAACCCATAGTTTTATTTTGCCTGTAGCCAGGATTTCGTCCTTGTTTAAGATCGTTCCTGCAACGATGGCAAAACCCTCAAATTCCCCAACAGTGGAAACATCGATGACAAGCCTGTCACCAGCGTGCGCTGGTTTTAGTATTTCAAACTTTTGTACGCCGACAAGGTAGCCTATTGGGAACTCCTTGCCTGCCTGGGCTATTTCCCATCCTTTAACGGCGGCATATGTTTGGGCTATGAGTTCCACAAAAATCAGGGGGGTGAGTACACTTGAAGCCTCTGAGGCAATGCATGTGGCAGGTCGTGTCGTTTCAGCCCGTCCTTGCCCCTGCATAGATGTGACAAGTGTATCTATGAGCAACATGGAGTCGCGGTGCGGGATGACTTTACACGCTGGTAGTGGGAGCTGCATTGTCTGTACTGGTGTGTTGCGCCAACAGAGCGGGTCCGAGGCAAGATAGTCACCGGTATGGTGATAGGCCATACCTCGACAGCCGTAGCACTCATTGCTCAAGTCGCAGTCCTTGCATTTGCCCTTGATGGTTTCACGAATGTTGCGAAGATTTTTGAAAACATCACTTTTGGCTATGATGTCTTTTATCGTCATTTGTCGAATGTTGCCGGCTGGGATGTCAACTCCGGGACAGGGGATGATATCGCCGAGTGAGGTGACGGTGCAGGAATAGAGGTGACGTTGACAGGTAAAGGCTGCGACAGGAGGTTTGGGTTCCCACTCTATACCAAATTCATCTCGGTCGATTTGGGAAAGTTTGTCGAATAGCTGTTGCAGTTTTGAGGGCGTGACAACAAGATCTCCATGCTGTTTGGCTCGACCTTGTTCAGTGATAGTCTCGAAATAGGGGATGATGTCTTTGGAACGTAGCCAACGCCACATCGTGGGTAATTCGTCGTAATTTGGTTGGCAAATAACTGTTTGCGCCCCTAAGGAAAGGGTGTCGTTAGGGTAGCCTGCTTTTTGTAACAGTTCTAGTCCCTTTTGTATGGATTCAAAGGCGCCAACCTTACCGGCGAGGTGGTCCTGAATTTCTGGGCGCAGGCTATTGAATTTGATGACAGGATTGACTTCCAGTCTCTTGAGCTCTTCGACGATTTCCTGTGTTAGTAAGGTTCCGTTAGTAAAGAGCTCGATTTCAAGGTTCCTTTCGCGAATGGCGCGCAGTACATCCATGATACGCGGATATGCCAAGGGTTCGCCTCCACCGAGGACGATGATTTTGCGTACGCCGAGTTCTACTCCTTGATCTAGAGCATTAAC
The DNA here is from genome assembly GCA_016342345.1 of Pseudodesulfovibrio sp. Classification (GTDB taxonomy): domain Bacteria; phylum Desulfobacterota; class Desulfovibrionia; order Desulfovibrionales; family Desulfovibrionaceae; genus Pseudodesulfovibrio. The sequence continues at coordinate 25,305 of JAEINO010000031.1, read as the reverse complement.
AATTTCGTCAAACGAGAGTTCGTTGGCAAGTTGGCTGCCGGATTCTGCGTAGCAGTATATGCACTTGAGGTTGCAGATTCGACTTAACTCAAGCTCCATGGTCAGGAGCTTGCCATTATCTTTGGCATCCGTGATCTCGGTGTCCGTGAAAGGACTACCCCAGCATCTATTGCCAGACATTTTATTCCTTTAAGCAGAGCGGTAGAAAGTATTCCACCTCTTCGACGTATCTATTGGTACTGCTTTGTTGCGAGATTGTTGTTGATCGCTTGACTCAGGTTTTTAACCCATCCGTTGTAATTGCTGTGAATCTTGGTGCCGTTGTATTTGAGATTGCTACTGCTTTTGTAAACAATGTTGTAGTCTTTTTGATTGTAGGTGATGTTAACAACAGCCTGGTGGGCACGAATATTCAATGTAGCTTCGACAAGTCCTGGTTTGATTGCTCTCATATTCCAGCCCAGTCCGGCGCCTGCTTTGACGATTGCTTCTTCAATTTGTGGCATGGTTAGAGGATTGTTCTGTGGAGATGGGACCGCTGCGTCGTTGACGTTATAGACTGGAGCAGTTCGACATGCTGCCAGCATGAGAATGCTTGTGAGTGCCAAGAGAAGCATTGTTAGTCTGGTCATTTTTATCCTCATCGCCTTGTTTGAGTTTGGTAATTTTATACAGCCATTTCCTGAAGAGCTTGAGTCATGATTTTTTTGACATCTTTTCGCATCGCGATATGTCCATTAGCGAGTCGCTGATATCTATCTGGATATACGGGAGGAAGCAAGCGGGTCTTTATTGTTGTAGGTCGGATACATTTCGCCCCCCTGGGTAGAAGTGTGTTTGTACCTGAAATACAAAGAGGAACGACTGGAACATTTGCTGTAAGGGCAGTGTGAAAAGCACCAGAATAGAATCGTCTTAAATTACCGGTCGAATTTCGTGTTCCCTCTGGGAAATAGATCATTGTGCAGCCGTCCTGAATAGTCTTGACGGATTGTGCAATGACATGTCCCGGTTCAGAGCTTTCAGTGTTGATGTATCCTGCAGCAAGCATGAAGGGTTTGAAGAAAGGGATGCTAAAAGGCCAGTCGCGGACCGCTAGACAAACATTCCACTGAGGTAGAACCCCTATGAAGTACACATCAAAAAAAGAGGCGTGATTGACAACAAGTACGCAAGGAGATGGTATGTCGTCTTCGGGCAAGTGAATCGGTGTGAATAGGGAAACCATTCTTATCCAGACACGGCCATATATCCATATCAGTTTGCGAGCAGCTTTGGCGTGAGTGTATTTTTTTGTGCTTCGCAACAGTACGTAGACAAAGGGTGAAGCAAGAATCCCCGTGATAGTCCAAATAACGGTGCCTGTGTAGATACCGAGGTTGATCCATATGGTGCGTAGGGTGTTCATAATAAATAAAAATGGCCGGGATGTCCCGGCCAAGGCTGTTTAGAGTGGACGTCCGTCTGTTTTGGCGAGGCGGTGTCGTTCTTCCGCAGGCTTTTCTTGCCATTTTGTGTAAAAATAGTCGTGTTTCTCGATAATATCCGCCTTGTTGTCACCGAACCACTGCAAGGACGCTGGGGTGTTTTGGACGAAATGACATTCAGCTAAATCGTCTTTGAAATCTTCGGTGGCAAATTCCGATTCTGGAATCGGGTCAAGGGAAAAACGGGCTTTGAAAGCGCCCCAGTGGGGTTCAACTGTCACGTAGTATATGTGGTTGGCAGCGAGATCTGCTTCCAGAAAGTCTGCATTTTCTCCGACGACCATGAAAGTGTGCTGCCCCGGTTCTGCTTGGTAAGCGATCTTGTAGTTAGTAGAAATGATGCCAATGAATTTTGGGTCAGTTTGGTCGTACTGGTAGACAGAGGACTGAATCGCACCCCCAAAAGCAGATGGGCGCATGAAGACGACGGTGGCCTTTTCCGGGTCTGGGTTGTACGGTTTCATCCCATCTTCGGTTTTGGCCATCAATGCAGAGGCACAACCGGCGAGAGTCATAAGGGCTATGAGGAATAACAACTTGAAACATTTTTGCATGAAAAGCCTCCCAGGTAATGATTTGCTATAAAGAGTTTGGGTTATAGACCAAGTCGCTTTTTATTGGCTACTCTTTTTTTTGCCGATTTCTTATGCCGGGTGAGGCGAGCTTGTTTTTTTAAGTATTTGATACAGCGGTGGGGTGCTCATTCTTTTTGTCGAGAACGAAATCATGGAGATTGCCCAAAGAGCGGATTTTCTTAAAGGCTTCATCTTTTTTGATTTTAAAATTGAAAGCCTGTTCAAGAACAATAACCATATCAACAGCATCAAGGCTGTCGAGTTCAAGGTCTTCTTTGAACAATGCCTCTGGTTTCATTTGGTCAAGTTCGAGTTCAAATTCTTCAGCAAGTAGTTCGTTGGTAAGTTGTATTGCTTCTAGGTCAGTCATTATCTCTCCGGAGAATTATCGATGTATTAATTCCGCCAAGGGCGAAGCTGTTTTTTAGCGCCATTGAAACTGGTTGGCGTTCGATTTGTCTGATGTGCCTGCTTCCCATACAGTCCGGTGCGATGTTTATCAGATTTCTTGTTGGAACCACAAGCCCATTATTCATCATTAAGACTGTGGCAATTGTTTCAAGTGCCCCACTGGCAGCCATGGTATGCCCAAGGTGCCCTTTGAGGCTACTGACAAGTGGCTTGCTCCCAAAGAGAGACGCAATGGCCGAATTTTCTGCCGCATCTCCCAACTTGGTGCCGGTTGCATGTGCATTGACGTATTGCACTGCTTCAGGCGGAATGCCTGCGTCGTCGAGTGCGAGTTGCATGCATCGGGCTATAGCAGCCGAACTGGGGCTGGCAAGGTTTGATGGATCTGCAGTTGAAGAGAAACCAATGATTTCTGCCAGAATATCAGCTCCCCGTTCCTGTGCTGAATCGAGAGATTCCAATACAAGAATGCCAGCACCTTCAGCACAGACAATTCCGTCTCTGTCGCGGTCAAACGGACGGGGAGTGGACGTTGGTTGTTTATTGTAACCGGTCGAAGCTGCTTGAATAATATCGAATGTGCCAACGGTGAGAGGGTGTAGCTCGTCGGCTCCACCGCAAAGCATTATATCCTGTTTTCCAATAGCAATGGCCTCTGCTGCCAGTCCGATGGTCTGGCATCCTGTAGAGCAAGCCGCAGACGGCGCCATGACCCTGCCGGTGATTTCAAAGCACTGAGCAAGGTTTGCCGCACAACTGTGGTTCATGATCTTGAAGAACTCTGTTGCTTTGATTTCCTCGATGCTGAACCCATTCAAAAATGTGGTGAAGAAAGACTGGAGTGCCTGAACGCTGCCAACTGTTGAACTGACAGATAGTCCAGTTGTCCCTCCACTAAGGATATCTTTGTTGAGTCCGGCTTGGGAAATGGCTTCTTGGGCGGCCAGAGTGGCAAATATTGACATTGGCGACATTGTGCGCCGAAATTTACGGGGGATTGATTTTGCATTGTAGTCTGGGACTTTACCGGCAATTGTTGGTTTAAGTCCGGTGATTTGTGCAAAATCATCCATGGACCGGATGCCACTATCGCCAGCACTTAGGCTCTTCATGAGTGAGTCTGTTCCTGTGCCAAAGGGAGAAACTGCTCCCATACCGGTTATAACAACTCGTTTCATGCGTGCTGCCTTAGTTCTTTGTGCAGGTGGTCATGCCCGATGAGTATGCCACAGGTAAGATATGCAGAGACGATGGCCCCGAGTATCCCTGGGGCTACTATCCCTTGGCCTGCAATCGTTAAGCCTGACACCTTTGTGATCGGGGCCGGGTTGAATTGGTTCACGGAATGTTTGAGTCCGTAGAGGCTGCCGGTCGGCGTTGCACAATAGTCTTTGAGTGTTAAAGGCGTTGCGCCGTCAATAAACTCGATTGAGCCCTGAAGTTCTGGGGCGCGCCGAAATATTTCTTGTTTGAACGTTTCAAGAACGTTTTTCTTGTGCTCTACGTATTCTGGGGGACGGTTGCCACGTTTTGAGTCCTTCCATTGGGCATAGGGGCCATATGGCTGAGGCGTTATTGCCGTGATTGCCGTCTTTTTTGATTTTTTATCATAGGTTGAAGACAGATAGATGATGCTTTCGTTTTGATTTGAGCGTCCATTGAGGTTGTCGTCGAAGGACCCACCGGGCCAAAGGAATATGTTGCGGCCGTTTAGGCTTTCTATGGGTTCCTCACAGATGCCGAATAACATTAGGGCTGAGGTCGTATCTTCAAGGATCGCTAGACGTTTTTTGAAGGCAGGACGGAAAGCCGAATCCGGTGTCGCTTTGATCAATCCATGTGGGTGAGCCGTCCAAATACATGATCTGGTTGAAAGATTCTTTCCTGTATTGAGGGTGACACCTTCAACCTCTTTGGCATCGTTGATCAGTATTGACTCCACACGGTTTCCGCAGAAGCACTCAACATTCAGTTCCTTCAACCTTTTTTCATAGGCTTTGACTAAAGCATTCCCTCCGCCTTCAATAGTGTGCGCGGACATGTAGTAGGACCCGGCGACTAGAGCATGAGTGATCAGGAGGGCTTCTGTAGGAGGAACACCGTAGAGAAGATTCTGATAGCATAGGAGGGTTTTAAGTTCTTCGTTTTCAGTAATGCCGGCAAGGAAATCTTCCAGTGTTGTGGTGTCACTGTGAATAGCACTTCCAAGATCGAAGTCCATTGAGAAATTTAGAAAGGGTGACGCATCAAGCGTTTGCTGTATGGCTGTAAAGTAGCGTTCTATGGATTTACCTTCATTGGGGAACCACTTGGTAAACGTGCTGGTCAATTTGTCAAAGCCGCATGGGATGTCGTAGCTGAGTGCTTTTTTCTCGAAAAGGAAACGGTCAAATCCACAGGGGTTGTATGCTTTTTTTCTGATGTGGTTGGAAATGCCAAGGTGTTTAAAGTAGACATCCAAAGGGTGCCCATCACCCAAGCCTCCGACATAATGCAGTCCTGTATCAAAGAGCACGCCTTTTCGACGAAATCCTCTTACTGTTGGAGCAAGAAGTGGAAAAGATTCAATGATCGCAACTTGTGCTCCATCCTTGGCAAGAAGCATGGCAGTGGTCATGCCTGATATTCCACCTCCGACAACGATATGATCGTAAGATGGCATCAGTATTTGAGGACCAGACAGGAATTTGTACCACCGAATCCAGCAGAATTGCACAGCACGGACCGGGGCGCGCGTTCAATGGTTGTTGGTGTAATATGCAGCCCTTCAGCTTCCGGAGTTAAAGTTTCGAGGTTGATGTTTGGTGCTATGAAGCCGTCCCTGGCCATAATCGTAGAGTATACTACTTGGCTTGCTCCAGACATCCACAGTTCATGACCAGTCATTGACTTGGTTGAGGAGATGGTAGGAGAACATCCTTCGAAGAGGTTTCTTAGATTGGCAGCTTCTGCACTGTCACCGGCGGGTGTTGCTGTCGCGTGGGCGCAAACATAATCTATGTCCTTGGGGGCAATCTTTGCCCATTTCAAGGCCTTTGCGCCGGCAATGGATAGACCCGTTGTGCTCGGATTGGAAAGCTGTTCTCCATCGGAGGAAAAACCATAACCGCAGACCTCTCCTAAAATATGGGCTCCCCTGGCTTTGGCGTGATCATACCTTTCCAATACGATGGATGCCGCGCCGCCGCTAGGAACAAGGCCATCACGATTTTTATCAAATGGACGACAGGCTTTTGCGGGGGCATCTGTGTTGGAAGTGAAAGCACCAAGTCCGTCAAAACTGCACATGGATTCCCAATTGATTTCTTGTGCGCCTCCGCATATTACGCGATCCTGTTGGCCTGTAGATATGAGGGTAAATGCCTGCCCTATCGCATGTCCTCCGCTTGAGCACGCGGAACTTACTGACCATGCGGCCCCACGCGTTTTGAGTAGCATATTGAGGTTCATGGTTACATTTGATGTCATAGAACGAAAAACAGCACCGCTTCCGATGAGGCCAGTGTTGCCTTTTTCCTTGAGAATACGAACCTGCTCAATGGCAGCAATGCTGCTTGAGTCGCAACCAAATATCAACCCAGTTTGGTCGTTTTGCCAATCCTCGGGTTGTAACCCAGACATTTCTAATGCATCCAAAGTGGCTGCATGGGCCTGGATGGCATGGTAGGTCATGGTTTTTCTTTGTTTGCGTGAAAGTCGAGTTGCCGGATCAAAGTCGTTGATGATTCCTGTGAGGGGACTTTCGAAGCCCAACTCAACTCGGTCTTCATCAATGACAATGCCCGATTGCCCTTTGTATAGCGAAGATGACACAGTGTCGACCGTGTTTCCCAATACGGATATGATTCCGATGCCTGTAATTGCTACTTTGTACATTCTTATTTTGGGTGGCTAGGTGTAAATGCCACCGTTCACTGAAATTGTTTGCCCGGTGATGTAACTGGCCGAAGGAGAACAGAGAAAAGAAACGGTTCCAGCTACTTCTTCAGGGGTCCCGGCACGACCAAGTGGGATTGTAGATTTGATCTCATCCATGGGGAGTTCGTCTAGCATTGCCGTTTCAATAAATCCAGGAGCAACTGCGTTGACCAATATGTTTCTCTTGGCAACTTCCAAAGCGAGAGAGCGGGTTGCTCCAATGAGTCCGGCCTTGGCCGCGGAGTAGTTGGTTTGTCCTGGGACGCCTGTCTCGCCTGAGGTGGAAGCGATGTTGACGATGCGCCCTTGTCGTTTGCGCAGCATTCTGGTGACAACTGGTTTAGTGACATTAAAGAAACCGTTGAGATGTACCTGGAGAACACTGTTCCATTCTTCGGAACTCATCAGCATCATAAGTCCATCACGCGTGAATCCTGCATTGTTGACAAGCGCGAAAGGCACTTCTTTTTCAAGCATGGGGGTGAGATGATTCTCGACTTCATTCGAATTTGCAACATCGAATTTGAGTAGGGTGCATTGACGCCCAAGCGTTTCAATTTGAGTCGCAACTTCTTGAGCTCCGACTGTGTCGCTACGGTAGTTCAACCAGATATCAAAACCATCTTTCGCCAATTGAACAGCTGTTGCCGCTCCAATTCCCTTGCTGGCTCCAGTTATGAAAGCAATGTGAGTCATATTGATTCTCGAAAAAATGTAAAAGGAATTATTGTATGTTACTGGTGTTCATAATAAATAATAATTTAAAATAATATCTTATCCAATATATCTAGTCAAATAGACTTAGATACTATTCGGAGACATCGTTTCTGTGTCCTCTTTGTGTCCGTATCCACAGTTATAGCATCTGTAAATAGTTGATGTTAGGCACTCGATGCACGCAGTGCACGCTCTGCACAGATCGGATTAGGCGGGCGTAAGTTCTGTTTTATGGTCGGTTTGTTGAATTATACGATCACACGCCCTCTTGAATGCCATTCTTGGGGATTGTCGGCCAGGATCACACTATAACTTTATAACAATATTGGACTTATTCGCCGCCAAGCCTGTTCGAAACTCCCTGTCGCATGCCGTGCAGAAGGCGCGGAATGTCGTCCTGTTTTACAAGGCGTCGTGGAAAAAGCGGACACATAGCGGACACGCCATGGCGGTATCAAAGCGCCAACTGGCGGAACTACGCCGTCGACGGGGTTAAGGGGATGGCCCGTGGCCAACTTTGAAAGAACGCCCCTCAAACCCAAAAGGCACTTCTACACTCCGTTTTCTGGAACATTCATCAGACATCATTCCTTCACGCATGAAGGATTGATTGATGAAAACCTGAGACCGAGATATTAGATAAACGAAAGGACCAAGGTGGCCTCTACTTCAAAGCAGATGGTTTCGCCTTTTGCCTGACGCCATGGAATCCGGTTAGCTCTCAATAAAAACGTCCAAAATCTCCAAGAATTATGTTGTAAAATTGGTGTCTAACCAACGCATAACAAAGGAGAATTTGGACGTGGTTCACTATAACACAATTCTCTCACAACTACTATCCCTGATTCCGAGACATGTTTTTACGCAAGCTGAGCGGGAGCATCCCACTGCGCGCAAGACTCGCACTTTCAACCGCTGGAATCAGTTTGTCTGCCTTTCCTTCATCTATTTGGCGGCCCGGCATTCCATGCGTGACGGACTCCGCAATTTGGCTGTGAACGCTCGCAAACTTTACCACCTCGGCGCCAACAATACGCGGCCAGCGGAATTCTTTCAGGCCTTATTCGGTGCGGTCTACAAACGATGTCAGGCCGTTTCTCCGGTCCACAAATTTCGCTTCAAAAACAAATTGTTCAGCCTTGATGCCTCGACCGTCAAGCTCTGCCTTGATCAGTTTCCTTGGGCTTCATTTCGGAAAAATCGAGGCGGAATCAAGCTTCATGTCTAACTGGATCACGACGGACACATCCCGGCTTTCCTGAAAATTACCGATGCGCGCCAGCACGAATCCAAAGTCGCTCGAGCACTCACGCTGCCCAAAGGTTCCATTGTCGTATTTGACCGGGGCTACGTTTGCTATCGCTGGTTCGCGGCACTCATGGACGCGGGCGTATTTTTCGTCACCAGACAGAATAAAAACATGTCGTACAAGGTGCTCAAACGCAGGCCAGCTAACAAAAAACAAGGCGTCACATCGGACCAGATCATCCAGGTGATGCAGCGCGGCAAGCCGCTCAAACTTCGGCGTGTGGGCTACCGCGACCCCGAAACCCGCAAACATTACGTATTTCTAACCAGCCACTTCACGCTTTAGGCCAGAACTGTAGCGGAAATCTACAAGGAACGCTGGCAGATAGAGATATTTTTTCGGCTGATCAAACAGAACCTTAAAATCAAACGTTTCGTCGATACGTCGAAAAATGCAGTGCTGACGCAGAGCTACGTGGTCATGATCATGTACTTACTGATCGCGTTCCTGAAGTTCAAATCCAAGATAGGCTGGTCTCTTCAGGAAATGATTCAACTGCTTCAACTGAACGTATTCAAGCGTACGGACCTGGAGACCTTCTTCAAGCCACCAAATGAAATGTCCAAGATCAAAGGAGGTTATCCATTGTTAGGGTGGGCGGGTTAACCGGACGAAATGATCAATCATCCTCAGGAAGAAAGATCGTGATCGCAGGATTCCCGTCTTTATCCCCCTCGACAGCAGCGATGCACCTGACCTTCTCGAAACTCATGTATCTGCCCGCCTTCATCTGGAATACGACATCAAACTCGACTCGACTGCCGTCCCACCGAGCATAGGCGGCGTGGGCGAAAACATGCAGTACATCACGCAAGCGGCCTTCCAAACTCTGACCCTGCTCCTCAAGCACCTGCGGTGGAACGACATACCCGTGATACAATGGCGCGGATAGCACTATGTCCAGTTTGAAATCTAACTACCGCCGACTTCGCCAGCGCTGATAATCACCCCATCTTCCAGGGCCATCTCTCGTGTATGCGTAAATAACTTGTGGTTCGTGATTTTTTATCTTTGGATCCCCTCGTGTTGAATTTATCAACGAAGGATAGCCTCAGAGAAACATCATGGTAACGGTATGGACGCAGCATTATTCGTTCAGCAACAACTCCGACATTCCGTCCAGCTTGGCTTTCACAGACGTCCTCTCTGGCATCCGTTCGGACAGAAGGCGGTTAAAACTTTGAAGTCATGACCCCCGGCAAAGCCGGGGGCTTGAGTTTGTGAGCCGCTCAAAGCGGCTTTAAGAACCGCCTAAAGGCGGAATTTCAGTTGTTCGATTCGCTTGTCTTCCTGCTCTTGCTTGCGGATGTACTCGCGAATCACTTTTTCGTCTCTGCCAACGGTCGAAACAAAGTATCCACGTGCCCAAAAACTCTGGCCGGAATACCCTCGCGCCCGGCCTTGGACTTCACGGGCTATGTGGATGGCACTCTTCCCTTTCATAAAGCCAACAACTTGCGCCACCGAATACTTGGGCGGTATGGCAATGTATATATGCACATGATCCTTGCACAAATGCCCTTCCATTATCTCGCTGTCTTGCCAGCTTATGGAAGATTTCTCCCAAGTACGTCCGAATTCTACCAAACAAAATCTTACGGCGACATTTCGGTATCCAAACGATGTGATACTTGCAGTCCCACCGAGTGTGACATAGGCTTGAATTGCACTTCATTTAAAGCCTCTCCTGTGCTCACTCTGAGCAGCTCACCAGGGGAGGCTTTAAACTATTCCCGCAAAAGTCAAACTTTACTGGTCCCCCAGCAAAGCTGGGGGGGGTCTCATCGGACTAAAGGCCTTGCGCTATTGGGAGAGCTGAAGTAAAAGGGTAAGGGATCTTTAGGCAGAAATTTTTTGTAACGTTCTTTGACCGACACTGAAACCGACTAATGCTGGTAAGGAATCAGAAATGAAAAAAATATCAGTTGTCATTCCGAGCTACAACCATTCAAACTATATTGAAGCGTGCCTGGATTCTGTATATTTTCAAGACTATCCAGACATTGAAATAATCATCGTGGATGACAACTCACAGGATAATTCCTCAGAAGTAATTTCAAACTGGATTTCACGCACTGAAAATGCAGAGGCCTCGTTTGCATCCAGATACAATGAAGAAAAGGATGAAATAAAACGAGTCTATCACAAGCGTTACAATCGCTTAAATAGAACAATCATCTTTGAAAAAAATAAAGAGAACCTCGGGTCGACTGCAAGTTACAACAAAGGATTCAAGCTAGCTACAGGCGAGTACTGTACGTTCATCGTTTCTGACGACATCGCTCACCCCCAGATGCTTTCCACTCTGGCAATTCCTCTTGACAACGACGAAGCCGATTTCACCTATTGCGACATGTTCATCATTGATGACCAGCACCGCATTTTGCGCGAGTTCACGCTGCCTGATTACAGCTTCCAAAAATCATTTTGCGACTGGTATCTCTGCGGCGTGGCCACCCTGTACCGACGTGCGCTCCACCTAAGACACGGCTTTTACGACGAAACTGCCTTGGCAGACGACCACGAATGCTACCTTCGCTTCGCCATGAATGGTGCCCGCTTTCAACACATTCCCATGACACTCTACAGCGTCCGCAGCCATGACAACAGGGAAGTGGGACTGCACTCTCAGGAGCGATTCACCGCCCTGCTCAACCACTCGAAAAAGCTGACCCTGAAAGCGAGAAGATGGCACGAAGATAATAACCGTTAGCAGAACGCGTTTTTTTCAAATAACATCCATGACTCGTGCCGTTTATTTGCTCTGGAGACCGCATATTGCAACTCATTGTTTATACAGAAAAATCATTCAATAAGGGCGCAGTCAACAACACAATCACAAAGCCTCCAAAATGACCTGCTCTTTGAAAATGACATCACACAAAGTCGGAAAAATTTCGTATGAGTTTACATACTCCATCAGATGAATTTCCGATGAAGAAGTCCAAAGTTAGCGACAGTCAGGTCGCCTTTGTACTCCGTCAAACAAAAAAAGACACTTCTGCGAAAGAGGCTGCCGCAAGGCAGGTGTAAATACCATGTTGGCCTAGACCCCATTTCCGAATAATCTTTGGAAAATGGGAAATCAGGAGGCCACAATGAATAAGAGCAGCTTGAGCCAGTTTCTTAAGTCAAGTCAAGGACAACAGGTTTGGATCGGTATTGACACCCACAAGAAAACATACGCTGTAGCTTTGTACCGCCGGGACGGGATGAACCTAAAAAGTCAACTTTCAACGCCCGCGAAGGTGCTTTACGCCAAAAAAACAACAATGAGAACGTTTTTTGCATAAGCTCTGGAGGAGGGCATCTCTCTGACATGTTTCGAACAGAATACGGAACGACCTGCCGCCAGAAGGATGTAAACAACATGGGATTCTCAAAAAAAACCGAAGTAACAATTCGTTCAAAAATCATCCATACGCCAAACGAACGATGCGTGGCTTTTTTCAGTGATTACCTGCCAAGGCCTGACGCCAGTTCTGCAAACCTGAGGGTCTATGAAATGATATCCAGCCTAATCGAGGCTGGATACATCATCCATTACCATTGGTGGCTTCCCACAAAGGACGACCAGCGCTATCTGGACCTATTCGCAGGCGGAATAGAATTTCATTTCATAGAAAGGAACAGTGACGCCATTGTCCGTGCCGTTTTCAAACACCGCCCGGGCCAAGTGTGGTTCACCAATCTGTGGGGAACCGACTGGATTACCAGCGTATTTCATGCAATCCAAAAAATTCATAAAATTACTCCTGAACTCCAGGCCATCGTGGACACAATGGATTACCACGCAAAAAAATACTATAGAAAATATACCAAAACTGGCGACGATGGAGACTTGGCTCTTGCCAACACTTTTTTCGAGGTAGAATCAAGAGCATACAAGGAAGCTGACGGCATTGTGTCCGTCGGGTTGTCTGAAGCACGGGACATCGCGCGCGCCTTCAATGTGAACACGCCCATTTTTGTCATCAGCAATATTCACAAACCAGCACCATCCACCACCCCTTTTGAAGAACGAAAGGACTTCGTATTTCTCGGCAACTATCGAGTGCCGCACAACATTGATGCTATTCGATGGTTCTTGAATAATGTGTATTCAAATCTACAAGCGCTTCTACCGGATGCACGACTTTACCTCATAGGCAAGCATGCCGACGAACTTCCAGTGGAGATCTTGAACCATCCTGCGGTGACGGTTGTAGGATTCGTCAAAGATTTGTCTCCGCACATGGCCCGACATCGTGCCATGGTTGTTCCTCTGCCCTATGGTGCCGGAATAAAAGGCAAAATAGGAAGCGCTGCATCCTGCGGCCTACCTGTAGTAACCACCTCTATCGGGGCTGAGGGGTATTCCTTCAAGGACGGTCTACACGCATTTGTTGATGACAGTCCCTTGGGCTTCGCTGAAAAATGCGCTCGTCTACATACGGAAAAACGACTTTGGGAAACCATGTCCGCAAACATTTTCGACCACTTGTTCCTCTCGTCACCAACGAATGACACCGTAAACAATCTGCTCAGGATTACTGAAAGCTTTGATACGGGGAATCCCATTCCATCATCTCTTGCAGCCGGAGTCTACCCATGTAGGTCACTGCCTGAATTCACCCAAATCATGACCGGCACGGATCGGATAAACCGTGTTGCGATCATTGAACCAACGCATTCTCACCAGGAGACTTTTCATTCACTGGTTAAACAGTTCGGCGCTGTTGGGCTTGGCGTGGATTTCATACTGCGTAGCGAACTTCGTGACAGCAGGGATATACTTGAAACACTGACAGACGTAAAAGGCATTGATGTCGCCTTTTTCTATGTGTTGAACCCGGAGACTGTTGGCGACTGCATCTCGGCACTCAACAAAGCAAACCATCGCGCTATTTTCTTTAACACGCTCTTTGAATACTGGCTGGATGACGGCTTGATGGATTCGCCACACTGGAAAAACCTCACTCCCACTGATCGATATGCCTACGTTCACCATAGAAGCAAGTTTGATTGCACCACAGTGAACCATCCATACATTCCACGGACAAACCTTTTCACCCTTAGTGAAAAGGCAAGCGAAATTTACGACACGCCACTGCTATGCCCCTCATTCTTTTATGGAGCTTCCACAGGAGGGAATAACGATTCCGACATCATACGTTTTGTCTCCGTCGGCGGTGTCGGTGATCAACGAAGAGACTACAATCAAATCATCGATGCATGTATCCTGCTGAATGAAGCAGGGTTGGACGCACAATACCGCGTAGACATAATTGGCGGGGACTACACCCCATCTGGCGACTGGAGGCAAAAATACGAAACCAACATCCGCCGATACGGACTGGAATCCAACATCCGCCTGCACGGGGAGCTTCCTTTCAAACAGCTTTTCTCCCTAGTGCGAAAAAGTGATTACCTGCTTTTTTTGATTAACATGAACAACACCTATTCCAAAGAATATCTACACGATAAAATAACCGGCAGTCTCAACCTCAGTCTCGGTTACAACGTCGTGCCCATCTTGGACAACCTGTTAGCCGACAATTGGGGTCTCCAACAATGTGCTGTTACGTATGACGGTTACCACGGTTTCTTGCAGAAGATTGGCGATATTGTTCGGGGTAAGACTTCAAAGAGAAAACTACTCGACGCTCTTCAGGCCAAAAACAACAGGTTGATGACGAAAAGCATCAACGATCTCAAAAAAACACTCACTCAGGGGTAGCAATATGAATCTTTTATACTTCAAAGGCCACCCTCCGAATTTTGGTGACGAACTCAATTGGTATATCTTTGAAAGTCTGTTCATGAACGACGATTTCAAGGCTGCCGAGCCACAAACCTACTTCATGGGAGTCGGGTCCATTCTGCACCCCGCGTATTTTGAACGGTTCCGCAGTGAAAAGGCTGATCCGGTCACGGTTGGCACCGTCGAGCCGGTTATGAACAAAGCGGTTGTTTTCGGTTCAGGCGTCCGCGAACACAGTCTGGATTATAATCCCGAGACATTGGATTTTCGTTTTGTTCGAGGCCCCATATCTTCGCAACAGACCGGTGCCAAGAACATCGCCGACGCCGCTTATCTACTCCCGCTGATGAAAGAGCATGCGACAATCTGCGCCATGCACAAAAAGCACAAGATATCATTCATGCCATACTTTCACCACGCTTTCTCTCTGGACTACGCCAAAATCGCTGAGGAAACGGGCATCAATATTATTCAGCCCTACGCTGATGTCGACACAATCCTACGGGAGATTCAGCAATCCGAGCTGGTCATTGCCGGAGCAATGCACGGTTGCATCGCGGCCGATATCTACCGCGTACCGTGGATTCGATTGCGCCTGAAGACTCATGAAGCCAACCCTGTCGTACAGACGGTCAAATGGCGCGATTATGCGCAATCCATGGAGATGGACACCCTCTCAACCATCCGCATGGAAAACGAAAACACTCTGGACATTCCGACCAACGCAGCCCTGCAGCAAGAGTTGATCGATGCGCTGAATGGATTGTCCAGCGTCACTCCCTGTATGTCCTCAGAACGGGTGTATGGTGAACGAATTGAACAGCTTGCAGAAGAAGTACAATCTTTCTCAAAGGATTACAGCGTCGCCATCAACTCCGTCAGGACAATACTGAGGTAAGCCGACATGACAAGAAAAATCCCCTTGGCCTTTTGCCTGAACAGAAATTTCCTGCTGCTTCTCAAGGTTGCCCTGGACTCACTACTGCGCTCTGCGAACACTGAAACGCATTATGACGTCTACGTCATAGCCGATGATCTGACTCAAGAGGATATAGTATCTCTTAAGGCCATTGCCGCGCCCTATGCGAATTCATGCAATCTCATATACCGTCCAATCGACAACAATCTGTTCACCAACAACGGCTTTGACCCTAAGAACGGCTCCTTTTCATATTACTACAGACTTGCGATCCCTTCTCTTATTCCAGAATATTCCAAGATACTGTACAGCGATGCGGACGTGCTCTTTTTTGGAGATCTCGGCAAGTATTACGACATGGACCTCGGTGACAAGTTCCTCGGCGTCGTCCAATTTGATCACCCCTCATACTTCACCGCCGACTATGACTTCGACACAAAATATTTTGCCTCAGGCAACCTCTTGATGAACCTTGATGCGTGCCGCGAATTCGACTTGCTCGGCAAAATATCCAAAGTAGCCCAGAAATATCAGGGGCAATTGCGGCACCATGATCAAGACTGTCTCAATGCCGTTTTCTATGAACAGGTTGCCTACCTCCCACTCAACTTCTGCGTAAACCACAAACTGCACCAAGACATTGACCGCGGCAGATACTTCAATGTCCATTTACGCAACTATGATAAAGAAGCGATCTGGGATGCCATCAACAATCCAGACATCGTTCATTACACCGGCCCCAAGCCGGACAAGGCGAGCCCCAGTTGCAAGGTGTGGCAAAAAGCATGCGCCAAGGCCGGACTCATCGACGAATACATCGACTCGGTAATCAAAGAGCGTAGCAAATAAGTATGTCCCCAAAAACTATCACAGAAATCTCGCAGCAATTTTCGATTGAGGCCATTGCCGTCCTCATGGATAAAGGGCAGATAACACAGGCTCGTGAAATTTTATCCCGCCGCATCATCGATGTGCCCGATGACTACAAAGCGCGCTTGCTGCTGCGGGACAGTTTTCTTAAAATGAAACCAGCGGCCACCCCCACCGGCTTCAAATCCTGCCCGTGTTGTAACAACTCCTTTCCGTTCTTTCTTCCCGGCGGACCGTCATTTCGACCTAATGCTTGCTGCCCTGCCTGTGAATCATTGGAACGACACCGCTCCCTTTGTCTCATCCTCAAGCGCTTATTGCATCTTAATACAAAGGAGGCTTCCATGATCCATGTTGCCCCCGAGCAAAGCCTGAGCACAATTCTCCGGCAACTCTTCGAAGACCGATACTACACCATGGACCTCTTTACCGACGCAGACATCCGTGGCGACTTATGCGAAATGCCATTTGGAACCGACTCCATCGACATTTTCATGGCCAACCATGTGCTCGAACATATAAAGGACGACCTTCGTGCCATGCGTGAAATATATCGAATACTGAAACCGCAAGGCTCCGCGCTCCTGCAGATTCCCATAGACCTCTCTCTGGCCGTAACGGAGGAAGCCCCAGAGAAGGCGCCCCCGCAAGATCTCCTCAAACTCTTCGGGCAGGAGGACCATGTTCGTCAGTATGGGACCGACTTTAAGGATCGTTTGGAACAATCCGGATTTACGGTTCGCACACATATCTGCCATGACATCATTACCCCAGATGAAATTAAGACATACGGACTCCACAGTGATGAAATCGTATGGGAGGCGTTCAAGTCATGAGTATTCCTGGCAGCGACACCATTCAGGCAAGTATCGTCATCCCGCTTTACAACCGCGCGAGCCTTACCAGAACATGCTGGAATTCCATAAGAACCAGCACGATAGGCATCAAATATGAAATAATCTTCGTAGACAATGCTTCCTCAGACGAAACGCCTTCATTTCTGGAGACCGTCAAAAACATCGAAAGTTCCCTTGTAACTGTGCTGGTCAATGACAGGAATGAAGGATTCGCACGAGCTTGTAATCAGGGCGTTGAGGCAGCCCGGAGTAATGTTGTCATCCTGCTTAACAACGATACTATCGTTCATGAAAACTGGCTAACGCCGCTTCTGGAGGAGCTTGCAACACATCCTGAAACCGGCGTGGTCGGCTCTCGCCTTCTATACCCGGACGGCGCCATCCAGCACGCCGGGGTCTGCATAGATCGCAAGCATATCCCCTACCATATCTTTCTCGGGGCTGATTTTGATGACCCGCGTGTCTGCGAACGGCGCTCCTTCCGCATCGTCACTGGAGCCTGCATGGCTTTCAGAAAAAAAGAATTCCTTGATCTAGGTGGTTTCGATGAAGAATATATCAACGGCCATGAAGATGTGGACCTCTGCCTGCGTTACGAGCAGTCCGGCAAAAAATCTGTCTACCGCCCCGACAGTGTAATAACTCATTTCGAAAGTCAGTCCGATGGTCGCATGGATTACTGCCAACCCAACACCCATCGCACCCTGCGTCGCTGGCACAATAAGCTCATGCAGGATGACTTCAATTACGATTTCATAGAATCTGAGAGACGAATCGCGCAGTCTCCGCTCACCGTTGCCATCAAGACACCCACCATAGACAAACGCGCAACATTGTCTACCGTCGCCTTAAATGCTGAAACGCTCGCCCGTGGTCTGAGTCGCATGGGGCACAAAGCAGAGATTCATGCCACCCCGGACTGGGGCCTTGACGACCTCGAGCAGGACGTCACCATCGTAATGCCAGACACGCAGCACTATCTCCCCAAACCATACTCCCGCACGGTCTTGTGGCTGTCTAACATGGACCAGTTTCGTGATGTTGGCGAAAAAAGAATTGCACAATATCAACTCGTCATCTGGCCTCCCGATCTTTCGGACACACTTTCTATCCAAACGCCAACTTTGACGCTGCCCTCCCTCAATGAGGCCTTGTCCCAAGAGGATCTCGACATCCTTGAATCTGCTTTGCTCAAGCTGACAGAACAAAAGCCACCGGCACAAACCATTTCCATGCCAAGCGGAAAGGTGTCAGTGCTCATGCCGACCTACAATCGAAGGCGTACTCTGGGAGATGCCATCCGCTCCGTTATTGCACAGGATTATCAGAACTGGGAACTGATCGTCGTCAACGACGGAGGTGAAGACGTTTCTGACATCATCGAAAATTTTAACGATGAACGGATCATTCACCATACAAATGGACATGGATTTAAAGGCAAAGCCGTGAACACTGCTTTTTCACTCTCCTCCGGGGAGTATATCGCCTACCTCGACGATGACGACGTCTGGTACCCACATCATTTGGAACGGGCCATGTTCATGCTATGCAATCTGCCTGGGGTCGACATGACGTATTCGGACACCGTGAACACCACAAAAGAGACATGTGGGGATACCCACAAGGTGACATCCAGACTGCCGGTTCAAAGCCCACAGATCACTTTTGCCGACCTGCTGGAAACCAACTGCATCCCGGGCATCACGGTGGTCCATACTCGCGCGTTATTTGAAGCCGTGGGTGGCATGGATGAAAAACTCAAAGTGCTCATCGATTTTGACATGTGGCGAAGATTGGCCATGAGAACCACGCCATACCACGTTTCGGAAGTGACTGCCGAGCACTTCCTCAGGCCTTCAAAGACGACCAGTGGCGAAGGCCAGATCACGAATCTGCATATGGCGTCCAAACGTCAATACCTGGCCAATGCGTGCAGGGTGCTACGGAAAAAAATGCCCGCCACTTTAGACCCAAAGATTCGGGTCAAACAAGTCCATGTTCGCCAAAAGGTTCAAGCCCTTTTTGTCAATGAACAGGGCGACTATTACTATTACGACTGCAAAAATTACAAACGGGCAGCAGCGTGCTATAGGCTGGCAGGGAAAATCAGCCTGAACGTTTGTCGATCACTACTTCAATAAGGGAATTGACCACCAAGATGCTTAACTCTATCGAAATGAAAACAATACTTGAAGAGTGCGTTGCAGCCCGCAATGGACACCCGTTTCTTACGGCTTTTGCCCCTGCAGCCACTCCGCTGGAGCTGCTTTGCGCATACACCATGTTTTGCCGAGGCAAGGAATCAGCTGCATTTTTGGCGATGAAGCATTTGGGATTGGACAAACAGGTGCTTCTCGACATTAGCTCTCTCCACCTTACCCTGCGCCAGTTGTATTTCTGGGGGGACCGCCGTTTTCAATCGAACGATTACGACGAAAACGCAATCGTCCCAGCTTTAATCCCGGCACGGGGCAACTCTAAGGGCATCCCCAAAAAAAATCTCGCCAAGCTGAACGGAACCTCTCTTCTCAAGCATGCCGTAACCAAGCTCCAAAAAAGCCGTTACATAACTCGTATCATCGTGGACACAGATTGCGAAGAGATCATGCAGGCCGCGCACGAAGCCGGAGCAGAGACCTTGTACACCCGCCCCCCCCAGTTGGCTGGTGACTTCAGCGACCTTTCGGATGTGAGGCTACTGGCGACTTCTTGGTTGGAATTGATGGAAGGCTACTGGTTTGACTATCTTGCCATCATTACCCCACCACATCCTCTATGGCCCGTCACCGAACTGGATAAAGCCTATGAACAATTCGTCGCTTCGGACTACACTTCGCTGGTGAGTGTCACGCCCACTGAGATGAATTGGGATGCGTTTTACCGCCTGAATAAAGGCAACGCCAACCGCGTAGCCAAACGAAAGGCTGGGCAGCTCTATGCACGCAGCGGAGCTTTTTCAATTTTTTCACGCAAGCCTAATGGCCACTATATCTCCACAACTTACCGCAAAGCCTATCCCGTGGAATTTAAGACCATGCTGTATCCCTTGAACAAAAAACACGCATACGACATCAACACCCCGCACGAACTCTCCCTGTGTCGAAAAATTCATCAGAACAAGGTCGACACTGTTGTGACAATCGAACGCTGCGAAGCACATCTTGCACAAAGAAATTTGTGCTTACCAAGTTGTGAGAATGGTCCCGTCATCCTCCTTCACTACCCTGACAACAAAGATGAGTTTGCCATAAACAATGTCCCGGTATTCACAAATCTGCTGAAAACACTCGCAGACAACGACATCGCAGGTCGATACATAGTTTGTGGAACAAGCCTCATAGCTGGACTCGTTGCGAACTCTTTTGGATTGCCACAAATTGAGCGAAAAACTATATTGAAACGCAATGGCGCACTCACGCGACATGCCATGCAAGATATAAAAGACAATGTTTCCAACCCAACGGGAATCGTCTATCTCAACGGATACGGAGGATGCCTCAAGCCAGAATCCATTACACGAATTATGGAGGCGATAGACAAAGATACTAAAGCCTTCTGCACAACGCTACGAAAGGCTGATCACCCACCTCAGTGGATACTTGAAATGAACGGTGAAGATGTATTTGGGATCATGGACAATTATCAAGGGTTCCGTCAAAAAATCGAAGACACCTACGTGGAGTCCCAGCTTCTCGCCGGATTTGGGACGCAGGCTGATGAGGGTGCCCATTTTACGACACATATACAAATTGATGCGCATGAGGCCACTCCCCTAACATCTATTGTCAATATAATCGAAGCGTACAGCGCGACAAAAACAGCCGACTTTTAGCAATTTTTTATCAGGCAGAAAAACAATATGAAAAAACTCCTTTTTGTATCCCCTGACTACGGCTATTTTCCTCTTTCCGCTGCGTACGTATTCCCAACGCTTCGCCGAGCCCAAATTGCCTATGAATTTCACGACATGCATGTGCGTGAAGATCTGGAGGAACGCCTTCTCTCTGACAAATTTTGGGGGGTTGCTACCACCGGACTTGTGCTTGATTTCAACAAAGTATCTGAGGTGCTCAATCTCGCTAAGTCCATAGCACCCGAATTGACAACCATTCTTGGCGGAAGAATTAGTTACTCTCCTAAGCACCTTCTGGAGCAACTGCTAGCAGACTACGTGGTTGTTGGCGAAGCTGAAGGCACCATGCCGGAACTCGTGAACGCGATCCAATCAGGAGCAGATGATTTCTCACAAATAAAAAGCATCATGTATCGTGATGAAAACAACCACCTTGTCAGTACACCCAAAAGGAAAATTCCTTCGCTAGACAATTTCACTCCTCACTGGGGTGACATTGACATGGAACACTATATTTCCACAGATATGCCCCGCAACCTGTGGGCGAACAGCTATCCAATCGTCACAGGCATGGGATGCGTGGGAAAGTGTTCATTTTGCCTTCCCGGAATCCGTGGCGTCCGTGTCCGCCCTGTGGAAAGTGTGCTTCAGGAAATGCAGGAAGCATACGAGAAGTACGATTTCAGTTTTTTTGCGTTCCGGTCTGAGGTCTTTTACAGTCGCTACGACGACGTCAAAGCGTTTTGCGAAGGGTACAAGGCTACCGGAATCGGGTTGCCCTGGGTATGCAGCATGCGGGTAGACTTTGACACAAAATTGCTGCCCATGATGGCAGAAGCCAATGCGCGATATGTCTTCATCGGACTTGAGTCATTTGACGACGATGCACTGAAAGGAATGGGCAAAAACACAAGCGAAGAACAGATCGACAACTTTATTTCAAGTGCGCAGGAGTGTGGCATCGACATCATCGCCGGCCTTATGAGCGGAAACATGGGAGATTCCCCCGAAGCGCTCATCAAAACCATTGATTATGTTAATCGCAAGGGCGTTATTGCACCGAGCATTTCTCCTTTATGTATCTACCCTGGAACGCAAGTATATGACAAAGCCATCAAAGAAGGTCTCATCAAGGATGAAAAAGCATATTGCAATTCCATCTTCAACGAAAACTGGGAAACAACTTATTTTGGGCCTCTATATCCTAATGTGACCGATTATCCCATGAAAGATTGGTGGGAAGCCTATCATAAATGTCGTTTTGACCTTGAAACCCACGTGGCTATTCCTTTGCAGTCCAAGGGATACGACTTAAAAAACGGTACGACAAATTGCCACAATTGTGGTGCCCCGATTCAAGTTGTGCGGGGCAGTGTCAAGGCGCATGTTTGCAAGCATTGCGTGACAATGAATATGGTCAATATTTACCTTTGTTTCCTCAAGGAAGAGGAAATATTCCCAAAAATTCGTCAGGCAATGCTTACAGGAAAAAGAGTGGCGGTTATGGGGGGAGTGAACTATATGAAGGCGTTATTATTCGTCGCGACCGAATTGGGGGTCGCCCCGGATAATATGCGCATTGTAGGCAAGGGAACCGAACTGAACGCATCTATCCCAAAAATCGATTTGATAGATGTTACACCCGATGACATGCTATTTCTCGGGGGATTACATCAACCACAAAAGGTTAAAAAGTATCTTGTTGAGCGGGGTATACCAGCCGATAACATCCTGAATATAACACTCCAAAAAGGCAAACAGTGGCTCAAACATGCCGTCGAAGAGGAAGGGGCTATCTTTGACTTCACATGCAAAGAGGACATAGAATTTTTCGGAGAAACTATTGCCGACCATTTGGCGACCAAATATGGCAAGAAGACCCAGTGGTCCATTTTGCCCGCTGGAGAATTTGGTCTGGCCATTTACAAAGGATTCATGAATAAAAAGATGTCCGTTGCGGCCATCGGTGACAGTTACAAAACTGCCAGCAGCCTAAATCTTGATATCCCTGTTGTTCACCCCGCTGCCATAAGTACCACCAACGCGGAAAAAGCACTGATATGCACACCCGTGCCCAAAGTTCAGGAAATCCTCAGGGATGTGTTGCTTGATCATGGCAATATGAAGCCGGAAGATATTATACTGCTACAAACCATATACTCGAACCTCTGGGATTCCCTGCTTCTTTCGTAACAATCTACGGGGTAGACATAGCTAACAAAAACCGCCCTTTACAAGGACCACTTTGAAGATTTCAGACACAACGCTGACCACAAAGCGCCTTGAACCTCATGCGTGTGGTACGTCTCATAAACGAGTTAACCGCTTAACATACTTAAATCACTAACACGGATCAGCCCTCTTCTGGCATTTTCCTTTTCCTGTCAATTGTTTTATTAAACAATAACAGGACGGTCGGAATTGCCACAGCGATCATAGGGATTTTGGCTACAATTGCAATGGCGGTCTGGGAGTCTAAAAGACGCACAGTCACAATTACATATGAATTCGAAGACGATAAAGGAGAGTCTTTCAAGAAGCTGCTATCTGAGAGGTGGTAGCGGTTTTCTAGACAGGTCATTAAGGTGGAGTCCAACGACGAGGAGGACTTCCAACAATGTCCAAGAGAAGACGTTTTTCAGCAGAGTTCAAAGCCAAGGTCGCGCTTGACGCATTATCCGGTGCGCTCCTCGTCGTACATGGTGATTATCCTGCGAAGCATGGCCTCACGAAATGACACCGGCAACTGGGAGGGGTCCCCGTAGTTGATCAGTACTTCCGGCGCAACGGCCAACAACCGTTTCCCGACCCGTTCGTCCCAGAGGGCGAGCCAAGCCGCCACCGGCTGCATATAGGGAACGGCCAATTCAAGCCCATACCTAGTGGTGAACAGGAGCCTTTCAACGGAGCGCCGATTTCTCCCATTCTGGAGAAGGTTCCACAACCACCGTGCCGACAGGTATTCACGCACGGATCGATGGCGGAACCGCACACGCCCATATATCGCGTCATCGAATATAGGCCTTGTCAGCAAGGCCTGGATTTGTCCCGCGTCCCAGTCCACAAGGATGTCTTCAGGGCGAAAGGCATTATGTTGGCGTTCCGGCGCGGGAGCAGAGTCAGGCAAAAGGATCGAGCTGACCTTGGCAAAGGTCAACCCGGCTGCCAAAACAACCGCGCCCTCAAGAGCCTTCCCAGCAGACAGCGGCTGCTCCAGACGCCTATCGACTTTGGTTTCATCGAGCTTGGTTTTTATATCGAATGCGATCATCTCAGCATGGCTTCCGACCCGTCCGTGCTCACGCCAATATTCGATAATTTCCGTCAGGTCCAATGGGCGTTCCGCATACTTGGCTGCGTCCGCCTGCTCCAGTGATGCCATGAATGCGGATACGTCGATATCCCCTTGGGCTTCGGCAAATTGCCGCATTTGTACCCTGGAGAGTTCATCGAGTTTGACCACAAGAATGGCGTCCGCAGGCTTCCCCTCATCCCCTCTCGGTTTTTGATCCGAAGCTTCATCCCCAGTACCAGTCTGGTGGACAGGCATCGGCAACACCGAAGCAACCTGTTCCCGATCAAAATTCGCCTGCCAATCGCTGACCCGGCTGGAGGTGAAGATATGAGTTCGCGCCAAGTGCGGTTGAATGGATTGACCCAGCCTACGGAGCGCTTTCTTGAAGTTCCGGGGATCGCCCAACCTGGACTCATCTACCGAAGCGAGGAAAAACCAACCTTCCTCACCCGACTCCAGCCATGACGCGAACAAAGCTTCATCCTCTGGAGACAATATTTCCCTAGGACTGGACTCAGCCAACTCGGCCAGTTCCATAAAAAAGGCAGCCCTACCTTCTTTCTTTAACCGGCAGGCCGTCGTCAGCATCTCATACGTCTTGCCGGCACCGGCCTCAGCCAGAATAACGACCCGCTCGCTCTTAAGCATTTCCTCCCAAGGCTTGCCATCGGCGGGAAATCCACTCCAATCCCTGACGGAATCATGATCATATTCATCCGCCTCCGAAAAGGTACTGAACGTCCTGTGAAGATTAACGGCTTTATTCATTGAATTTCCCTGGTAGTTTCTGACGTATCCTACTTCACTTTCCCGCAAGCTGCCAGCCTGTGCCCTCCGTCCTCATCCTGAGTTCCCCCTCCCATTTCCCTTTATGACCCGACAGGAAAGGATTCTGTTACTTTAATTCTTAATTTTTGCTCATATCCCTTGAGCCAGAGTCGATCCCGCCATCCCTCTCGCCGTCGCCTGCGTGAATGACGACGCAAGCAAAGTCGTCGGGGCAAGGCCGCCCGGCTCGGCGGGCGCCCGAAGGGCTTGGCCTTGCCCCGGCGGCTGCTTGCGTCACGCTCGCGAAAAAAAGGCGGGGGGTGAAGATATCCTACCGCCGGAGCTTGCGCGAAGGTTTTGCGGCGTCATATGGTTGGGCATATCCACCGGATAATTCTGTAACCAGAAGGAGGTAAAACGCATTCACGCGCGTCATAAGTTCGTGACGAAGTCCGAACTGATGAACGCATAATCTAGCGCTAACGCGCTAAAACACTTAGCACTTCTTTGCCGTTCATTTCCAAACGGCAGACTTTCACATCCAAACGCTAGGCTGAAACACAGCACCCGTCATCGGACAAAT
>JAEINO010000030.1 GCA_016342345.1 Pseudodesulfovibrio sp. | reverse complement strand
TCTCAGCAGCTGGAGGAGCAGGCAACTATTCATCACATTATGGAACTGGTCACAGGTCCGGCTGCGGTGGCAATGGTGACGTCATAGGCCCTATTAAAATCGACCCGGCATAAGGAGAACAAAATGCAATACCAATACTCTGACGGGACTATCAACACGGCGCGGCAGTTTATCCATGAAAACAACGTTGTGCCAGCATCATATCTGGCCCGTAGTGATGAAACCGAACAGGCATGGCTTGCCCGGCTTGAAGGTGTAGACGTTATCCCGGTGAGACAGGAGCCGTTTGACGGCGATCCGAACACTCACGATCCCGGCGAGAAATTGAAGACCAAGGCGAACGGCTGGCTTGTGATCAGCTATCCCAACCCGATTGCCAAGGTGCCGCATTGGAACACGTCCACGCAAGAGCGGATGTACATCTTGCCTGATGCGGATGTGCCGCCGGGCTATACTGATCTAGAACCCGAAGACGGAGAATATTCCCGGTGGACAGGCGAAGTATGGGAATACAATCTTGAGCGAAAGGGAAGCGTTGTACGCGCCGAACGTGACAAGCGCATTGAGGAAATCATTTGGCGCATTCAACGCTACGAATCTGAAACACGGCTGGAACTGAAGCCAACGGACGACATAACTGCTCTGGATAGTCACGTTCAGGAATTGCGAGACATTACAAATCAAACCGGATTCCCGACAGATGTCGAGTGGCCACAGAGCCTGCTTAAACCATGACCTGGACAGCTATAAATCTCTCCACGCCATCCGCCCTGCAGGCTGTTCACACCGGCCTGCAGGAATGCCATTCAT
Source organism: Pseudodesulfovibrio sp. (assembly GCA_016342345.1). GTDB lineage: Bacteria > Desulfobacterota > Desulfovibrionia > Desulfovibrionales > Desulfovibrionaceae > Pseudodesulfovibrio. Next base: position 39,920 of record JAEINO010000030.1, on the reverse strand, counting down.
TCGCGCCAGGTGAACTGGATAACAGCAAGGCAAGACTGGCCGCCATCAATGGCTCCGCAAATATCGCACCGAACCCGGTGGCCGCTACCGCGTCCGGCATCGATGCCTTACGGCAATCCATGAAAGAGCTGTTGCAATCTGATGGCCGGTTCGTTTGCACCCATCCATATTTGCACCCACTCGGCGACCGTCGAGGCAATTATTCATACCTGACACCACAACAGGCCGTGGAGGGCATGGCCGCAAAGCTGGCCGATCCCATGGACCTGCCACCAAATGGAGACCTTCAGGGCGTGTTTTTGCTCTTGCGCGGCGTTGACAATCAGGGCTTTGCCGACACGTTGGGGACATTCAACACCATTTTCCCGGTCACTGAATTGCAACTGGCCGAACGCCGAGCCGCATGGTTGGCGACTCTCGAAAAGGACAAGCTCATCCAGGCGACCGGCCCGATCCATCCGACCTGGCACGAACAGGATCCGCGCCGCCATGAAGGCGGGAAAAACATGGACACGACCCTCGGCCCGTTGGTTGCCATGGCCGAAGGATACAACCAGGAGAACATCCGACCGGAAACGGAACTGGACGCGCTTATCGAAAAAAAACGGGCGCACCTTCAGACGTTGGATGATGCCTGGACCAATCTGACCGCCACCCTTCAGGGCGGCACAGGTCTCGGCCTGGTGCTGGACGGCAACAGTGGAAGCATTCACCGGCAACTGCTCGAAAACACACCGCCGGTCGAGGGATACAAGTTGGCCGCTGCATGCTGTTGGATAGGCGAATCTGGACAAATGACATTTTTCAGGGAGTTGTTAGGCTTATGACTATCAGTTTTATGAGGCTGAATGACTTCAACGTCCCTGGCTATGCTCTCAAGGTCGGCGGGTCCATGGACATCCGCACCAGCGATGCATCCGGCGAAACGAGCAGCACGGACGAAGTGGACAAGGGAACCAAGGGCAAGAGCCTGGCCGTGTCGCTCTCCATCAAATTCAAGGATGAAGCGGACCTGAAAAAGCTCATCCGAGTGAGCGAGGCCAAGACCAAAGGCACCCGCGTCATTTACACCGTCACCAACCGGACGGCCAATGTGGCGGGGATCCGGCAAGCACGATTTGCCGAGCAAGTGAGCTTCCAGGAAATGGATGGGCTTCGGGCCTGGTCCGTGTCCTTTACGCTGAAGGAATACCTTTCCAACCCGGAACGAGTGGAGCAACGCGAAGAAAAACCCGCCCCGGTGGCACAAACCAGTGAAGGCACGGCCACCGAAGAAGTAAGACCAGCCGAGACTGCCAAGGCCGTTGAAGAAGCCGTGACAGGGTTTGCAAAGATACTCAAAGCCCTGGATGAGGCCCTGGCATGAAATTGCGCAAGACCTTCTATATCAACGATGAGCAGGTAAAACTTGTGAATGAGGATGTACGCCTCTCCCTGTATTCACCTGGTCGGGCCGTGTTCCAGGTGCAGCACACCAAACCCCTTTCCGGGCATGTTCGCCTGGAAGTGGGCTATTCCACCCAGGACAAGGACCAAGTCTATTTTATAGGCGTCATCCGCGACAGTCAGACCGTGGACAACGGGCAGCAGCGGCTTCGGTGCCGGGAGCTGACATCCGTACTCTACACCCGTCTACCAGCCGCCCTTCGCCACCCCACTTTGCAGGACGTGGTCCAATGGTACACCGACCGAACCGGCCTGACTTTTGTAGTGCCGGACAAAGCCTACGCCGAGCGGCGCGTCCCGAACTTTTACACCCTGGGCAATGGTTTCCATGGGCTAAACTCCCTGGGAGCGATTTTCGGCATTGAAAATTATATCTGGCAACAGCAAGGCGATGGCAGCGTGTTTGTCGGCTCATGGAATGATTCACGATGGGCCACCAGGCCGGTGGTAATACCGGAGGAACAATTCACCAAGGTGACGGCCACCGGAGCAAAAAAGGCGGCGGTTATGCCCCAACTTCGACCTGGCGCATTTCTCAACGAACAATACCTGGTCAACGTCCAACTGACCGGCCATGAAATGGTGACGACATGCGAAAAGAAATTGCAAAAATTATCCTGAAGATTTTCCCGGAACTCTCCGGTGGCTTGCATCTTGACCGATACGCCCGCATCCTGGCCGTCAATGACGCGCCCACGGATGGCGGCACCTCGGAACGATTCCGGCCGCGCTATGCCGTGGACCTGGAAATCCTGACCCCGGATGGAGAACCGGACAAGGCCTACCCTATTTATGAAGCCGTGCCGCTTCCCGTTTCTGCCGGATGCGGCATGGAGTCCGGCCTGTTCGGATTCCCGGAGCCGGGCTGCCTGGTCGTGATAGGTTTTGCCTATGGCCGGGCCGATCACCCCCTTGTGCGCCAGATCTACCCCCAAGGCATGAGCCTGCCCGATATCAGCCAAGGCCAGCAACGTTGGCAGCAATCCGATGCCGTGTTCCAGGACGTGGACAAGGACGGCAACTGGACGCGCAAAACGGACATGGCCATAACCGATGAATCACTCGTCAACGTGACCAAGACCGTGAAAAAAATCGACACATTCTCGCGTGAGCTGCGCCGGATACACGAGAACAGCACCGAGGAAATCGGCGGCACCAAAATATTGGAAGCCCTGGGCGCGGTCCGGTTTGGATCGGGCGGCAGCATGAATCTGGTTTCCGTGGACAACATAAGTCTGACCACGGCGCGAGATTTGAACCTGATAGTATCCCAGGACCGCAAAGAGGTCGCCGGGCGGCACCACACATCCTTGGTCAAAGGAGACTTGACCGAAACAACACTGGGCGACCGGACCGAGGACGTCACCGGCACGAGAACGGAATCAACCGGCGGCGATCACACCTCCGATGTCGGCGGCGAATCCACCGAAAACGTTGGAGGCAACAAGACCATCGCGGCTCCATTCATCAACCTGGAAGGCACAACCATCCGCATGGGTCAAGGCGGCGAAGGCGGTGTAAGCCTGCTACCCATTATTATTGAATTCATGGAGGAAGTACGATGCGCGTTGCACGACCTGGCGGACCATGTTCACCCCGGAATTGGCGTGGTTTGCGACCAGCAGGCGGAGCTGGAGGAGCATTCCGGCGACGTTGCCACCTTGAAGGGGAATCTTGATTCGATTAGTGGGTAGAGGTTAACCGCAAGCCTGGGAAAGCCCTAGGAAGGTGAGAACTTCAACAGCCGCGATTGCAATAGTAGCGGCGGCGGCCAATATGGCGATAAAACTTTGCAACCAGGTCAAAGTGATTTTCTTGCTTACTAATACTTTTTTCCCATCATAATAGAGTGATTGGTCCCGACCTACGCCCAGCCTTTCACTATCACCCAATAAAAATGGCCTTACTCCTTTAGGCCAGCCTTCTTTAAATGGCTTGTCGTCAAACCAAGGGTCTTTCCTACTTCCCATAGAGGCTCCTTTGTTTGGTAATAGTTGAATTTTTCAACGTCTAAACTTATTCCTCAAAGCAAAACCGAACAGGGCGGCCTGAACGGTTACAAGCAATTGCCAGCCCACCGCCAGCAGATGCCATCCACCTAGTTCATCCTTCAGAGTTGAAGCCTTGGTCAATGGAATGAATTTCAACCAATCCTTAATCACGGCATGGACTTTGGTACTATCAATATTCCACAACACGAAGTGCTGAGAAACCTCTCCCATAGATAAAACAAACAATGGCGTAAGCAAAAGAAAGAGCAACCACCAAGCAGCACAGACAGGATTTTCACCAAATCCGCTCACCTTCTTGTATGTCCAGAGAGCCTTCTGAAGGAACCAGGACTCGCCATTCTGCTCCAACAGCTTAAGCTGGGCCTCTTTCTCCGCGACATGCCACTTGGACGCCTCATATTCGTTGTTCTCGGCCTTATATTTTGCCTTCATGCGTTGGTAGAGATCACGGGTGAACTGAAGCTTGTCTTCCTGGTCTTCCGTGCAGGCCTTTATGCGCCCGTTTTTTTCCCATGGAGAGTTGATGAAATGGATATTGGCGAGGTCGTACTGCTGGGTAAGGTCAAGGCAGGTTGGATCGCAGCACTGAAAAATAATAGCAGAGGTGGAAATGGTGCAATTGTCAAACTCAAGAAGCGAACTTTCTGTTGTAGTCATTGCATCAAAAGTCACCGAGCCATTAAATACTGCAGAAGAAAAAAAAGCACGCTCACTAAATTTAACGGAATCAAAACCAACTTTCCCACGAAAAGTAGCGTTAAAATATGCACTCTCAACAAAATTGGCGGAAGAAAAAAATGCAACTGACTCAAAATTTGCATAACCGAAAGAGATACTACTCCTAAAGCTAGCACCACTGAAATCGGCCATCTTCACAAAACAAGCTGAAACAAAGCTCGAATGATCCTCGAAGCTGACATTTCCAAAAATTGCATCTTCCTTAAAGGAAGTGTGGTAAAATTTAGCCTTTCCTCTAAAAACAGATTCAGAAAAGACAGCCCTACACTCAAAGGTAGCCTCGCTAAAACCTACTCCATCCCCGAAAACAACCTTACAAAAATTTGCTCCATATAAAAAAAAACTCACTATCCTTTGGGGGAAAGAATGCCCCTTGAACTTGGCGAGATCGAAGTATGCGCTACCCTTAAACTCAACATGATAAAAGGATACTCCCTCCTCAAAAATAGCGCGGAGGAACGATGTGTCCCTTTTGAATATGGCATGAAAAAAGTCTGCGCCATCCCCAAAAATAACATCACTAAAATTTGCAAACCCCTCAAAAACAGAAGCACCAAAGGTCGTACCGCTCCCAAATGTTGACCTACGAAATAGAGCGTCACCCTTGAATTGGACCTTACGAAAAGAAATTTTCGGAAATGCGCAGTCTGGGTAAAAACAAATTTCTCCCGGAAAAATAGTCCCATCAAAACAACAGGGTGAGCCATCATTCTCTAGATCAATGGTAGCCTGTATCCGCTCCGACACCTGTTCATTAAACGCATCGACGGACACCCCCTTGTGCTCCGCCGGGGCATGAAACAAACAATACCCCTTGCCATACTCCGGATCCGTATAGACAACAGGTTGCGGATCACTCCACTCATGTTCTTTGCATTTGCAACAACCCACTGAACGCCTCCCAATTAATTTAATAAACGGTATAAGATCACAAATTCAACTGCAACCATTCAAATTAAAATAGATTTAGACTCCATCACCGCAAAACCGAAACACACCCATAAAAATCACTCCTCCGCTCCCGCCTTCGCGCTTTTTCGTCCGTTTTTTGTGCAAGTTGGAAAACGCGCAAACCGCCCCCAAAAACGTGACGGCTCTAGGAACTTTAAGCCCTGACCTTTTTTGCGCTGTGTGCGACGGAATGCGACTCTGTGCGAAAACCAAGCACCCCCGACTTACTGACTAAAAATCAGTTCGTCACAATGACCGTGCGGGTTTCCCCGTTTTTTTTAAAACCTTCGACTTATCAAACAAGGGGAAACGTCATCATGCAGGACAGCTTTATAATTATGTTTTTTCCCACAAGCCACGCGGGTTAAGGACTCCCCAGGGCAACATAATCAGACTTGCACAAAAAGCACCTTGCCTAAGCTCCAAGGTCCTTATCGGGTCCCTCTCCCCCGGAAACCCTTTATTTAAGCCATCCGCCTACCTATTCGTAATCAGTAGGTCGTCGGTTCAATTCCGATTTCTGGCTCCAACAATATCTGGTGGTTACAGACATAAAGTCTGTAACCACCTTTTGTTTTGCCCAATTTAGTGTCAGTTTTAGTGTCAGTTTGGAAGAACGCCAACTATCCGACCTTACCGTGCAAAATCATTGAATAATCCCCTTGGGGCCCCCCAACGTAGCATCTATTTCTCCTGCAACTCTCGATAGCACTTGCTCATCATTAACTTTTAGCAGGAGCTTTTATCGTGAAAGACCAAAATTTTGCAATTATTGAAGAATTCAGGGGTGTTATGCCAGCTGTATTCGCAGGAACCCAAATTGGGGAACGAACTGGCGGGACCTTCGAATGGACTTACTTCAGAAACATGCGGAAGAAATGGAACATCCCTGAAGAATGTTTCATCCATTCAGGCAACAAGTTACTCATCGTCCGTGACGTTTTTCTCGACTGGTGGCTTGAACAGCTGACTTCTGAAGAAGGGGGTGCCCATGCGTAGCGATCACGAACGACAGTTCATCATGACGATGGACGCAAATCTGAAATTAAAATTCAGGGAAGTCATTGCCGATGGCAGATTCCACCGGTGTGGCGTGAAAAACAACGAAAACGGCACTGACGGCTCCTATATAATCCATACCGACTGCTCCCGTCCGTATGGGTGGGGCTTCGATCACAAAAATAGCACCAGTTGCAAATGGCAGGCGAATTCGGACATTCCTCTCACACATGAAGAAACCAAGTGCCAAGAAGCCAACCGGGCAAAGGCTATGAAGGCACGTGAAGCCCAAAAGCGTAGGGACCTCGGAAACGCCAGACGCACCTTCGAAGACACTACTTCCAAGGTTGAAGACCACCAATACATCCAGAGCAAAGGGGTTACACCCACTGGCGATCTCCGGGGTCGTGGGGACGTACTGATGGCCCCGATTTTCGGGGTCGACATGACCAAACTGCATCACCCGCTTGAACTGCAATCCGTGCAATACATCAGCGGCAATGGCACCAAAAAGTTCGCCAAAGGCTGTCAAGTCGCAGGGGGATTCGTTCCAATTGGAATGGAAAGCCTAGGGGATAAGGCATACATCTCTGAAGGCCTTGCAACGGGGCTTTCCGTCCACGAAGCGACGGGGCAGGCAGTCTTTTGTGCTCTCAGCGCTTCGAACCTCGTTTCCGTGGCGCGGAATATCCGGCAGATGTATCCCACGAAGGAACTCATCATCGTTGGCGACGACGACCACAGCACGGAAGGTAACCCTGGGCGCAAGTATGCAACAGAAGCGGCCACCGCATGTAATGGCGTGGCCGTATTCCCTAGGTTCAAAGACCCTAAAGGTAAGTCCGACTTTAACGATCTCCACGCCGCCGAAGGAATCGAAGAAGTCAAGCGTCAGTTGGAAGCAAAGCCCTTCACCCCGCCAGCCTCCTATGGCCCCGGCCTGGTTGCCCACAACTGCGAAACCCTCCTAGCCATGTACATCAAACCGCCGGAATGGCTTATGTGGCCGTGGCTGACCGACCAAGCACTGGTCATGCTTTATGGCCCGAGAGGGCTAGGAAAAACCTTCGTAGCACTGACCATCGCCTTGATGATTGCCAAGGGGGGAACCATGTTCGGCAGATGGGTAGCGGACGAACCCCGCCGCGTCCTCTATCTTGACGGTGAAATGGCGGCTGTGCAGATGCAGGAAAGGCTTCGTGCGCTCATTGCCGCCATGGACTCACCCCTCCCTGATGCGGACAACCTCAAGTTCATCACACCAGACCTTCAGAACGGCCCCATGCCTGACATCTCCACCCCTCAAGGGCAGGCCATGGTAGATGAACACTTGGAGGGGGTGGACCTTCTCATTATCGACAACCTAAGCACCCTTTGTCGTAGTGGTGAAGAAAACAGCTCGGAATCGTGGAAGCTTTTGCAAGTCTGGCTGGGCCACCTCAAATCTAAACGCACTTCGGTTCTGATCATCCACCATGCGGGAAAAAGCGGCCAACAACGTGGGACTTCCAAAAAGGAAGACGCTCTCGAAACAGTAATCGCCTTAAGAAAACCGTCAGACTACAACCCTGAACAGGGGGCCCGGCTAGAAGTCCACTTCGAAAAAGCCCGTGGCTTTGCGGGTGATGATTCCAAGGCCTTCTGCGCACAGCTCGCCACCAACGAAGAAGGGGGCACATTCTGGGAAGTCAGCAACTATCACAATAAACAGCTTGAAGCTGTCACCGAACTCATGGAAGCCGGCCTCAGCGTCCGGGCCATTGCGGATGAGCTTGAGATACCCAAGACCACAGCACACCGGCTGATGAAACAGGCCAAGGAAGCCTAAACCAAGGCGTCCCGCTGTCCCATCCCCAAGGGGACGGGACAGCGGGACACTGGTTCTATCTGATTATTTACCCACAGATAATCTTCTCCGCCAAGGCCTGAAGGCTGCCTGGGGTGATCTCACATTCCCACATGATCAGTACCCTCCACCCAAGCGACCTGAGCACACCTTGGTTTCGCCGATCTCGCTCAATGTTGCCCGCGAACTTCTGTTCCCAGAAATCCATGTTACTAGCTGGTGTCGTGGCTTTGGGGCATCCCTCATGACGATGCCAAAAGCATCCGTGCACAAAGATGGCCGTCTTGTATTTTGGAAGGATAATATCTGGCTTGCCCGGAAGATCTTTGCGGTGCAAACGAAATCTCAAGCCGGACGCATGCAAGAACTTTCTCACGGCCATTTCGGGCTTGGAGTCCTTGCCCTTGATGGATGACATCATCCGGCTTCGGGTAGCCTTGTCAACGATGTCTGTCATGGAGACTACTCCGGTAAGGCGTTGTTCCTTTCAAGTGCGTCTGTCATCGCAGCGGCAATGGAAATAATCACTGGCACTGCAACAGAATTACCGAACTGCCGATATGCTTGGGTGTCAGACACTGGCTGGTCTTTGGTCGCTCCGTTCCGTGAATAAAATTTTTGCACCCACTTCGGGAAACCCATCAGGCGTGAACATTCAAGGGGGGTCAGTCGTCTAGGCCTTTTGCCCGGCTGATGAATAAGAACCTCTGCACCGTCCTTGTGATAGCGTGCAGAGATGGTTCGGGTGGTCTTCCCTTTGAAGGGCCGCTCGATCAAACCATACCCAAAACCCTGCCCTTTGGCCTCGTGACGGGCCTTATGCCTTTCAAGGGTATCCCAAGTACCCGGACCGAGGGTATACTTCTCTGGCACCCGTTTTTCCAAAATGGATTCCAAGTCAACCGGCTGCTCTGGCAACTTTACATCATCAAATGAAAAATCGTTTACATCCCAGCCCTGTTTTTTATCTGGCCGACGGAAGCCAACTATGAAAATACGCTCACGGTGTTGTGGCACCCAAGCCCGTGCATCCAAGACTTTGTAGTGCATCCTGTATCCAAGTGCATCAAGGGTCTGCTGGATAACCTGAAAAGTCTTCCCTTTGTCGTGGCTGCAAAGGTTCTTCACATTTTCCAGAAGAAAGGCTTTCGGCTGTTTGGCTTCGATGATGGATTTCACATTAAAGAACAATGTCCCCTGTGTGGGATCATCAAATCCATGAGGTCGCCCCATGGATTGTTTTTTGGAAACACCAGCCAAGGAAAAAGGCTGACATGGAAAACCACCTGTGAGGATGTCATGATCAGGTACTTCTTCCGGTGGAAGCAAAGTGATGTCCCCAGCAGGGTCTGTTAACCGAATGCCACTGAAATCTGGTCTGTCACCATGTAGGGCTTCATAAGTCTTTTGGGAATACCTGTCATACTCTGACGAAAAAACACAAGTTCCACCGGCCTCTTCAAAGCCGATGCGTATGCCGCCAATCCCGGCAAAAAGGTCGATGAATTTGAACTTGCTCATATTGGGTGCCATCCTTGGATGATCCTGGATAACAAAAGCAGCATGGAAACGAAAGAAGATATGTTCATCCCTTTTCATCGATTGAAGTGGTGAGAAGTTGGTGCTATCAAGGGCACATATTTGTTTTTCGAAAGGAGTATCAAATGCGCTTGGCTGAATATTTTCGCAGTGTTGCGGCAAAACGTTTAAGTGCCGTTGAAGCACACCCTGAAAGGTCAAACCAACACGAATTCAACGGTGTTGGCACACTACGGGACATGCTGGGTGATGACAGAAAGGAACTCCCCACGCGCTTCATCTACCTGACGGACAATGAAACTGCGATCACTGCTGACGGCTCATGCACATGGTATGATGCACGTGAGAACCATCCTACACGCACTGAATATCGATTTTACTTTCCTTCCAACCAAGTCATGGACATGGCCGCTTCAAATGACCTGATCTTATTCTGCCTGAACAATGATGGCACCATGATGATTGTCATTGGACCAGAAGGGGGTACTTCAGACCATCAGCTTCAATGGCTGTTCGACGTTCAGCTTGCCGCAGACAACGCCCGACTTGTTATTGGACCTGCAGCCAGAATGGAAAGTGAAATAGGTTTTGCCGGACAGTATATCCTTGAAGAACTGGGGATTGAACTGACAGCGGAAACGGACGATGACTTGCTTCAGCAAATGCTGGACCTGTTTGGGGGCACGTTCCCGACGACTGCGATTTTCTCCGACTTTGCAAGGGGGACACTTACAACAATCAATCCCCTTGATGGTCCGGATGAAGCCTTGATGACTTGGTTTGAACAAGAAGAAAAGCTGTTCAGGGCATATGAAAAGCACATTGTTTCGCAAAGAATCAAGGAAGGCTTCGGTGAGAATGGTGATGATGTTGATGCCTTCGTAAAATACTCCCTCAGCGTTCTGAACCGACGCAAATCGCGGGTCGGGTTCGCCTTGGAAAACCACCTTGAAAAGGTCTTCTCGGGTGTCGGTCTGGACTTCTCTGCGCAGTGTAAAACAGAAAACCGCAAAAAGCCTGATTTCATTTTTCCGGGCTGTGCTGAATATCATGGCCCAAATACAAATCCCGATGATCTAACGATGCTTGGAGTCAAGACAACTTGCAAGGACCGCTGGAGGCAAGTGCTGTCAGAAGCTGAAAAAATCACCAACAAACACTTGCTGACTTTGGAACCGGGCATCAGCCTTCACCAGACCGATGAAATGCGGGACAGCAATCTCCAGTTGGTCATCCCCGCTCAAATCCATGAAAGCTACACCCAACAACAACAACAGGGATGGCTAATGAATGTCGGAGAGTTCATTGAACTGGTGAAAAATAAGTAACAAATAAATCCCCGAAGTATCATTTCCCTCGCAGTGCCTTGGTATATTCCGCACAGACCGTTTTAAGATAGCCATCCCTATCGTCCTTATGTTCCTGCAATACTTTCTTGATTTCTTGCAGGGCATATTTTGAGTATTTATGGACTGTGGATTTTACGGATGATTTTGCGTCGAAGTGATACTTTCTATTCCCTTTGAAATCATATTTCCAGACAAGTGCAACCACTTGGTACTGACTCAGTCCCAGTTCTTTTTGTATGGCTTTTGTAAAATATGGATAGTCCTTATCCGGATCGAGATTCGGCACCACGACTGCATCAGTTGCCTCAATCTCCCCAACGACTCGCAATACAGGCGCTCCTTCCTTTTCACTGAAACGACCTTCTTCTATGAATCCAACGCTTCCTTTCAGTTCATTGAGAAGATCTTCTTGAATTATGAACTTGTTCTTGTCCGTTTCGACTTCCCCTTGAAAAAGATCGATCAAGGCAACATGCTGGGGTCCAATCTTTGAAATCTTTTCGATGTGCTTCATCCACAATCGGCGTTCACGGTCTTTTATCTCGTCATGGATGGATTTCAGTTCAGGGTAGGCAATCAGCTTGCTTTGCCCACGGTATCTATAATAGATAGCGCCTTCCCGCAAAACATCTGCATGAGATTTTTTGCAAATAACCGGCTTATCCTGTGCCTCCTCGACACATAGAAATCCATACACTTTCTCATTATTAATGATATGATCGATCCCCCAGTTCATCAAAGGACTGAAATACTCACCTACGAATGATGACAGTTTTTCAACTTGGATGGAATCGAACTTTTCTTGGTCAATACCAACCGGAATTCTTGGCGCGTCTTTAATTCCGAAAACAATGATGCCACCAGACTTGTTTGCAAATGAAGCAAGCGTCTTTAGATACTTGCCTTGACTTGGGAAGGTGTAATTTTCCTTCATCTCAAGTGTCGTGCTTTCACGACCAATAACATAGCCCCGTTCATCCACATTGCTAAGAAGAGACTCAAGCTTTTCTACATATTGGTCCATCCACATAAGGGACTCCTGAAATTCTTATAGTATTTTGACTAGTAAGTTTGCATACCTTCTACTTCCTGATAAACTATAAAGTCAACATTCTATAGCGAAAGAACGCACACACGCCACCCCATCGCAACTACTCGATTTTTCTCACTTTACATACTTGACTCTTGGTTTTTATGTGATAACATACAAGTAGATCACAGATACAGGGGTGGCAGTGGCGTGCATAGACTCGTCGCACAATGCCAAGACCCCGCTTCAGTTACAGTATCATAGCTTTGGAGGCGGGTGGTTGGGTGGGATTTTGTTTTAATGCGTCAGTGACTTGCACTGACGCATTAACAAGACACCACTAAACCATCCAAAATACATACACTTTACCCGTTAGCGATTACATTTTCGCTTTACCTTACGGGCAGTAATCATCTCCTTTCTCGGCACGATCAACGTGCTGTCGCAAATCCCCATATAGCTTTTAGGGTTCTTCTCCCATCCGGGGCGTGTTCGTTCGCAAGAACAAGGGATACGCGGGCCGATCTCATTGAACAAATATTTCCGGGCACATGCTCGGCAACTGCTGACGTGATGTTGCGTTGCAGAAACTGGCTTGAATGCCAGAGGAGATACATATGAAGAAAGATCGATTGATGACAGGCTTCCAACGGGCAAAATTGCCCGGAAGTTTCAAGACAAAAACCAACGACAGACAAGGCATAATGCGGTTTGTCGGAACACTCCGTAATGAAGGATGTAATATTCAGAAATGGACCAATGTGCATCGGGGCCACCTAGCCAACGTCGTTGAACGCTGGCAATCTGAAGGACTGACCTCTGGCACCATGAAAAACTATCTTGCCTCTGTCCGCAAACTATGTGGGCATTATGGCAACAGCAAAATAGTTGATACTACAAACGCACAGCTCGGAATCAAAAATCGGGTTTATGTCACCAACGAAGATAAATCCATTCCAGATGAAGTATACAACCAGGCGGTCAGACAGCTTGCTGGCGGCAACCGCAATCAGCAAGCTGTCGGCCTTATAATGGAAGTTGCCAGAACATACGGAACCCGATTGGAGGAGTCGTATAAGCTCTGGCCCGCAAAAGACATTGGCCCCAATGCCCTCGTGACAATATCACGTGGTACGAAAGGGGGCAGGGAAAGGACGTTCGAAATAAATGATCGCCAGCAAAATCTAGCTGAAAAGGTCAAAGTGTTCTCTGGCAAAAAAGGGAACCTGATCCCTGATGGCTGGTCTGAAAAATCATGGCGGCAATACGTATACACAGAAGCTCGTGCAGTAGGCATTGGACAAGCATCATGCGGTGCCAGCTTTCATGGCTTCCGACATGCTAGAATGCACGAACTATACGAAGAAATATGCGGAGTAAAACCGCGTGTAAAATACACTTCAACTTCTGATTTCATCAATGCCGCCCAATCAGCTTCGGGAGCAGATTGGCAACAGCTTGATGGTCACGCATCCCGAATGGTGACTTTGCAGGCTGGACATGGTGTTGATAGATACGTGTACACACAGTACCTTGGAAGTTGGCGAAGCTAACAGAAAGCCCCTTTTTCAGGGGCTTTTTTTTGGGCTCATCCGGTCCGAGCGTACTTTTGACAAAAAAAACAGACAGGCGCTTGAGCAGGATGGGTTTTTCCAAAGAAATTTTTCCCTCTAACAGACTATTTTGAACTTTCAAGAATTGCATTATTAACTCTATCTATCAAAGCTTGTGGTACCGATTTTGAGTACATAATATATCTTTTGTTACCTTCAGGAATGTCACCCATTTCCAATAAAACGAATTTTCTAGTGACTCGTGCTTCCTTAGTCAGCACGTCAACTTCTTCTGGCGGTAGTAAAATAAAATCAACACGATGATCTTCAAGCATTTTAAGTAACTGAATCTGGCGGCCATAGACCTCTGAAATTTGGTCTGGATACAACTTGATAAGTTCGTCGACGTAGCTTCCTTCAGAGTTGCCTGCAATCACGCCCAGTTTAAATTGCCTACTTTCCATAATTGATTTTAGTGAAGAAAAAACACTTAGCTTTTTCCCCACTTCATTCAGTGCAAAAACGCCAACAGCCTTGTTCGTGTAGATGGGCAAAGAAAATTTGGCATACGATTCTCTTTCTTTTGTTTTAAACCATCCGATAGAAGCAACATCTACCCCCTGTTGGATATCATAAAGAACTCTTTTTGATGGATAACAGGTGTAGTCAACTTTGATCCCAGCTTTTTCCATTATCTTATCGACCTTAGAGATCAATAAACCTGTTGGTTTGCTGTTTCCGCTCACATAGTACGGGGGGTAATCGATGTATAATATTGACAATCTCTCTTCCGCTAAGGCTGCGGGAGTACCTATCAATAATATCGAAAACAATGAGACTGCTAGAATGGATAGATAGATGGTTAATGTATCGAATTCCCTACTGAACTTAATCATATGCCTGCACCTATTAGAATGTACAACGCCACAAACATTTATCAAAAATAGTGTTTTTTAAACAATAGACAAATCATTTATTTTATCAAGTCTTTTCCCTGAAGCTAAAAGAGGCCTCCACTCGGGCTTACTTTTCAAAAAACAGCAAAGTACGCTTGAGTCGGATGAGCCTTTTTTTGATGCTATAATCCTCCCCATGCAGGGGTATATATATGAATAATTCTTATCAGTTGGTGAAGCTCCCCCCCCCCTGCAAGATTTACTCGTCTTTGCTGGCAAGTTGCTCTTGAAACAACTCCTGCCATTTTTTGGACCTGCTATACAATCTGGCAATGTGCCTCCCACAAGCACTGTACATGGACCCAACCTCTTCGGTGGGATAATAACCAGTTTCCCCGACGGGCTTACCTTTATCCCGCTCTTCATCAACAGCCCAGTCAACATCTTGGTCATGCATCCAAACGATGTGTTCGGCAAAGTGCTTCCGTCCATTGAAGCCAAAAGCTCTCCTCACCGCGCTATCCAACTTCTTTCTTTTAAGGTCCGGATCGTCACTGACGTTGACCGACAATCCAAACACACCCAGTGCACATGACCCCAAGTATGTCTTCAGCCAATCTGGCAGGTTCGACTTACCGACCTCTCCGAGCATTGCCATCCATGCATACAGCGGGTTTCCGCTTTCTTCATATCGCACCCTCTGCATCGACTCGAAATCTATCCCTTCATCGGGGGTTCCCTTTAAAAACTCATTCCCCTGACACACGACAGAAGATGCCATTTCCATCAGCTTTTCGGACTGACCGTCGCCTTGACCTATTTCCTTGGCCGCATTTGCAATCATCTCAAAGCCCAAAGCAAGCCCAGCTTGGCTGTGCTCACTTTTGGAGGAAACATTTTTACCTTTGGTCAAGGCTGTAATGAGAGCCTCAGCTATCCTCGTCTCCTCTGGCGATAGATTTTTGTGTTCATCTTTCCACTTGTCGTTCATCTCCATCCCCTTTCAGTATTTCCGCAAGACAGGTTTCCCAAGCTTCCATCACGTCCGCTTTGATCTCCAAAAACTCATCATGTTCATAGTGCTTCCGCCCAACAGAAGCCCCCCTGCCGTGGTTGAAAAACATGTCTAAATAATCTCCAACCACCTTTTTCTTGCGTAGTCTTGTCCGGATGCTTCGCCTTATATCCCTTGCCGTCCAGTGCTCTATTTTTAGGTTTACGCAAACTCGCCCAATAGCCTGGCTTGGGCTCCCCAAATCTATAGGTTGTTCATGCCGCCTTGCCTTTATCGCACAGGGAAAAAGATAGGGTGAGTCGTCAATCTGAAACCTCTTGGCTTCAGACAACACTTCCAACGCAATCGACGTCAAGGGGATGGTGTGCTCATATCCATTCTTGGTCTTTTCCTTCGGGATGCAAAACAAACCGTTTTTCATATCGATTTCACCCTTCTCGGCAAACACAACCTCTTTGACCCTCGCACCACCAGTAGCCATGATCATTTTGATAACGGAATGAACCTTTTCATCTACTCCATTATCAAGCCCCATGAACCAGAATGCCCTTATCTCCTCATCCGTGAGAACCCTAATCGCCGCCTTGAAGGCTTCCTTATCCCTAGGGATATTTGAAACCGGATTCTTCTCCAAATCAAATACGATCCCGCGACTATCGATCCTATAGTCGTTTTCAGCCTTAAGCCCATACTTGAAAGCGGCATTAAAATGTGATCGCAAATGCCCCGCCATACTGATCGATCCCCTATTATAGGTTATCGCAATGACATCAGCAATCAGCCTCGATGAGACATCTTTCGCCAACATTTTTTCGTCCATGTAATTGATGGCGGCGAATTTCCCTTTAAGCAAAGACCGTTGATCTTCCTTCCAGGTTTTCACCCCACGCCTTTTCATATCCCGGATACGCCCCTCAAACAGGTCCCGGACAGTCCCAAGGCTGGAATTCTTCGTGTTGGCAAACTTCTTTTCTCGCTCCTCCCTTTCAAGCTCCTCCTTGGGATCAAGTCCATCATGAACCATGCCGGCAAGCCTTACACATTCAGTTCTGGCATCTGCTAAATCAAGCATCTTCACCTTTGTCGACTTCAACTTAACCCGGCGTTTACCACTCGCAAACCACTGATAGTACCACTCCGCGCGTCCTCTCCCGGAAACAACAAGGTAAAGACTACCATCGCCCTTTCCACCTATTCTATCCGACTTTTGGCAAGGATTACCCTTGCTGATTAGCGACTGAACTGTTCTGGCTGTCAGCATCATTGCCCCCATATTTCTGGTGTCAGTTTTAGTATCAGTTTGATACACGTTAGGAAACGCCAATTCAAGCTAAGAATTAGAATGCCATCAATAATATATTTGATTTTTTGTAGAATTTTCAGCAGGCTCAGATTAAGACTTAGTATTTCTTAGAATAAAAGCAACTGATTCGTAATCAGTAGGTCGTCAGTTCAATTCTGATTCCTGGCTCCACGGTAAATCAAAGGGTTTAGCTTCAAGCTAGACCCTTTTTTTGTTGGCATATTGAATTTATGGGGCAAATATAGGACAGTAGTAATAATTCAATCAAAATTACATTAACAAAAGATGAGAGGCCTGATGATGAGCCACCCCTTAAAATGTCTATTGTTCATAACTATACTATTTCTTTTCGCGATAATAACATCAGGGAAGTCCGCATTATGTGCAGCACCGGAGAATCATGAAGATGTTCGCCACCGCATAGAAAGCTTCTCTGTCATGATCGCGGAAGAACTGACAGCTATCGAACGCACGGCAGCCCAGATTGACACCGCGAAAACAAAGATGACCAGCCTTTTTGACAATTACCAACAGCTTTTCATTTCCAGAAACGCCTCAAGCGGGTCCCCTTTGGACCGTAAGCATTTTGAAGCAACTTTGGCTTATCTCAGTAACAAGAATTCGAATCTGGTTGAAGACCTTAAAAGTGTGGCTGACACGGTATCAATCAGAATTGATCTTTTTCAGTCGTATGAACAACTGGCATCTAACACCAAGGATACGACATCATCATTATACAGCGAATATAATCATGTGTGGGAAAAGGCACAGGGTATTCAGGCTAAATCGCATAAGCAGTTAGCCCAATTGGAGTCCCTTCTCCGTAAGACTGATCAATTGCTTGGTCGGATCGAAAAAATACAACACGGTAAAAATTCACTTTATGAACTGTGGAGACAGTATTTTATTGCCGGGAAAACACCTGTTTTCAGTCTGGAATATTGGAAAGGAGTATTGCCCAGCAGGAATTGGGTAGCTCTCAAGTATTCCGAACTAGAAAATGCGGCAGCCACCATCACATCCAATTTCGTCAAATATTTTTTCCTGTCTATAACCCTCATGGGCATGGGCATAGTTACAAAAAGGTTCTTTCAAAATCGCATAAGCACAAAGGCGAATAAGGAAAAATCTGCTATACGCTCTCGTTTCTATTTCGTACTGGCAACAACCAGTCTGTCCCTCTTTTTAGCGACCCGTATTACTTTTCCAACAGGCATGGAATCTATGGCAGCACTGGCAGCCGGTCTTTTCCTGCTCAGTATCCTCAAACTATCCAAACATATTAGTAATGACAGTCACTTGAGTTCATATGGCTATTCACGCTTCGCATTTCTTTTCATCGTCAGCACCCAACTGCTCACCCTGGGCTTGCCAAATCGCAGCATAACGCTTCTATTTCTGATTCTAACTCTCACCCTGTGGGGCAAAGACTTTATATTTGCTTGGCACAAAAAAGGTCAGCCCATGACATTTACAGCTATGCGAGGAGGAGCCTTGACACCCCTTTTTGCGCTGGCCGTTTTTGGGTACGGGAGGCTTGCATGTTTGTTTACAATTATATGGTGCATGGGTGTTTTTGTTGTAGCGTTGGGAACACTTTGGTCACATATCCTTTTTCATGGAACAGAAAAAAGCACAAAAACACAAAAGGGGTTATCAAAGGGCCTACTGGTTCCATTAGGCTGGACTGGAGCTTTCACGCTTCCCTACTTATGGTTGGTGGACTTCTTCGGAGACGACACAGTCAGTACCATATTGAACTACAAGATAACCATTGGCGACTATTCTCTTTTTCTCAAAAACTTTGTCACACTCTTCATACTATTCTTTCTCACAAAACACAGTATCGTCGCTTTCAATGTCTCCATTGATTTTGTCGGTAGCCGATGGCAAAAAGCCAAGAGGGGCGCCATCCCTTCGATTCAAACACTTACAACCTATGCTGTCTGGTCTCTATATTCCATATTGGCAATGCGTATCATTGGAGTCAGTCTGACCAGCATCACAGTAATTGCAGGTGGACTCAGCGTCGGCATCGGCTTCGGATTACAAAATGTCGTCAACAACTTCATTAGTGGCCTTATTCTTCTTTTTGGTCGGTCCATCCAGCAGGGGGACATCATTGAAATGAACAGCGTCTGGTGCACTGTGAAAAAAATCAATATCCGCACGACAGTGGTCGAAACTTTTGAGAGTGCTGTCATCATGATCCCGAACTCGGATCTTGTCTCAACACAGTTAACAAATTGGACAAAGAACAACCCATCCCTGAGACGTGATATTCTCATAGGTGTTGCTTACGGTTCCGACACGGAAAAAGTCAGACAGACACTCTCTCGGATTGCAGATGAGCACCCGCATGTCCTCAAAAGCCCCCCCGCCTATGTTCACTTCAATGACTTTGGCTCAAGCAGCTTGGATTTCATCCTAAGAATATGGATTGATGACATAGACCATACCATTCGAGCCACCTCGGAACTTCGCTTTGCCATTGATGCAGCATTTCGCAGAGAAGGAATCGAAATCGCATTCCCGCAAATGGATATCCATTTCAAGACAGCACCGGCGCTTGCTGACCACTTGGCAAAAATGGAGTAGTACTAGGGACGCACTGCATAATTGTCCGCTGGTTTCGTTGCTGTAAAAACCTCAAATCCTAGCGTACAGGAAGTACGCGTCGGCCTTGATGTTTTCTTGCGCCTTGCCAACAAATAATTCTACAGCACTTCCTGAAAATTGAATCAATCAGTACTTCCCTAGTATTTACCACTTAATTCAGCGTTTCGCCGGACTATGGCTATACCACGCATGAGTCGACCAAAAATGTCGGCCCCAGTTATGATTCGGCGGTAAGTTCCACTCCAAACAAGAATCGTATCATAATCTATAACATCATCCTCAGGGGAATC
This sequence comes from Pseudodesulfovibrio sp., assembly GCA_016342345.1. Lineage (GTDB taxonomy): Bacteria > Desulfobacterota > Desulfovibrionia > Desulfovibrionales > Desulfovibrionaceae > Pseudodesulfovibrio. The sequence goes on along the minus strand of JAEINO010000030.1, from coordinate 20,334 downwards.
AGACCTCACTTCAAACTTACGGAGGACTTCTCCTAACCGAGTGTGCTCATTCCGAACTACTATGGGACGGTGGCAATACTCCATAGGGGAAATAGATTCGTCCAGCAGAGCTTTTCTGAGAAATCCATCAGCATCAAGCAGCAATCTAGGGCGCTCTCGTCCATCAATAAGAAGCACCCACTTTTCACCTGAACGATTCACCATTTCAACAAATTGGCTCATATCTTCTGGGAGTACCGGCATGCCATTCCGAAAATCAATAGTAATGACACTATCCTCTTGTACTTGTTGTCCTTCATCCTTTACTTCCAGATCATCAAGAGAAAGGAAATTCAAGGCACCACGGCCTTCAACCTCATCTATATCAGCATCATTTGAATCAATATGAATCTTGAGCAAGTGACGTATTTTGCTCTCCCTGAGGAACTCTATTTTCTCCCTTCCGATAAGACTGTCGAGCATCATGGAAGACGGCTTGGCTACCAGATAGAATAACACCTGATATATTCGTATGACCGGTTCAAGAAACGCACCCACCACAAGAGCTTTTCTGGAGAAATAGGCTTGGGGGATAATCTCCCCGGCAATTGTAATAACAAAGGTTGAAAAGACAAATGACCCAACACCTGCCATCACTGACTCAGAAAGCAATGTCAGCAATACGTTTATGCTCACATTGCCCCACAGGATTGTGCAGAGAAGAAGGTTCGGATCTTGACGCAAGGCCAGAACCTTTACCGCCTTCTTGTTCCCTGAATCAGCCTCAACCTCAAGCCGCAGCCTGCTTAAACTAAAGTAGGCCAGATTAAGTCCTGAAAAAACTGCCGACTGTGACAAGCAAAAGATAATCCCAACCCATATCAATGTAGACTGCATGTACTATCCTCAAACATTCTGGAAAATTACAAACTAGCGCACGAGGCATCAAAACACTATTTTTCGGAATAGTCCTCTGTCTTGCCCTTTCCGTCATTGCCGGATTTCTCTTCGGACTACAGTATGACCTGTGAACTACCTTTAAGAAATACTATTACTTGTTCTGACCTCATCCTTGCAATCGTTTCCGGATCAGCAGACATAGTATCCTTTACCATGGGTGCCCCAACCTCAATCGTCGGCATTATGGTTGCCCTTTCCCTGCTTCCACCACTTACACCAAACAAGCTCTTCCTCAGGGCTGGAATGACCGGGTATGCGGTAGAAGCATAACTCCATTTTTTCAAACATCATCTGCCTGAATCTTGTTGGCGTTGTCACCTTTCTTGCGCAAGGGATTAAGCCCCTGTCATGGAGAGACAAAAAACAAACGAAAACAACAATATTCCGTGTCGCCCGTCTCTGGAGCAGATCGTTTGCTGGGCTTATCATGCTTCTTTATTTCAAGATTATCCGGTAACGATCTCTGCCTAAAATTGCATGAACAGCCAACGTCTCGGCAAAATCCACACCTTCACGAGATTCTTCTTTTGCCATGATTCCACGGAGCCGATGAAAGTAACAGGCGGCTGTTTTAAAATTCACACCAAACAGATCAGCAGCACAATGAGCTGTCAAGCTCAACCACAAAAGGCTCGATTGAACCAAGCTGCTTTTTCCTTGTCTAAACAAGTTTTTCGTATTGCCATACTGATAATCCAGAGAAATTATCTGGCACAGCCCCTAAAAGAATAATATGGACAGCTCTGTAATAAATGTACTCATACCAAATATGTATTATATGTATTATAACTTTGGAGTTCCAATGCAGGCATCAAAACCGGCCTTAAGTCTATGGGAAAAAGCCAAAGCATTTAGCATGATAGCCTTGTTGACTTTTTTCCTATTGTTTCTATTTCAAAACATACAGCAAGTAGAGGTCTCTTTTCTTTTTTGGACCATCTCGACTCCAAGAGCTCTTTTACTCGTGGCAACATTGAGTATAGGCGTGATTATTGGATACCTCCTCGCGCAGACAAAAAAATCATGCTCAACCAATTAATAATCAGAGAGAAGTAATATGGCCCGCTTTCTTAAAAAATTTGACAAAAAATCAGGAATGCCGCCGGGGTCACTCATCTTTATCGGACGGCAAAAAACCGAAACACCACGTCTACGAATCATTGATTACGATATCGAGATGATGCGGGATGAATTCATTCAAACCATTGACGATGCTGTCTGGGCTAAAGAAACTGAGACAACAAGCTGGATCAATATCGATGGTCTACATGAACCTGAACTCATTAAAACTGTAGGCGACAAGTTCAACCTACCACCGATGATGCTTGAAGACATCCTGAATACTGGCCAAAGGCCAAAGATCGAAGAACATCCTGACCATATCTTCATATCCATCAAAATGCTCTTTCTTGATGATGACCAAGGTCAAGTCAAAGCGGAACAACTGAGTGCCGTTCTAGCCAAGAATTATCTGATAACATTTCAGGAACAACCCGGAGATGTGTTCGAACCTGTTCGCGAAAGGATTAAAAGACAAAATGGAAGGCTTAGGAAACTCGGGCCGGATTATTTACTCTACACGCTCATCGACTGCGTTTTGGATAACTACTTGAAAGTAATTGAAAAAATGGGTGAGCGAATCGAGGAAATGGAAGACGAGGTTTTGGGAAACCCCGTCTCAGAACTTTTAGAAGAAATCAATTTATATCGTCGAGAGATTGCCTACATTAGAAAGTCTGTACGCCCAGCAAGAGAGATCATATCCAGAATCAACAAACTTGAATCAGATATAATCAGCGCTGACATATTACCCTACTTGAGAGACTTGTCCGACATTGCTGAATTGTCTGTCGACTCAGCAGAAATATACAAAGAAATGCTTGCCTCCCATATCACAACATACAACATGGCCATGGGAAACAGGTTGAATGAAATCATGCAATTTCTAACAATCTTCGCTACTATTTTCATTCCGCTTACATTTCTTGCAGGGATATACGGAATGAATTTCGACGTTATTCCAGAATTGCATTACAAGTATGGGTATTTTGTTCTCTTGTCTATAATGGTTGCAGTAACAATAACAATGTTGTTGTACTTCAAAAAAAGAAGATGGATCTAATAGAACCATAATTATTACATTCTAAAAATAACACGTAAGCGTTAGATAATCAGACGCTTGTAATCCCAACTCAACGTTATAATCATCAAGCGGATTAACAAGTACTAGCGACAACGATATTGTCATCTATTCAGAAGCATTTTTCACCGGATGCTTTCTGGACATGATCAAAATATTCCGTGACAGCAACTGAATTGGAAAGATCTAGACGTAAATCGAGGGAATTTGCTTAGGACACAACAGTCTTATTCATTATTTCTGCATTAAACATTACCGCGTTATGACAACCATACCGTATGATTACATCTCAAAAAAATGAGCATAGGTCGCTCTAAATGCAGAGTCAGTTTAATTATGAGAAAATAATATTCAAACGTACAAACAGGACAGAGGAACTCCCTTGCCTGTCCGCAAAAATGACACTCAATAATATAGGCTCCCTTACATGAACAACAAAAACAAATTCGGCACATTCGAAGGAGTATTTACCCCTTGCACCTTGACTATCCTCGGCGTCATCATGTTTCTTCGCCTCGGGAATGTTGTTGGGGAATCGGGATTCATCAATGCCATCATTATCCTTGCTGCGGCCAAGGTAATAACGATACTCACCACCATTTCTCTTTCTGCCATATCCACAAACACACGGGTCAAGGGCGGTGGGGCCTACTTCATGATCAGCCGCAGCCTCGGAGTGGAATTTGGCACAGCTATCGGCTGCTTCTTCTTTCTCGCTCAAGCCATTTCCGTATCCATGTATGTCATAGGCTTTACCGAAGCATTCATGGCAACCTTCAACAATATCCCTTTGTCTTTCGTAACAGTGGCCACCGTCCTCAATATCATCACGTTCATCTTCGTCTTCATCGGGGCTGGCTGGACTATCAAATTTCAGTTCGGCATTCTCGCCATTCTGGTCCTCTCTATCGGTTCCTTCTTTATGGGAACCGCCCCTCTCTTCTCAATGGAAACCCTCATGGCAAACGCCGCCCCAGCCTATACGGAGCATAGCAGCTTTTTCATTATATTTGCCCTGTTCTTTCCAGCAGTAACAGGCATCATGGCAGGTGCCAACATGTCTGGAGATTTACGCGATCCAGCTCGCTCCATTCCAGCAGGCACCTTTTCCTCTATCACGATTACTGGAATAATCTACTTTGTCATGATTCTACTGCTAGCAGGGGCAAATACCCAGCAAGCACTTATCACGGATAACATGATCATCCGAAGCAACGCTCTGTATCCGGCTCTTATCCCACTAGGAATTTTTTCCGCCACTCTTTCGTCCGCTCTAGGCAGCATGATGGGAGCACCGCGCATTCTGCAATCGCTTGCAAAAGACAAAATCTTCTCCTGGCTCAAACCTTTTGCATCAACCTCTAACGGTGAACCACGAAATGCGACGATAGCCACATTCGCCATATCGCAAGGAGCAATTCTGGCTGGAAACCTGAACAGCATAGCTCCCGTCATCACCATGTTTTTCATGCTGACTTACGGAACCCTTAATCTCGCTTGTTTCTACGAAGCATATTCACGGAATCCAAGCTTCCGACCGAGTTTTCGCTACTACAGTTGGGGAACAGGGCTTCTAGGATGTATAAGTTGCATGGGGGTGATGTTCCTCATAAACACACTTTGGGCAGTCATATCCATCGTCTGCATGGGCTTGTTGTTCTGGTTCATCAGTCGTGCAGAAATTGTGGCACGATGGGGAGATGTTTCTAGCGGCTTAGCCCTTGAACGAGCTCGCAAGGCACTACTCAATCTTGAAAAGGAACGTTACCACCCCAAAAACTGGCGACCTATAATTCTTGGCCTTTCCACTCGTTCTTGGAAGAGCAACAATCTTTCGCAATTCGGCCACTGGCTTGCAGCAGGCAGAGGTATTCTTTCCCTTGGTCAGATAATCTATGGCGATATTGAAAACAAAATGACCAGACGGGAGAGTGCGGAACGACTATTACGCAAATTCATTGCAGATGAAGAGCTGGAGGCATTCCCAGTCGTAATCGTTTATGAAGACCTTGAGGATGGACTGAAAGCATTGCTGCAATGTCATGGAATTGGTGGATTGCGTCCGAACACACTCCTCATCGGTTTTCGTGAAGCGATGGACGATCCTCGAGATTACACCCTCGCCATTACCCACGCAATTGCACTGGAAAAAAACATCGTCTGCATTCGGCAAGACAAAAATGCGAAACCTTGGGAAACAACAGGCGACTCCATCAATATTCTCTGGGAAGGGATGCAGGATGGCATTCTTATGCTCATCTTTGCCCACCTCATCACACAAAATGACGAATGGCGACATCATGAATTAATGATTCTTATGCCAACTACTCCGCAAACAGACAGAAACGGAATGAAGGAAAAGATGCACACAATCCTGAACATAGTGCGCGTAGAGGCACGCATTGTCTTCATTGAAGAAAGTGAATCCGTTGCCAGTTGCTGCGCCGGCTTACAGGGATTAACCATCCGTAGCATGCCCAGACCTTCCGGTAGCCCTGAGGAATATGTCAACCACCTTAAAGAACTAACCGAAGACCTAGGCAATACAATCTTTATTGCCTCGGCAGGTGACGTGACGGTGGAGTCATGACATGCAAAGAACTCTAGGGATGCGTTGATCAAAACGAATTGGCAAAACAGGCCTTCAAATTTTGCTATCGACTCACAAAATAAGCAAAAACACTTCTCTGCCAATCTCTTGCCGTTGCCCGTTTTGGACTAAGGAAACGCTGATTAATTCAATCTTCAGGAAGTGCTGTAGAATTGTTCACTGGCAAGGCGCGCAAAAAAGTCAAGGCTGACGGGTGCTTCCTGCACGCTAGGGTTTGATTTTTTTGCAGCAACGAAGCCAGAGGGCAATTATGCAGTGCTTCCCTAGTTCTCTGTGAATATGCACACTGTTCATCCACAGGTCCCTCCGGTGTGCGACCATTGATAATGAAGCCGACTTCCTTTATACAAAGTCATCGTCATGGCGGGCTAATAGAAATTTCGTATTTCTGGTCATGATTTGTTCCCCTGACCAGCTTGAAAAAAATGAAAAATATTTATACGCAGTTACCGTGGAGGTCCGGAGTTGCACAATGACCCGTTTGACCAAATAAAAGTTGGAGATCAGGAAGAATTCCAGCACACTATCAGTGAGCAGGATGTGGATGCCTTTGTGCGTCTGACCGGTGACGACAATCCGTTGCATGTGGACGCTGAATTTGCGAAGACCACGCCCTTCAAGAAACCAGTGGTTCACGGGATGCTCACCGCCTCATTCATTTCGACCATGATCGGAACCAAGCTTCCCGGCAAAGGGGCACTCTGGTACGAGCAGTCTTTTAAATTTCTCGCACCGGTTCGTGTAGACGAGACCATTCGAGTCTGCGCAAAGGTCATTCACAAATCATCTACACAGCGAACTGTTGTCATTGAGACCGTCATTTACGGAAACAACGGACGAAGGGTCATAGAAGGCGAAGGAAAGGTCAGAATGGTCGAAGTAAGAAAAAGAGACGAAGCAATATCCGAACAAACCCCAAAAGGTTCGGTGATCATTTCCGGTGCAAGTCGTGGAATCGGCGCGGCCATTGCCGTGGAACTGGGGACAGAAGGCTATGCGGTCTGCGTCAACTACTGTTCGGATGCCGAGGGCGCGGAAACTACCTGTGAAACTATCAGGAGCGCAGGCGGCAGGGCTGTTGCCATGCAAGCCGACATTTCGGATGCCCTGGCAGTCGAGACGATGGTTACTGAAGCGCGGCAGATCTTCGGGCAACTGGATGGCATTGTCTGCAATGCGTCTCCCCCCATGCATCTGATCGATTTCGCCGATCTTGTCTGGAATGATTTTCAAAACCAACTCGACGTACAACTCAAAGGGGCTTTCAATCTCGTGAAAAGTTCTCTGCCAGATTTGCTCGCGGAGGAATCCATGGGACGCATCGTCATTATTTCAAGCACGGCAACCGACAATGTACCACCGACAAAGTTCACGCCCTATACCGCCGCAAAAACGGCCCTTACATCGCTGACCAAATCGCTGGCGGTCGAATACGGTCCCAAGGGGATACGAGTGAACACAGTTTCCCCGGGCATGACCGAAACCGATTTTATTGCCGACACACCGCAAAAAGCCAAAATGGTCACCAAAATGCAGACTCCGTTGCGCTCCCTTGCCCAGCCGGAGGATATTGCCGGAGTGGTCGGTTTTTTATTCACTGAAAAAGCAAAGCATCTCACTGGGCAAAACCTCCGCGTCTGCGGTGGTGCGGTGATGATGTAACATGGAATCCCTATGACCTCGACACCCAACTATTCCAAAATTCAGGAAATAGTGAACTCCACACAGTCTGACAGTCTGCCGAATCTGAATGTCAGTGTTCTACGCACCATCATGGTAGAATCCATCGAACCGTACGTCCGCTACCACGCTTTGCAAATGGGCCATAATGCCGCTGTCCAGTTCGGTGAATACGACAATGTCTTTCAGGAAGCCGTGGGTGGGCGTCCTGATCTGATGAACGACGCAACCGACATTGTTCTGGTTTTCATGGGACTGGAATCTCTCTCATGGGATCTTGCCCGTAATTTTACGGCACTAAAGCCCGAAGGTGTGCGTAACGAAATCGAACGAGTAACAAGGCACATGGAGACCATCCTTTCCGGTATCCGCAAGCAAACTTCCGCCATGGTTATCTGGCATGGTCTGGAAACACCGCTTTACCCGGCTCTTGGTGTGGTTGATTCACAGGTTGAGAACGGCCAACTCGCCGCTGTCAGGGAAATCAACGCCCACTTCCGTTCCGTTCTTGCTGCGACTCCCAATGCGTATTTTCTTGATATGGATATTTGTCGCTCCTTTGTAGGTGGACGTAATTTTTACGATTTACGCTATTGGCACATTGGCCGGGCACCATACACACTTGCAGCGGTCGATGCCATTGCTTTTGAACAGGCCAAGTTCATCCGCCCCCAGAAAGGGAAAAATCGCAAGTGCCTTGTGCTGGACTGCGACAACACCATATGGGGCGGCATTATCGGTGAGGACGGCATCAATGGCATCAAATTGTCCAAAACCTATCCTGGCTCAAGCTTTTTCGAATTCCAACAGGAAATCGTCAGCCTCCATAATCGGGGTGTTATCCTTGCCCTGTGCAGCAAGAACAACGAGGCGGATGTGTGGGAAGTTTTTGACAATCATCCTGATATGGTCCTTTGTCGGGCGCACATCGCGACTGCGCAGATCAACTGGCAGGACAAGGCCGCCAATTTGCGGCAGATCGCTCTGGATCTGAACATAGGTCTCGACAGTCTGGTGTTCATGGACGACAGTGATTTCGAAATCAATCTGGTCCGCGAGCAATTGCCCGAAGTCGAAGCCGTACTTATGCCCAAGAAGACTCCTGTCCTGTATCGCGATCTGCTGGCCGGAGGCGGATGGTTTGATACGCTTACCCTGTCGGCGGAAGACAAAATTCGCGGAGCCATGTATCGCGCCGAAGCTGATCGAAAGAAACTCAAAGCGCAAACCACTGATATGAAATCGTATTACGCATCGCTTGAGATGGAAATTACAATCGCCAGAGCCAATGACTTTTCCATTCCGAGAATTTCCCAGCAAACGCAGAAGACCAACCAGTTCAACCTGACAACACGACGCTACAGTGAGGCAGACATTGCGGAATTTGCCGCAGACGAAAACAGCGACGTAATCTGCCTGAGCCTTCAGGACAGATTTGGCGATTCAGGTATTGTGGGCACTTGCGTCCTGCAATTCAACGGGGGAGAAGCCTTGTTTGATTCGTTTCTTTTGTCGTGCCGGGTTTTGGGTCGGGATGTGGAAAAAGTTTTTCTACTACAGGCCCTTCAGATAGCAAAGGATCGAGGCTGCATCCGCGCGATCGGTGAATATTACGCCACCCTGAAGAACGTGCAAGTCGAATTATTCTACGGAAACGAAGGTTTTGAAGAACTTTCACAGGGAAGCGTTGGCGCGAACAAACGCTTTGCCTACGATCTGACCGGCGACCTGCCGGATATGCCTGATTTTTTCAAAAGCATAACGTTTTCCCAGGAGTAAACAAGTGAAAGAAAGAGCATATACAGTTATCGCCAATGTGATGAATGTCCCGGCAGACAGTGTGAATGACAATTCATCCCCGGACAACATTGAGCAGTGGGATTCCATCAAACATATGAATTTGGTTCTGGCTCTAGAGCAGGAATTTAGCGTTCAGTTCGACGATGAACAAGTCGCTGACATGCTGTCTGCCGAACTGGTGGTTGAAACCCTCAGAGAAGTTGACGTCACCTAATCAACTGACAAAGAAGGCTCTATGAAACTGGAACAGTCCGTACGACTTTCGGAACTGTCTGCCGATCTCTCTTTTGAGATTTTGTATGACAACACTTTTGAACGAATCGGCTCACTCGGAACTGAAGACAGGGCAACCCTTGCCACGCTGTATGATGCCGCCTATCTGGACGAGGCACGGGGCAACGAGAACCTGACCTGCGTGATAACAACCAGTGAATTAGCTGCTTTTTTGCCTGAACGGCTTGGAATCGTGATTTCCGATTCTCCTGAGCAGGCGTTTTATGACGTGGACCGTTGGCTCGCCGACAATGAGCGATACGAAAAGAATTTCGACACCGTGATCGGCTCGGGATGCGACATTCAGGCAACCGTCATCATCCCGGACCGTAACGTTCGTATCGGAAACAATGTAACCATTGCTCACAACGTGGTGATTCACGAACATACCGATATCGGTGACGGCTCGATTATTCGGGCAGGATCGATCATTGGGTCTGACGGATTCGAAAAACGGCACAATCGAGAAGAACCACTCGCCCCACATACCGGCGGAGTGTCCATCGGCAATCATGTCGAGGTACAGGCCCTGTGTGCTGTGGAACGAGGTATGTGCGGGGTGCGGACCAGGTTGGATGATTACTCCCGCATAGGCAGTCAAACCTATATCTCTCATAACGTGTTGGTCGGAAAAGGCACACAAATCGCGCCCGGCGTGTCTGTGTGCGGCAGCACCACCATAGGTGAGGATATTTGGATAGCTCCAGGAGCAATTATTTCCAATGGCCTGACCATCGGAGATGGAGCGTTTGTAACACTGGGCGAAACACTCATCCGCAATCTTGAGGCCGGACATGTGTCTGTTGGTGGCAGAAGTATTTCCAAAGAACGGTACGAAAAACTCGTCAGCGGGTTGCGTTAGGATTAGAAACACTCATGCCATTCAGAATCGACAAACCCGTTTTTTGCCTCACAAGCGATGTGGATTGGGCCTCAGAAGCCTGTCTTCAGGATTTATTCGGCATCGTCAACCGTTTTGACGTCATCCCGACGTTTTTCGGCACACATGCCTCCGAGTCGTTGACGCAATGGGAGGCGGACGGGCGTATAGACCTTGGGTTGCACCCCAACTTTCTACCGGGGTCCACCCATGGGCGCGATCCTGGCGAGATCATCGACCATGTCTTTTCGCTATTTCCCAAGGCGCAGTCCTTCCGTTCCCACTGCTTTGTGGATGATTCCCTTCTTTGCAATGAAATCTACAGGCGAGGTATTCGGTATGACAGTAATCTATGCCTGTATCTTCAGGAAGGGCTGGTTCCCCTACGTCACAACAGTGGTCTGACCCGCTATCCCTGCTTTTTCGAGGACGACGTGCATTGGCGTTGGGGCAAAGGCGACTGGAGCGTTGATACATGCATCGATCATTTTTTGACCCCCGGACTCAAAATACTTAATTTCCATCCGAAGTTCGTCTCCTTCAACATCCCGGACGCAGCTTCGTATGAAAAACTACGTCCAGTCATTCCCGATGCGAACCAGGCGACCATAGAAAAACATCGTCACCCCGGTCCCGGACCTAGGACATTTTTGATCGATCTTCTCTCACGGCTCACGGAGCGTGGATTTCGAATTCACTCCCTAGCCGAGGTGCACGGCATGTTTTCGGACATGACACGGCTGATGTAATTCCGGTTGTCATTTGACAGGCTTGCATCCACAATAAAACTCATATAAATTGCCAAAAACAAGACAACAACCATCAGAAAAAGGTTTTTCCCATATATCATGCGCTCAATAGCCATACTCAGCAACCTATACCCGCCCGTGACCACGGGATCGTCCATACATTGTAGCACTCTGGCAAAAAAACTGGTTGAACAGGGCATTTCGGTCATTGTTTTCACTCCCCGTGTGGATAAAAGTGCTCCGAAACACGAATTTCTTGATGGGGTGGAAGTCTTTCGTCTGCCGTGCCTGAAGTTGCCCAAGCTTCCCATCGCGGTCAATTTTCCATGGCTGAGCGTGAGCATGCTGCCGTCCAATATCAGGCGCATGCGCGACATCATGCGGGAGCGCAGTGTGGAACTCATGCATGTGCACAACCATATGTTCGACATGGCCTTAAACGGTGTAATTCTGAAAAGAATATTGAACATTCCTCTGGTACTCAGCATTCATTCGATCATTTTTCACCCCAATCCAGTATGCAACGCCATTCTCAGTTCCATCGACGCCACATTCCTGCGCTGGTGCATGGTGCGACGGGCCACGCATCTTGTGGATCTCGACAGAGTCTGCACCCGGTACCGCAAGCGTCGATTCGGCGTAGACAAGGGCACACTGATACCGCTGGCCACAGATTTTCCAGAGCCGCCGAACCCGACAGACGTTGCCATGCTCAAGGAAAAATACGGACTGGAAGGGAAAAAAGTCCTGCTGTCTGTGGGGCATCTGCACCACCTGAGAAACCGTATGGCCCTCATCAGAGGGTTCGCCAATTCTCTGAGGAGTTACCCGGAGGCTCGCCTGCTCATCGTGGGCGCACGAAACTATGCTCCGGCGGAAAAACTCATCAAGGAACTGGGTGTGACCAAACAGGTCATCTTCACGGGAAATCAACCACGGCATCTGGTGTCCGCCTTCTTTGAACTGTGCGATGCCCACTCCATGTGGTTTGACTTCGTTCCCCACGGCGATCACTCCGTAGGCAATGCCAATATCGAGGCAATGTTCATGGGCAAGCCCGTATTCGCACCGTTTGCGCCGGACGTTTTTGGTGAAGGAGTACTCAAGCACGGAGAAAATGTTTTCATCTTGCCCGATACGGACATGGATGAGCCCATCGAAAGAACTATCCTCACCATTTGGAGAGATGAACCCCTGGCCGCCGAAATGGGCAAAAAAGCACGCGAAACCGTGCGCAAGTATCTTTCATGGGATGTAGCGGTCAAACATCATATAAATCTGTATTCATCCCTCATTGAGAAAAAAGAAGTCTAGGTCTGCCAGCCCCAAACCAACAACCCCCTCAATCATATCAAGGTGTCCGCCTTATGTTAATGTCATGGATGAAAAAAAGCCCCGCCATGGTTGCTTGTCTGATCTTTCTGTTCAGCGTTTGCATTCGTATCATCACCGCAGAGTATGTTGATATCGGCGGGGATAACATCTGGCGTTGGACTAGTGCTCTTGATGTCTTTCACGGCAACGGATACCCGGAATGGACACATCACAACATGCGTTGGTCTGTGATGGGGCCACTTTTGCTTTCCATGAAATTATTCGGGACCAATCCTGTAATTTATTACGTTTCTCCCATCTTCTTCGCCTCTTTGGGGGCAACCTTAATTTTTCTTATCGGCAGGCGTCTTCATAGCTTGGAATGTGGCATTACGGCTGCCCTGCTCGTCATCTTTCTGCCGCAAATGCCACAATCCGGCAGTCAGAACTGGCCAAGCATATTTCAATTCAGCTACATAGCTGTATCCATGTGGGCCATCCTCTGGTGGCACGATGAAAAAAAAGAGGCTCTTCTTGTCTTGGCGGCGTTGTTTTATTTCTTTGCATGGGGGGCCAGGCTGACGGGACTCTATTACTTTCCCGGCCTGCTTCTGATGATATGGTTGCCGGGCAAAAACTACCGTGCCGCACTTATCTTCGGCCTGTCGGTGGGTGCTTTCCTCTGCTGTGAATGGTTTTACTTCTGGCAGGATTCGGGCAACATTTTTGGTCGAATAGGCATTATAAAGACCGCCTCTGATGTCATCGATGTCGTGCCTTTGTCAGACTATCTCCTCAACGGCTTCAAGCTGAGTCGGTTGCGCGGCCTGATGCCGGTCTACGTCATAATCCTCATCGCCTGCATCCCACTTCTGCGTTCGCAGTCCATGAAAAAAAAGACATTGGCACTATTTTATCTGATCTTTATCTTCATGTTTTCCTACATGGTTTTCGGATTCAATCCCATTCGTCTTGCACAGGACCTTTCGCGACGTTACTGGTGCATGGTGGCACCGTTCGGATTGCTTGTTCTCACGATTGCCCTTTATGACACCATGAAATCCCATCCTCGATTCGCCAAAGCGGTGCTTATGCTTTTGCTTGTGATATTTATCGTCTTTTCGGCAATAAAAATCCCGGCTGAAAATGCACTCATTCAGGTTGGAAAGGACCATGCCATACTGACTCCAATCTTTGCAGCCAGACAGCCAGTCTTGCTGAAATGGCAGCCATGGCAGCCAAACTTGGTTGAGTCCATGGTCTTTAAACTGGCCGGAAGACGTAACAACAAGAAATCGGCTCCCCATAGTGTGGAAACGGCGATGATACGGGGTGGTATCAGAGCGTTGGGTCTGTACTCACCATTTACACAAGACTCCTATGCTTTTAGGAAAAGCTGGTTTACACAACTTGACGATTTGACCTACCGCCTTGACTTCTCTGATGGGGACCTTGAAGCCGCTCCCGCCGCTGTTATCAATTTCGACAGACGATGGGCGAGTGCGCAATCACTTCCGTAAAAAAAGAGCGGGATTCCCTCAATCCAATAAACAACTCGCCCTGTGTTTTCGCAGCGAGATTGTTCCATTATTCAAGGGGAGGGGCTTTACAAAATATCTTTGCAGCCTGTCTGAATAGGTTGAAACAACTTCAAAAAAGTAAAAGCCGCAACGACTCTCTGCATAGACTTATTGTCTGTAATCGTTGACGATCCACGCTGCTATCCGTGTGTATTCAAAGTTACTTTGCACAAAAAACGCCCCTTTTAACGGTACGTTTTTAAAGTCAGTACCTCACCAAAGCCGAAAACTTGAGTCTGTAAACCACTCAAAATGACCGTACCCAGCGCCTAAAGGCGGAATTTCAATTCCTCCCCCCGCTTGCATTCAGGTTCTTGCTTACGGATGTCATTCTCTTATCACTTTTTCATCACGCCCGACTGTCGTGGCATGGTATCCACGCGTCCAAAAACTCTGCCCCATAAATCCTTTTGCGCACCTCTATACTTCTCGCGCTATATGGGTTGCGCTCTTTCCGATGAATTCCCTCCATCTAAAAAAGGTGGCCCTCGACTGAACTCAGGAGAACGGCGCAAAGGGTTCGGACATCCTCCAAAGAAAAGTTAGCATGGACTTCCGCAAGCACCGTACTTCAGCTCAATGTATCACGGCTCATCACAACGATTACAGTTACCGGGCACCAAGAATCCCAAACAGGAAAAATTTCAATTGCTCCACTGAATATGAGTACTCAAATAGCTAATTTAAATCGCTAAATCCTAGTAAACAATTGCAATACTTAACCTAAAAACACTGATTCCAAATCAGTGGCCTATCGTCAATCAACCCGCCATCCTTTCTCTCCCAACGCCTTCTTGACCAAATCGAATGAGCATGCCTACAATGGTAGGACCAAATGCAAGAAAATTGTCTAAAAACCCAATTTGCACCCACAATAACGGTGCATAGGTAGTACCATTGTCTAAAAAAGCCACTATTCAGACCATGTTTTTTCCTGTTCAGGCCGGACGTGCCAGCGAAGACGTGGCTCTTCAAATTGAAGCAGCCATCATGGATGGACGCCTGTCACCCGGCGAACGTCTACCAAGCGAAAGAGAGATGCAATCTCAATTCGGGACAGGCCGGGGCGTCATTCGTGAGACCATCAAAATTCTCAAGCAAAAAGGACTCCTTGAGGTAAAAAAAGGGGCCAAGGGCGGAGCCTATATCCGACGGCTGGATGTAAACAACATTTCGGAATCTCTTGCTCTATTCCTCAAGCAGCATCCGGTGGAACCAGAAAAACTGATTGAGTTTCGCGAGACTCTGGACCGTACTATGACACAACTGGCCATCGCGCATGCTGACCAAACCGAAAAGGAATCGCTGCTCAAGGAGGCAATCCGCCTAGAGGAGATGCTCCGGGAAAACGAACCAGACTTTATCGCCAGCAGTGAGCTTGATCGACAACTGAATATCATGCTGGCTCGCATGGCCCGCAACCCGCTTTTCGAATGGGTCATGCACGCCATCCAGATGGGATTCAATTCACATGATTATGCTCTGTATGAAGACACGGCTTACCGCGAAAGGGCTGCGGCCAACTGGAAAAATACGGCGCAGGCAATAGCACAAGGCGAACTCATGCGAGCCTTAGGTTTTATCGGCTACCACTACGTACTTCTGCGCCAGTGCATCGCCGAAAAAGCCTCTCTCACAAATGAAACAGATGCTGATTTTCTGCAAAAAGACGAACAATAATTACAAGAAGGAATACCAATGAAAACATACGATTATATAATTGTTGGTGGAGGGTCGGCAGGTTCTGTTTTAGCCAATCGACTGAGTGCCAATCCCAAGAACAATGTCCTCGTTTTGGAAGCGGGCCTGCCTGATTTCAAATTTGATTTCCGCATCCATATGCCTGCGGCCCTGACATATCCCCTGACCGGAAAGACTTACAACTGGTGGTACGAGTCCGAACCGGAACCGAACATGAACAACCGCCGTATTTATCATCCGCGAGGCAAGGTCCTCGGTGGTTCCAGCTGCATCAACGGCATGATTCACATACGCGGAAACGCCATGGACTACGAGAAATGGGCTCAAGAAGACGGACTGGACAACTGGTCATATGCCCACTGCCTGCCGTACTTCAAACGATTCGAATGCCGCACGGCAGGAGCCGACGAATACCAGGGCGCGGTCGGCCCCCTCTATCTAACCGAACCCGAAAATGACAATCCGCTCTTTGACGCCTTTTTCAAGGCCGTACAGGAAGCTGGCTACCCCGTAACCAAGGACGTCAACGGGTACCAGCAGGAAGGCTTCGGCAAATTCGACCGCACCACATACCGTGGCCGCCGTTGGAATGCCGCTCGCGCTTATGTCCACCCTGTCAAGAACCGCCGCAACCTGACCGTCAAATGCCTGGCCATGACCAACCGTATCCTGTTCGAGGGCAAACGCGCCGTCGGCGTCGAATATACTCGCGGCAAAAAGGTCTTCAAGGCATACGGCGGTGAAATCATCTCCTGCGGCGGTGCCATTAACTCTCCGCAACTGCTCCAGCTTTCCGGCGTCGGTAACGGCTCCGAGCTGTCGGCCTTGGGCATCGACGTGGTGCAGAACCTCCCCGGCGTTGGTGAAAACCTCCAAGACCACTTGGAGCTCTACGTTCAGTACGCCTGCAAGAAGCCTGTCTCCATGTACCCCGCGCTCAAGTGGTACAACCAGCCTTGGATTGGCATGAAGTGGCTCTTTGCAGGCAAGGGCGAGGCAGCCACAAACCACTTCGAGGCGGGCGGATTCATCCGCGGCAACGATCAGGTGGAATATCCCAACATTCAGTACCATTTCCTGCCCATCGCCATCCGTTATGACGGTTCGGCCCCCAATGAAGGCCACGGTTACCAGGTTCACGTCGGCCCCATGAACAGCGATGTGCGCGGGCATGTGAAGATCAAATCCTCTGACCCGAAAGAACATCCCAGCATTCAGTTCAACTATCTTTCCACCAACCAGGAAAAGCGTGAATGGGTCGAAGCCATCCGCAAGACACGCGAAATCATGACCCAGCCCGCGTTTGATGAGTACCGAGGCAAAGAATTGGCACCTGGGAAGCAGGCACAAACCGACGAGGAAATTCTCGATTTCGTGGCTCGCGAAGGCGAATCCGCCTACCACCCCAGTTGCACCTGTGCCATGGGCGCACATGACATGGCGGTCACCGATCATGAACTGCGCGTACACGGCGTGGAAGGCCTGCGTGTGGTCGATGCCTCGGTCATGCCTTACGTGACCAACGGGAACATCTACGCACCGGTCATGATGATCGCGGAAAAAGCTGCGGACATCATCCTCGGCAACACACCGTTGGCACCTGAGAACGTCCCCTTTTACAAGCACAAAAAGTAACCTGGCGGTACAAACCATGATCACAGCAAAACTCTATATCAACGGACAATGGGTCGAAGCCCGCTCCGGCAAAAAACGCGAAATCCTCAATCCATTTGATGCTTCGGTCATTGCCACTGCAGCCGAAGGAGACCGCGACGACACCAAGGCAGCCATCAAAGCAGCACGACACGCCTTCGACCACGGAGGCTGGCCGCAAACTCCGGCGTCGGAGCGAGCGAGACTGATCTTCAAGTTAGCTGATCTCATAGAGCGCGATCATGAAGAACTGGCCCGTCTCGAAAGCCTGGACACAGGCAAGACCGTTGAGGAGAGCCGCTGGGACATGAACGATATCGCTGGAATATTCCGCTACTTCGCCGGGCTGGCGGACAAGAATGGCGGCGAAGTCATCGCTTCGCCCAACCCGGATTCCACAAGCACGGTTGTTCGAGAGCCGGTGGGTGTGTGCGGGCAGATTTCGCCGTGGAACTACCCTCTGCTCCAGGCCTCCTGGAAAATGGCCCCTGCCCTGGCTGCCGGATGCACCATCATCATGAAACCGAGCGAGATCACGCCGCTGACCACTCTCAAGGTGACCGAGTTGGCCGAAGAAGCCGGATTTCCGCCCGGCGTCGTCAACACCGTGCTCGGACCGGGTCCCGAAGTGGGAGCGGAATTGGCCGAAAGCGACGATGTCGACCTGATCTCCTTCACCGGTGGTATCGCCACAGGCAAGACCATCATGCGTGCTGCCGCTGGCAACGTGAAGAAGGTCGCCTTGGAACTGGGCGGCAAGAATCCCAACATCATCTTTGACGATGCTGACTTCGACCTCGCCGTGGACTACGCCCTCAATGGCGTGTTTTTCCATGCCGGTCAGATATGTTCAGCCGGGGCACGCGTCATGGTGCAGGACGGTATTCATGATCGTTTTGTAGAGGCTCTTCGGAAACGTATGGAAAAGATCGTCATGGGCAACGGATTTGACGAAACGACCCAGATGGGCCCACTCATTTCCGCCGAGCATCTGGCAAAAGTCGAAGCATATGTCGACATTGCCAAGAAAGGAAAAGCCAACCTCGTTATGGGCGGCAAGCGTCCTGACGATCCAGCCCTCCAAAAAGGCTATTTCTACATGCCCACCCTGTTCACGAAGTGCAAAAACGACATGCGCATCGTGCAGGAGGAAGTCTTTGGTCCGGTTATCACGGTTGAGCGATTCAGCACGGAAGAGGAAGTCATTGAGCGGGCCAACGACACCATCTACGGCCTGTCAGCCGGTTTCTGGACACGAGATTCAGACCGCATCGAACGCGTCTCCAAGGCTCTTCGTTTCGGCACGGTCTGGGCCAACGATTTCAACGTCTACTTCGTCCAGGCACCCTGGGGCGGCTACAAACAGTCCGGCCTGGGACGGGAGTTGGGAAAAATCGGCCTTGAGGAATACACTGAAGTCAAACACATCTATCGCAACCACGCCACCAAAGCTTTCAACTGGTTCGGCGTGTAAACAAATAAGCGCATTTCGCGCACAGCGAGCGGCAAGGCCTACAGCCAAGCCGCTCCTCCAATTTCAACTGAGGAGGTTTAATGTCTTCTGGCCTTGGGCGATTCACTCTCGCCTTCTTCATCATCGCAACCCTTTTCTCCTTCACCGCAACTTCACAAGCTGCGGACAAGGTCACCATCGCCAGCGTGGGCTGGACCGGCGTAACCATCAAAACAGACGTGGCGGTTTCAATCCTTGAAAGCCTCGGCTACGAAGCCGAGAACATCATGGTTTCAGTCCCCATCGCCTACAAGGCCATGGACACCAAGGAAGCCGATGCCTTCATGGGCAATTGGATGCCATCCATGGCCAGCATTGCCAACAAGTATTTCGAAAAAGGATCGGTCG
Source organism: Pseudodesulfovibrio sp. (assembly GCA_016342345.1). GTDB lineage: Bacteria > Desulfobacterota > Desulfovibrionia > Desulfovibrionales > Desulfovibrionaceae > Pseudodesulfovibrio. Next base: position 1,153 of record JAEINO010000030.1, on the reverse strand, counting down.
TAAAGTACGTCGCCAACATGCCCGGTGCCCAATACACCCTCGCCGTACCCACCTTTTGCGCCGAAAATGGGCTCAAACACTTCAACGACATCGTCAAATTCGGCGACAAACTTAACTGGAAGATCTACGGCATCGAAGCCGGAAACGATGGCAACATGGTCATCCAAAGCATGATCGACAAGAACATGTTCGGTCTGGGCAAGTTCACGCTCATCCCCTCCAGTGAGGCCGCCATGCTGGCCCAGGTCCGTTCCCTTGCCAACGAAGGCAAATGGATCGTATTCCTCGGATGGGCGCCGCACAGCATGAACGAACGCATCGACATGACCTACCTCAAAGGCAGCACCGACGAGACTTTCGGCGGAAACGACGGCATGGCCACGGTCTGGACCAACATCCGCAAAGGGTTTGACTCGGAGAACCCCAATGTCGCCCGACTGCTCAAGAACATGACATTCCCCATTTCCATGATGAACCAGATCATGACTGAAGCTCACAACAACAATAATCTCAAATTAGGCGAAGCCGGACTCAAGTGGCTCAAGGCCAATCCTGCCATGTATGAGAAGTGGCTTGACGGCGTGACCACGATTGACGGCAAGCCGGGAACCGCCGCTTTCAAGGCTTTCCTGGACTCAACAGTTTAATAAAACAGCCAATCTGAAGAACAGGGAGTGAGTATACGCTCGCTCCCTGTCCACAAATTGCACGCAAATCTGCGGACAGTTCCAGACAGTTATTGACAGTTTCAAAAAGATACTGAGCTGGTGAAAAAACAATCGGCTACCGGAACGCCCAAGGGCATTTCCAGGTTCCATTTTTTTTATGCCTAAAGATCCACGGATTGACGTGTGCGAATGGATTCATCGGCAGCAAGAACGATATGGAGACTGTTGACGGCATCGCGCATGTGTTCAGTGATATCCATGTCTTCCTGAATGACCTTGAGGAAATACTCCTGCTCGCGCTGGCAAAGCTCGTCGTGCCCCGGTTCACCTTCAATTTCAATCATTTCATCCGGCTTGGAAAACCCACCAGATTCATTTCTCTGGGAATGGTGCAAACACAAGAGGTTGGCCCTGGTATGACCATCAACATCCGAAGAATCATGACCTTGTCCTGATTGCTCGGCAGCCACGATGCTTGCACATCC
>JAEINO010000029.1 GCA_016342345.1 Pseudodesulfovibrio sp. | reverse complement strand
GCTGACCATATCCTGCCGCTTCATGAGCCCAAATGGGCAAGCATGGATACTGTTCCTGAGTAAATTCGGGATAGGGGAGCTTTCGCAAGGAGGCTCCCCTATCTTTTTGTCACCTTTTTATATCCGGGAGTCCTGTTAACTCCATGTCCCCTGTCATTTTTGCTGTCGCGCCCATCTTTGGCCTGATCCTCATCGGCTTTATCCTGCGTCGCATCGAGTTTCCCGGTCCAGGATTCTGGCCGGTGTCCGAGCGGCTGACCTATTACGTGTTGTTCCCGGCCTTGCTCATCAGTGGTCTGGCTGGCCGCAGTTTTGACGAATCCGCCACAGGTCTGGCCGTGGCCTTGTTTCTTGCCGTATGTCTTGTCGCGGTTCTGCTGATGGTGATCAGACCGCTGCTCGGAATGGACGGCCCTGCCTTTACTTCAGTATTTCAGGGAGCCATTCGACCCAACACCTATGTGGGGTTGTCGGCTGCCGCTGCATTGCTTGGACCGGACTGGATGGCCTTGTCTGCTGTTGCCATGTTGACACTGATTCCATTGGTCAACGTGCTGTGCGTGCTGGTGCTCTCTCGCCACGGAAAGAACGGTGGGGGACCAGGACGTATTGCTTTGGAACTTTCCCGAAATCCGCTTATACTGGCGTGCGTGGCAGGATTCGTGTTGAACGGATTTTCCGTCGTACTGCCCGAAGTCCTTCTGGAATTGCTGGTCATTCTGGGCAAGGCGGCTCTGCCGCTAGGTTTGCTGGCTGTGGGCGCAGGATTGCAGTTCAAGGGATTGAACGAGAAAATGGTGCCTGTGGTTCTCGCGTCACTGGCGCATCTCGTGGTCCTGCCCTTGGTTGCCTATGGGTGCGCTCGATTACTTGGCGTGGACGGTGTAGCCAGGGATGCATTGCTCATTTTCACAGCCATTCCCGTGTCGGTGTCAGCCTTTATCCTGGCTCGTCAGATGGGCGGGGATCATCGGGTCATGGCACTTATCATCACGCTTCAGACCGTGTTGTCTGCAGTGACGCTGCCGCTGGTGCTAGGGATTCTTGGCGGGTGAGTTCGGAAAACCCCTTGAAGTTGGGTAGGATTTAAGTGATTATGCCGCTACTTTGATATAAAATATTGAAAGGAGTGTATAATGGCCAAGGATTTTAGAGAGTTGCTTGTGGAAGCTTCCCGCCACGACGAGTTCGGGAGAGTGTTCAAGGAAATAGCTGTAGGTTTCAAGGTTGTTGTTTCGTTTCAGGCGAGTAATGTGCATTCGAGCTATCCCGAAGAGACTTTGGATGATATCTATCAGTATTCCAAATGGGAAGTATCCCTGCGTCAAGTCACCCCGGCCATTGACGTGCCTAATGTAGGAGCTTGGCATTATCTCAAGCATAATTATTGGGCCAAGCCTTTTGACAAGCCGGATTTTCAGAGGGCCATGCTTGGTGAATTCATTCCGACAAAGCATTGCCAACAAATTCTTGAAGATGTCATCGAATATGCCTTGTTAAAGAAACAGATCGATTCCGAAGACGATATTCGCACGGTCGAGCCTGATGAAGAGTTGAAGAAGTCCAGCCGTTGCGGCGGATGTGGCGGAAAGAAAACCGCTGAGAAGCCCGAAAAAGCGAAAGCCGAATAGTTTTGCCAGATGATTAAAGAAAGTCCGTTCTCCTCGGAGAGCGGACTTTTTCAATTTCAGTGCAGGAATTGTGAGGCTGTTTGGTTATCCGAAGCAAAGGGTCAGGACAACCACGTAGCCGAGGGCCGGGAGCAGGTTTGCCAGTTTGATTTCCTTGAGTTCCAGGAGGTTGATGGCGATGCCGATGATGAGCAGTCCGCCACAGGCCGTGACTTGGCTTATCATGAGCTCCGAGAAATATTGTTGGAAGTATCCTGCTCCGAAGGTCATGGCTCCTTGATATATCAGTACGGGAATGAACGAGAAGAGTACCCCGGACCCGTAGGAAGCGGCCAGGGCCACGGATGCGAATCCATCGAGAATTGATTTTGTGAGGAGCACGGTGGTGTCGCCGCGTATGCCTTCCTCAAGCGCGCCGATGATGGCCATGGCCCCGATGCAGTATATGAGCGAGGCGGTGATTAGTCCGTCGGTAAATTTGGCATTTTTTGAGCCGATGATTTTCTTGAAGCGGTTGCCCAGTCGCTCAAACAGAGTGTCGAGTCTTGCCAGTTCGCCTGTAATTCCCCCCAGCAATATGGAAAAAATGACGATCAGAATATTCTCGACCTTGAGTGCCATTTGGATGCCGATAAGCAAAACGCACAATCCCAGCCCTTGAAAAACAATAGCCCTGATGCGTTCTGGGAAGCGCGATTGCAGCCAACAACCTATGAGGCTGCCTCCGATAATGGCGAGCGCGTTGACGATGGAACCAATGGGAATCATGTTTTACCCTAAACCCTGCAATAAATTCAAACCGCAGGCTCGTGCTATCACCAAGCGGATAATGTGACAAGATTATTGACAGCAGGCCCCCACCTGCTCTATGTAAACGTCTCCCGTGCCAGGGTGGCGGAATTGGTAGACGCAGCGGATTCAAAATCCGCCGGGAGCAATCCCGTCGGGGTTCAAGTCCCCGCCTTGGTACCATATTTATATCCGGACTCGTCCGAGATTGTCCAGAAGGCCCCCGAATAACGGGGGTTTTCTTGTTTCTTGTAGTCCGTAGTCATCCAAAGCGGTCCGTTGACATACGCACACTTCTGTGAGTAGGTCTGTGAGTAGAGAAGTCTTTCTGATTCTTTCTACTCACATCTGCCAATGGAGGTTTTCATGCCCCTGACGGTCAAATCTATCGAATCCCTAAAGCCCAAGGATAAGCTGTACCGCGTGGCTGATGCTCACGGCTTATGCATTGAGATCACGCCCTCAGGGTCAAAGCTGTGGCGATTGCGGTATCGTTGTGATGGTAAGGCAAAGATGATGGCTCTAGGTTCTTGGCCTGATGAGAGCTTGCAGGATGCAAGGGTTACTTGCCAAGAGATGAAGCGGCATCTCAGGCGAGGTGTCGACCCTGCAGTCATTCGAAAGGCGCAAAGTGCAAGTTCAGAGGGCGCGGGGCGTTTTGAGGTTGTTGCGCGTGAATGGTTTGATAGGTTTCGGCATAAATGGTCCGACGAAACTGCATCTCGGAAAATACGCCGTTTGGATAGTCACGTTTTCCCTCTTATTGGAGCAATCCAGATAAGTGAAGTCGATGCTCCGCAAGTGAGGCGAGTCCTGCTTCGTCTTGATAGCTTAGGTATACTGCATACAGGGCATCGAGTTAAAAACATAATTAGCGAAATTATGCGCTATGCTGTTGCCATGGGCTTAATCACCCACAACCCCGTCCCTGATCTTGCCGGAATCCTTCCCCCTGTACAGGAACAACACAGAGCCAGCATTACCGACCCCAAAGGTATTGGTGGCCTTCTTCGCTCTATCGATGAGTACCAAGGTAGCCCGGTTACTCGATGTGCATTGAAGTTGGCGTCTTTGACATTTGTTCGCCCTGGTGAATTACGCCATGCTGAATGGTCGGAGATCAATCTTGAAGCCAAAGAGTGGCGAATCCCTGCCGAGAAAATGAAAATGAAGCGGCCCCACATTGTCCCTCTCTCTCATCAAAGTGTCGAGGTCCTAAGAGAAATTGGGTTAGTGACTGGGCATGGCAAGTATGTGTTCCCTTCAGAGCGGTCCTCAGCAAGAGCCATGAGCAACAATACCGTTCTTTCTGCACTTCGGCGCATGGGCTATACTAAGGAAGAAATGTCAGGCCACGGTTTTCGTTCCATGGCGAGTACGAACCTCAATGAAATGGGTTTCAATTCGGACCACATTGAACGCCAACTTGCCCATGTCGAAGAGAATAAGGTCAGAGCAGCCTATAACTACGCTGAGCATTTGCCTGAGCGTAAAATGATGATGCAAGCTTGGGCGAACTATTTGGATAGTCTCAAGGCTGGAGGAAAGGTGATTCCGTTATTAGCAAGTATAGTTGGGGAAGAAGCATGAGTCAGTATTCGAGAAATGTAGTAATTAAAGATGCCCAATTGGATGAGTTTGCTCATGTTGACTTTGAAAATTTGGAATCCTTAACTGGTTTAGAGTTCAATGAGGAGTTGAAAAAGGACATTCGCTATTACCTTTCTAGGTACGAATTTGATCTAGAAGTATTTCAGAATATTCCTGCAGAGGATGTCAGGGATGAGTTAGGAAGAGTTATTGACGCTTGCGATTTGCTTACATCTATATTGCCTACCCACTTGGAAAATCGTGAGGAAAGCCATTTAGAGTCTGTAAAACAAGCTGTTTGGACATGTTCTGCGCCGAATTCTCTTTGGGCGGGTGGAGATCTTGAGGTGGATCGATTTCCCGATGATTTTGATGTGGCCGGATATCTCAATCGATGGAAAGACAATGCAGAAGCCGCTAAGTTGGTTAAGGGGAAACCCGGGCGCCACCGTAATATAGCAAGGTTGCTTTTTTTGGGATCTCTACATGAGGTGTATTTATCAGCCGGAGGTATTGGGTCTGGTTGCTGTCGCTCTGCATATGCTGCTGATGGTTATGAGGGTAAATTTCTTGATTTTACATATACTCTTTTGGAGTACACATCAGCTGGAATTAAAAGAGCAACTTTAGCTGATTATATAATAAAGAATTATAAGAAGGGAAAATAACTTTCAAAAAAAGCTATTATCCCCCTTTTACCAAAGCAAGCTGTTTCTGTTCTTAGGTGTAGACGGATGGGTTGGGACTTCCCCGACTGTCACAAGCCTAGGAGTATAGCATGCAAGCTACATATCTTCCTGCTACCGGATTTCTCCGGCTTCCCCAAGTGTTGAAGGTGATCCCTATCGGCAAGTCCTCATGGTGGGCTGGCGTAGCCGAAGGTCGTTATCCAAAACCAGTAAAACTGGGGCCTAGGACAACTGCTTGGAAATCTGAAGACATACGAGATCTGATCGAGCGCCTTGGCAGTGAGCAGTAGAGGGCGCCATGTCGAACGGTTGGATCAAACTGCACAAAAAACTCTGTGGTTGGGAGTGGTATAGAGATTCGAAAACACTGCACTTGTTTATCCATTTACTTCTCAAGGCCAACTATAGGCCGAGCAAGTGGCGTGGTCATGCTCTTCGTCCTGGTCAATTTATTACAGGCCGTAAACAGCTCTCTGCTGAAACTGGTATTTCAGAACAATCTATACGCACCAGTTTAAGGCATCTTGAATCGACAGGTGAAATAGAGATTGAGCCAACCAACAGATTTTCGGTCGTTACTGTTTGCAATTACTCACTTTATCAAAGTGAAAAAGTATTTGGTAACCAGCCAGACAACCAGCCAATTAACCAGCTATTTAACCAGCGTTCTAACCACATCCAAGAAGTTAAGAAGTTAAGAAGTAAGAAGGATACTACTATCGTAGTATCTGGCGACAATGATATTGCCGACGGCAATAATCAGCCTAGTTCTTGCCCTCATCAGGAAATAGTCCAACTTTATCATCATATACTGCCTGAGCTTAGAAGAGTGCGCATTTGGAATAGTGTTCGCCAATCTTATCTGCGTTCTCGTTGGAGGGAAGACCCTGCACGGCAGAACCTCGATTGGTGGAAAGGTTTTTTCGAATACGTCCGCACATGCCCTTGGCTCATGGGTACGGCCGATAACGGGAAAGAAAGTAAACTATTTCAGGCTGATCTTGAATGGCTTGTTCGTCCACAAAACTTCATCAAGACCGTCGAGGGAAAATATGCGCAGTAGCATTTTTGACGTTATGGATTTTCCTGAGTTGCGCTTGTGGGCTCTTCGCGCCCTTGTTCAAAACGAAACCTTCATATCTTCCGCAGACGGAACTTTATTTCTGCCTGGCGAGTGTGGGTATCAAATCTTTACCGCTATGCGTTCTGTTGTAGAATCTGGCGAGAAGATGATCCCTACAATTGTAGCTCAGTACCTTGGGTATGACAGTCCATGTCTGCGAGGCCTTGTGGATGTATTTTTCCATGGTGCGAATATCGATGCGCGTATGGCACAAATCTATCTAGATAAACTTGCCGTCAGGTCTGAGCAGGAGGCCGAGTATGCAGCCTGATTATGAAGGTGACGAATTGGTGCGGGCTATTGAGATTGGCAAACAGTGGATTAATAGAGCGCAAGGACAATTCTCTGCATTTGTGTTCGCAAAAGAGACATGTCTCGGGAATGTTCAATTACGTGATCAGATTCTTGATGAACTCGTCAAGCAGCGCACCATAGCGCGGGATGAAAAGCGCAACGGTTGGTATCATCGGATTGATACTAACCTTGAGCCGATGGATTGGATTAACGCTCAAGCTCAGACCTATCCCATATGGCTTCCCTTGGATCTACATGAGAAGAGCTACGTTTCTCCTGGAAATATTATTATTCTGGCAGGGGAGTCCAACGCGGGAAAAACGGCCTTCGTCATGAACATGATCTATCGGAATCTCCAGATGCAAGGCGGTGCACATAAATGCATCAAGCTGTTCAATTCCGAAATGCATCCCGCCGAAATGCGTGGACGGCTATTGTCCATCGATGGCCGAGCGAAAACGTGGACCGGCCTAGAACCATATTCACGCTCTCGTGACTTTCATCTGGTGATCGATGCCAATGGGTTTAACGTGATCGACTTTATGGAAAATCTCGACGACTTTTGGCTTATTGGGAAGAAGATAGAAGCCATACACAACGAGCTTCAAGATGGCATTGCTGTCATTTGTTTGCAGAAAAAGAAAGGGGAAGATCTAGCCCGTGGCGGTGATTTTACTCTTGAAAAGGCCCGCCTTGCTCTTTCTCTGTTTTATGACGGGCATGCCAACTACATTCGCATTACGAAATGCAAATTTCCAGTTTCATATCCGAACCCGCAAGGCCAAGAGATCGACTTTAAAATCCAGACTGGTGCAACGCTTGTGCCCATCGAAGGATGTGGTTGGGCTTTCGTGACCAAAGAGCAAAGAGCAGCCCGCACTCGATCGCGGTGTAGTGAAGCTCGTCTTCGTCAGATGAGTAACAGAAACACTGGATATGGGGGGTAACTATGCGCGCTTATAATCAAGAAACAGGAACGTATGAATCCGTGGACGTCCGTAAGTTTGTCAATGAGATGAAGCGAGGGTCTACAACTCTTAAAACAGCCACTTCACCACCGGAGACCTTCGTTACAGGAAGAGAGTCTCAAGATGTGACTGAGGCTCATCAGCTTGGTGATGAAGATGGGAAAATTACAATAGCACTTGATCTCGTGGATGCTCAAGGCATGGAGCTGATCCACCGCGGGCGAAAGTTACTTTGGGGGAAGAAGATCAGAAGCAAATGTTGTTTTTGTGATTCGACGGCTAGTGATGTGTATATTGAGAAGACCATCGGGGTAACATTTAGAATTGAGATCTTGCCGGTTTGTGAGGGATGTAAGCAAGACGAAGCATGGAACATAGTAGAAGGAGAGTATTGATGAGTCATAATCAAAAGTGCAAATTGAATGCGAAGCAGCAGGTTTTCGTTCAAGAGTACCTGGTTGATTTGAATGCAACCCAGGCCGCAATTCGAGCCGGGTACTCTTATCAAACTGCCAGGCAGCAAGCCACAAGGCTGTTGTCAAATGTTTACATCCAAGAAGTTCTTGAGATGGCGAAGAAAGAAAGACAAGAGCGTACAAGAATCTCGCAAGATCAAGTTCTTAAGGACATCTCAACGGTTATTGACAGATGTATGCAGTCCGAGCCTGTGAAAGACCGTAGCGGGCGCCATGTGCTTGTTGAGAATCTAGATGGTGAAATGGTCCCGGCTTATATTTTTAATAGCAATGGAGCTCTTCGAGGCTGTGAATTGATAGGCAAGCATCTAGGTCTGTTCACCACCAAACATGAAATAACCGGCAAGGATGGCGGACCGATCGAAGTCATGAACTCCGTCATAGATCGTATTTGGAGAGAGAACGAGGAGGAGAAGATAAAGGAGTAGGGGGGGCTCAGGATCTAATAATTCTAATCACTTTTTTTACCCCGTTTCTGTATTGTTCTTTTTTCTTTAAACAAATCTTTGACGGGCCAGTCAAGGACTTCAGCAATTTTTGACAGAGTTCGTAGCGTACAGGACTCGATTCGGTAATCTCGGGCCTTTTGAATAGTTCGCTGCGAGACCCCAGAGTCGGCGGCGAGGCCAATGTGCTGGACCTCCTGATCTGGCATTTGATACTGCTTTGGGAAAAAGCGACGGGAACAGTTGGGTGGCACTGGAGGACTTCAAGCAGAAAGAAGCCCTTCGTCTGAAGTCTGATCTGGCAGAGGTGGGGCAATCAAATAGACAGTCGTGTTGTCATTAAGATATAAGACTTAGCCCTCGTGTTGCTTAACGGCTTGGGGGGGGAGTTGGTTGGAATATGGAGAAGGTCTTATGAGAAGAACACCATGGACGACAAGACAAATTGATTTGGATTTTCTGGAAGCTTCAGAAAAATTCGACTACAAAAAAGCCGAGCAGCTATTTGCGGAAGGTGCAGATATTAATGCCGTAGGTAAAGAGGTCGGGGGCACTGCTTTGATTATGGCTTTTCGGCAAGGCATATCTCGGAAGACGAGTATACGATGGGCAAGGTGGCTGTTAGAGCATGGGGCTGACCCCAACATAATCGATCCCGAAGGTGAGCATGCTATGTACTATGCAGTACATGAAGGGGTTGAAGGTATGCGGTTGATCCTTGACCATGGAGGAGATCCAAACCTTTCTGCTGAAGCCGATGGGTCTGATGCTCTTGACCATGCCGCTCTGGACTCAATGGCAGAAAGTTCAGTACGGAACGAATATGATGATGTTTATGACTTGCTTGTAGGGGCCGGAGCGACTATCCCGGAGGCTAAAGAATGAAAACGTCAGAAATTGGATTGAGTCTATATCAGCCCATACGGGAGACATGTTTTTCAGGATATGTCGAGGTCCGTGAAGAGCGGAAGCGATTGGTAATCGGTGTTGAAGTCGAAGAGAGCTTCAAGGGCGATGCCACAATGGAGATAGTTTTGCTTTCGGACTGTGACGATGGAATGTTTGCAGGTTCAGAACTTTACAGAACCCGTCCTTTAACAAGTGAAGACCTTGGTCGAGGTAGTTCATATGGCTTTGAGCTAAAGGGACTGAGTGAGCCGTATTTCTGCCTCTGGTATGTGGTCAACGGTGGGGCCTTTACTCAAGGGAAGGTGTTTGCTCGTATCAGTGACGAACAGTCTCCCTGGTTTGTAACGACCGCGGAATTGGTTGAAGTCTCTGGTGTGCCGTGGGATGAGCCTAAGCCGGAAAGGAAATTATCTTGATTGACGTTTTCTAAAAGAGTGCGCAATCCTTAAATTGCGTTTGGGACGGGCCACAAGGCTTCTTGCCTTGTCATGGTCACCTTGGGAGGATTTGTGGTTCTAGCGTATCACTTTTTTAGTCCTGTTGATTCATACCTGTGGGCAATTGCAGCCCACTGAGGTCCCTGAATCCGCAGGGCTTTCGTTTTTACCTCCAGTACGCCCCGTCATTGAAATGCTTGTAGTACCGCATCCCGTTCGAGCCGAGTAGCTTGAGCGCGAATTGGCAAAAATCGTCGCCATCTTGTTCATCAGTCATATTGTCACACCAATCTTTCAACTGATCTCGTATTGCAGGCCAGAAAGGATCATCGTCTGCAACCGGGCGTTTGGGGTATTCATTGCGCGTCCTTCTCCTATAGCGTTTGGCTTCTATAAGACTACGGATCAATCGCCACTGGCGGTCTTCATCAAGTTGTTTGATTTCTTTCAGGAGAGCGGCTTCTTTCTCTGGCGTGAGGTTGTTGGCCCATTCCACAAATTTTGTTTTGAAAGCCTCAAAGCGCTTTGAGAGTTTAACTTTCTTTTCTTCGGCAAAGAGTTCGCGCCAAAGATCAGAAGCCATGAATTGCCACTGAAGCAATGCATCTTCTAACCACGGCTTCCCGACAATCCTCTTCTCTTTCCACACGGCACGATAGAAAGCCCATATCGTCTCGTTGTTCCATCTTCCCATGCGAGAAACGTTAAACACCCGGCCTCCCACTTTGCAGTAATCCTGAGGCGGAGCGATATCTTCAACTGGTATGAGTGTGTGCTGGTCCTGGCGCATGGTTGGCCACATTGCGCGCTCGTATTTCTTGCGGGCTTTAGTCTTGAACTTGATGCCAGGCAGCAGGTTGTCCTTGGGATCTTGGGGAATGTGTTTGTAGTTCATGGGCAGCCTCCTTTGATCATGCTTCACGGGTTTTTCCAATCTCATCTGGACAAGCTCGCCCTGTTTCTGAGCGTACTCGTTTAGCAACCGAGGGATCTAGGCTATCTAATTCAGGGAGGGGGCCTCCATTTCCTTGTCTGTTGATATTACTAGATTACGAAAATTTGGAAGCCCCATATAGTTGGAAAAGCCTGCCCCACAGAAAAACACGAGATCCCCTGTACGCTGAGCCTCAAGGACAGATTCGGGGATGTCGGGCCGTTGGGTAATACGAATTGCATATCAATTAAATATCCAACGCCGGAAGCGCGTTCACTATCTTCATTGTTTCGAGGCTGACCGTTACCACGCGCATGAAGAGTTCCAGCGGGTAGCGTGGGTTATTCATTGTGTCGATTGCCCAGTCGTTGGCGTCGTTGGTTATGCCGCTTTTGGGGTCCGTCTTGACGCATTGGCGTTCCACAACCCAGTCGAGGGCCGGTTTGCCGTTCACAACGTATTCATAGGCTTCCAGCGGGATGCCTTTCAGCGTTATGTGGGCATTGTATATGAGCGTGGTTTTGTCCTTGCCCTTGCCGTACTTCATCTTGATTACGCGGTAGTGTTCGTCGGTCAGTTCCTTGCCGCTCGTCTCGATGGTCAGCGGGTATTGCTCGACCGTCTCATAGTTCAGGTGCAGTTCGGCCAGATCACGGCCAGCCTTGCTGAATGCGTGGAAATCGGCAGCGGTTTTCACGCATGGAATACGCGGCAGCTCTTTGGTCAGGTTATTCTTGAACCGCTCCCGGTAATCCTGGGAATGGAGCAAGCCGTACACGTAATAGAAAATATCTTCCTTGCTGATGGATTCGCCGGGATAGGCTTGCTGAAATTCCTGCAAACCCTCGTCGGTTATGGCATCGCGTTTGATGTGCTTAGCTTCTTTGGCTTTCGGTTCGTCAAAGAGGCTGGCTTGCTTTTGGTTTTTGGCGGGTTTTTCCTCTTCATAGAGGTAGAGAGGGAAGCACTGGGAGCCAGCCTCAAGAGAATTTAAATCTACAATAGTGTTGCTTATGAGAACAGACATGCCGTTTCTGCTCCCCTTTCCAGAGATACAAATCACTTGATTATCTACCGATAAATCTGGAAAAATTCGAGGCATTTGGTAAATCATATCGTTAAAACGGCGATTAAAATACAACCATTGTTTTGTAAATGGACGGTACAAACTAGTTGTTAAACTTTTCTTGTCAAATTCAAAAAACGAGTTCTTTGCAAGCTCCTGCTTCAAAGATCGGTTCCAACTTATTTGAGTGGGGTCATTATCAGTAAAATCATTAATTATCTTTTCTCGATCCTTCCTACTCAAACCAGTATGAAGCTGGTTAAAACGTTCAACTTCATTATTGTAAAACGCAATCATACTACTAATGTTTATAGCTAAATTCCCCTTTGAAGCATTACAGCACCAAGCATCACGTCCTGTTGCAACCCCTCTTGAGTAATTATCAAACATCTTGAAATTATCATTTTTTTTGTCTCCTAAAATGAGACTGTCAGTAAAGCTATCATCTCGCAGATTTAGCCAATCACCATGCTCGTCAGGCGTAATTCTTTCCCAGCTATTGGCATCTGTTACGCCTTGCATACTTTTAAAAATACTGAGTTTTTCTAACTTTTCAGACTCGCTTAAATCGTCGCCAATGTTGTGATAAAAAATCTGTCCACGTTTATTTGCATGAGAATTTTTGATAAATAAAGTCACGGCAATTCCGGTCATGCTGCCACTACCAAAAATGTTTTGTCCCTCTTTTGCCCGACCTTTGCTCAACATGTTTTTTCGTATGTCGCCGCGCAAGTTTAGCACGTGAATACTGCTGAATTCATGGCAAAGACATTTTCTCATGCCATCCATAGCTGGCTTTTCAATAAACCCTGAACCGGAAACAAAACCTATAACACCATCATCCCCAAGGCGGTCCGAAGCCCAGCGAATAGCCCTTATATAGCTATTATAAAGCGCATTCTTGTTAGTTGCGGTTGATTTATCTGCATAAGTGTTACGGATGTTGCCATCTAAAGATGGATAACTAACATTTTGATTATTATCATTGGCACTCGTTTGCCCAGCCGAATACGGCGGGTTTCCCATAATAACCCGAATATCCAATTCTTTTTGTCTCTTCCTTCGCTCGCTGTTGTCTTCAAGAGCCACGCTTATAAGGTCGTCCTTTTCATACAACTGAAAAGTGTCAGTCAGGCAAATGCCCTCGAACGGTTCATATTCGCCCTTGCCGCCCATGAGGGTGTGGTAGACCGCCTCAATGTTGATGGCCGCTATGTAGTAGGCCAGCAAGACAATTTCATTGGCGTGAATCTCATGCTTGTACTTGTGCGGGAGTTGATCCAGTGAGATCAAACCGCTTTGCATAAGACGGGTGATAAACGTGCCGGTGCCAGTAAACGGGTCGATGATATGCACGCCCTCGCTGCCCAGCGTCTGGCCGAATTCGCTTTTCAGCACGTCATTGACGCTGTGAATGATGAAATCCACCACCTCGACCGGCGTGTACACGATGCCGAGGCGTTCGGTCATTCTCGGAAAGGCGTTGCGGAAAAATTTGTCATAGAGTTCGACCACGATTTTCTGTTTGCCTTCGGCATTGTCAATGCCCGAAGCTCGCAATTTTACGCTGTCATAGAACCGTTCCAGTGTGTCGGCTTCCTTGTCCAGCCTATGCTCTTGCAAGGAATCCAGAACCCCTTGCATGGCCTGTGAAATGGGGTTGCTCTGGGCAAAACTGTAGCCTTCAAACAAGGCATCAAAGACCGGCTTTGTAATGAGATGCTGAGCCAGCATTTCAATAACCTCGTCGTCACTGATTGAGTCATTGAGATCGTCCCGCAACTCTTCGGCAAAGTCGTGAAACGCCTTGCGTTCCTTTACGTGGCTTTCGTCATCGAGAATCGTGTGAATCCGGGCAATATGGGTCTGGGCAATCTTGGCAATGTCATTTGCCCAGTCTTCCCAGTGGTGGCGGTTGCCGCACTTCTGAACCAGTTTGGCATAAATGGCGCGTTCAAAGTCGCTTATTTCAAAGGTGAGCTGTTTTTCTATGGGGTCGGGCCGGGACGTTTCAGCTTCACCAATAGTACAAGAACCTCTTCCGGTGTCTGCCTGCTTTGCGGCGGTCTTTGCGTTGATCTTGTCGGTAATGGAGATAATTTCAATTTGTTTTTTATTGGGGCCGTTGATGTCGATTTGGTTTACACCCGCATCAAAGCGGTCATCGTGCGAACGCAAGGCCTGCAATACCTGCCAGACGACTTTATAAGTCACGTTGTCATTCAGGGCTTCATGGGCTTCCTTGCCCGCCGGAATGACCACGGGGAGAATGACATAGCCGCGCTGCTTACCCGGAGCGTTTCGCATGACACGCCCCACGGACTGAACCACGTCAACCTGTGAATTGCGGGGAGTGAGAAACAAGACGGCATCCAACGCGGGAACGTCCACGCCTTCGGAAAGGCAACGGACGTTGCTTAATATTCGGCAGGTGTTTTCCGGCATTTCAGCCCGAAGCCAGTCGAGCTTTGCTCCCTTCTGGCTGGCGTTCATGGAGCCATCTACATGTTCGGCCTTGCAGATGAGAGAGGAAGCAACTTCATTCTCCTCAGTCTTTTGGTAGGCGTTGACAACCTCTTCAAACATGCCCGCAATGTTTTTCGAGCTGACTTTGTGCTTGCGTGTATTTTTCGCAATCTCGATAACCTGGCAAAAGGCAACGGCCCGTTTCATTGGGTCGGCATCGTCCACAAGGTCGTCGGCCACATCCTGCTTTGAAAGAGCCTTCCAGCAACCAATGATTTTGGCAGCATCGTCAACCTTGAGTTGATTGTTGTCGTCCGAAAGCAAATCTTGAATACGGCGGCTGACATGGTTTTCATCCACAGCCAGAACCAGCACCTTGTAATCGCACAACAGGCCGCGTTTGACGGCTTCGGAAAAGTTAATGACGTAAAGGTCGTTGCCGTATTGCTTTTCGTCGTCCATGGAGCAAAGCACAATGTCGTCGCGTTCGGCGGTGGCTTTTGCCGTATCCCCATAGAGGCGTGGGGTAGCGGTCATGTAGACACGCTTTGTAGCTTTGACGAAACGGTTTTCATGGACCTTGACGAACGCGCTTTCATCATCTTCGGCAAAGGTCGCGCCTGTGGTTCTATGCGCTTCATCGCAAATAATCAGGTCGAATTCCGGCAAGTCGTATTCATACTGGGCCGCGTTCAGTACGTCGATGGAGTGATAGGTGGAAAACACCACGCTCATGTGCTGGCTGTCGTGGCGTTTGTCCATTTCCTTTGCCAGCTTGTCCGGTTGCGTGGTGGCGGGGTAGCGCAATTCATGGGTAAACACCTGTACGCTGTCGTCGTCCTTTTTGCGTTTTTTGCCCACGTCACTATCCGAACATACGGCAAAGCTATGTAGCGGCGTTGCGCTTTCCTGCGTCCATTCCGTGAGGGTTTGGGAAAGCAGGGCAAGGCTCGGCACCATGAACAAGACACGCTTGCCTTTGCCTGCCAGCCCTTCGGCAATTTTCAGACTGGTGAATGTCTTACCAGTTCCGCAAGCCATAATGAGCTTGCCACGGTCGGCGGTTCTCAATCCCTTTTTAACGGCATCGTATGCGTCCTGCTGGTGGGGACGTAATACCTTTTGCGGCTTAAAGACCGGCTCGGCCTTGGGTTGGTAAGCAGACCAGTCAATTTGACTACTCTCAAGATCGTGAAGATCAATTTTATTGACCGGCGGGTGCTGGTCACTGAGAGATTCTTCAGCGGGCTTGCTCCACTTGTTCGTGGTGCAAACGATAATACGATTTGTGAAATATTTTTTGCCGGAAGCGGTAAAAAAACTGTCTATGTCGCTCTTTTGCAGCGTGTGGTCCTCGGCATAGAGTTTACACTGGATAGCATGAAATTCGTCCGTGCCGCGTGTCTTCGCCACAAGATCAATGCCGGTGTCCTGCTTATCCAGCCCTTGAAGCTTTGCCCATTCGGAATATGTCCACACGTCACTATACAAGTCTTTGTAGGTGGCCTCGTTGCGAAGATAGCAGATAGTTAGTTCTTCAAAGTAAGTCCCTTTCTCACGTTCAGAGGCAGCGGCTTCGCGGTAGGTATCGAGGAGTTTTTGAAGGGCGGTCATTGGATGGCTCCATTTTCAGCGTGCGTATGTAATGGCATGGTGCCGTGTATACATTAATTGATATGGGTATGGCGCAAATGAAAGGGAATGGCAACGATGAAGAGGTGCGGAAGTGGAGAGTTTTTTGACTCTATAAAAAGAGCTTCGTTACCAAATACTATGCGTGCGTATGTGTGAGGGGTTTTCGGAGTCCTTAAAAAGGGTGAAGAAATATGAAAAAAACTGCTGATGTGAGTAGATTTGTGCGTAGATATTGAAATCGAATTTTAATTTATTAATAAAAACTAGCATTTAGTTTGTTTATTCAAGGCCCCGCCTTGTACCAGAATGAAATTAGCGGCTTACGATGAAAATCGTAAGCCGCTTTTTTGTTTTATGGCGTAGCGGTGTGTTTTGCCTGAAGGAGCGTCTAGGAGTTTTGGGTCTTTACAGGCGTTTTGATTGGCATTTCAGGCATTACAATAAAGATTGAATGCTCTTGTCTCTGGACAGAAAGACTTTGGCTGAAGTACGAAATGTCATGCTGGACATTTATTGAAAACGGAACAACGGGTCGCCAGATTTCACTTTAATATTGCCGGTTTGTGTTTTGAGATAGAGGTAAGGAATACTTTTATGTTGAGTGTGAAACTTTTTTCGCACTGGATGCATCTATGAAGTACGTACCGACTAACAACCTAGCAGAGGAGAATCCATGAGTATCATAGGCAAATTCAATAGAGGAGAAATGACCAGAACCGAGTTGCGCGCACTCGCCGAGAAGAATCCTGACATGCGTGCTGAAATAGCGGTCGCATTGAATGAAGAAATGTCGGTGGAGGAGCTTGAAGGGATCGCTGCGGCAGGTACCGCGAACTACATGCGAGGTACTGATGGCAATGACACCATGTCTGGGACAATCGGAAATGACGCCATGTACGGTGTCGGCGGTGCAGACGATATGGATGGCGGTTCTGGTGATGACGGTGTGTTCGGCGGTTCTGGTGATGACAACCTGAGCGGTGGATCTGGTGACGACCATGTTGCTGGCGGTTCTGGTGATGATGATATCGAAGGTGGACGCGGCAACGATTATCTTGAAGGCGGTTCCGGGGACGATGACATTTCGGGTGGGCGAGGCGATGACGCGATCAAGGGTGGTTCCGGCGATGATTACATCGACGGTGGTCGCGGCGATGACATCATTCTTGGTGGTACCGGCGACGATGTCCTGACCGGTGGTGCTGGCGAGGATGCCTTTATATACAGAGCTGGTGACGGCGATGATACAATTACTGATTTTACCCATGGAGATGACCATATTGTTCTCGCTGGTATAGATGCGGGTGGCTACACGGTGACCTACGATGCTGAGAGTGGCAACTCCCTCATTGAGTATGCGGGTGGTTCCATTACCGTTGAAGGTGTCGAAGTTACTGGTGATGACATCCTGTCTGTGGGCGTCGGAACTGAGGGCGGAGACTATCTTGAAGGTGGCATTGGTACAGACATCCTGGCCGGTGGGGATGGTGATGATCTCCTGGACGGCGGTGAAGGTGATGACACCCTGCTTGGCGGTGCCGGTGATGACGGGTTGTTCGGTGGTGACGGTGCAGATACCATGGTCGGAGGCGAAGGGGATGATTACATTGATGGCGGAGTTGGTGATAATGCCAACGATGTGGCCATGGGCGGCGATGGTAATGATGTTTTCGTCTGGGGTACAAGTGGCGACGGTAGCGACTCTTTCAACGGTGGATCAGGTGACGATGTTATCGAACTCGACCTTGATTTTTCTGGAGTGAGTGGGGATCAGACGGTGATGGCAGCCGTGGATGGCGGGTTGATTTCCGTTACTTTGACTGATGTAGATGGCAACGAAGTCCCTGTCAGTGCTGAAATGTTTGATGCCGACGGCAACCTTGTCCTGCCCGAAGGTGTCTCCGGCTCTGTTACAGGTGCCAGCGGTGATGTCCTGACATTTACCGGTGTGGAAGCAATAACCCTGTTCTAATTCAATCAATTCATTCAGGGTCAGGGCGTGCGTCCTTGGCCCTGAATGTTTTTCTAATCTCCAAGCCTTTCCTTAACCGCCTGAAGAACTTCGTCCATCTTTATCGCTGTCACGTCCACGCCCGGATGGCCGGAGTTGATGATGTGGTGGATGTCGCCCAGAGGTCTCCAGCAATTGAAGGTGTATCGGGCCAGGATTGCCACCATGGGGATGTCGCAGGCTGCGGCCAGATGCATGGGGCCGGTGGAACTGGTCACGAAGAGGTCGCAGGTCTTGAGAAATGCGCCCAGTGCTTCCAGTGTGCCGCCGGGATAGAGGATGCGTCTGTCCGAAAAGGTGAATCCGTCAAGCAGCGGTTCATCGCCGGGACCGGCTATGATGTATATCTCGTTTTGTTTGTCTTTGAGCAATTCATCTGTCAAAGCAACGAATTTGTCTTCAGGCCAGCGAGTTTCGGTCTTCTTGGCATTGCCAATGAAGACTCCGATGCGGCGGGTTCCTGCCTTGATGGGATATGTCGCACGGGCACGGTCAATGAGGGCTTGATCAACAGGAAAAACCATGGTGGTGTTGGTGCTTGGTGCACCGAGCCTTGCGGCAAGTTGGAGTTGCTGCTTGACCATGTGTTCCGTGTCACTTGGCGTGATGGTGACGTTATATGCGTCCCTGCGTTTGAGGTGGGCTGGCGATGCCTTTATCTTTGCGCCTGTTGCATTGGCCAGACGAAGGGCGGTGCCGGAAATGCCGTTGAGTTCGACAACCCAGTCATACCCGGTTAGCCGGAGTCTTATGAAATGCATTGGCCACACCCAGAATTTTTTCAGGGGAAAAACGTAGAGATTGTCGATGTGCGGGTTGTTCCGTGCCACGATGGCGTTGCCGTCGCTTGCCATGAGGTCGATGCGTGCATCAGGGTACGCCTCGCGCAGGGCCCGGATGGTCGGTGTTGCCGAGAACATGTCGCCGATGCGGTCAATGCGGATAATCAGTATTTTTTTTGGTGTGCCAATTTGCATGGAGGCACGCTATCGGCGGTGGGGGGCGGTTGTCAATGCGAGTGAGGGCCGGCGAATGCGCTTTTGTTTCGTATTTGCCATAGGGCCTCTTCAAACAGAGACATGGAGATCGGTTTGGGTATGAAATAGTTCATGCCTGAGTCCTTGCAGATGTCGCGAGCGGGAGGGTCCTGATTTGCGCTGACGCCTATGATCGGGATGCTCGAAAAAACATCCTCGGAATTTCGGATTCTGCGGGTTGCTTCCAATCCGTCCACCTCCGGCATTTGGATGTCCATGAGCACAATGTCGAAATATTCGTTTTCAAGAGCCTTGAGGACCTGGTTGCCGTTTTTGGCATGCTTGGGCAGATGTCCATTTTTTTCCAGTAGTTTGCATAGGTAAATTGCACTGACACGGTCGTCTTCAGCGACAAGGATTCTTAGTGGGAAGGTATGTGGCATTGAGTATGGGGTTGAAGTTTTGGTGATTCCATAAACAAATACGTTTTCTGTTGCTGTCTGGTCACAATAAAAATGAAAAATATTTTTTTGCCCCTGAGTTGAATCACAGGAAGAGACTGCCGATGATCGTGTTCGTTCGGGAAAAATTCTGACGAATAGCCATGTCCCGCTTCTGAGTGAACCACGAGAGCGAAGCCCAGGAATCGGCTCAGGTGAAATTTTGTATTCAGACCTTTTGAGCGTGTTGATTCGAGGGCTTCGTTATCGTGAAACGGTATACCTATAGTCGGGAAATGGTCCGGGGATAAAACTCACCGGGCTGTGCAGCAACCTGACCGGATTGAGACGATGCGTTTTGTTGCTCACCTTTTTTTGAAAAGGCAGAGCAGGTTCTTTGTATCAATCGGTTGGGACTATCCTTCTTTCAACAACGATTTCGCAATATCAACATCATACAAGCCCATTGGGTTGCGGCCTGTTTCGCGTTCTTTGTACTGCTCGGCGGCGGTCTTGATGATATTGTATGGCATCCATTGGTGCTTTTCCCAGATGACAGGCTCGTTCGGGTTGTAGAGGCGGAACTCTATTTCATCGTTGGTCTTGCGCACATACATGCGCACTTCGGGGTGTTGCAGGGAAGGGGTGTAATAATATCCGCGTTCATCTTTCATGAGTGTTCTCCTCGGTGGCAGCGAAAATTCGCTTGATGGGCTGTCTAAAAAAAGTCTCTGGTGCAAGGCGCGATGCAAAGCCTGGGGCTGAGTGTGTCATTATGGTTGAAACTTGACCGTTGTGCCGGCAGCAATGCAGTCCGTTCTTTTTATCAGATGTCAGGCCTGGAAGCCGAAACGGATGCTGCCGCCGACTTCATATGTATTGATATTCATTGCCCGAAGCAGGACTCGAAGGGGTCTGCCGAAAAGAAAGTCTGTCATCTCTGGGGGCATTCCAGCCTTTTCCGGAACCAGACGGCGAATTTCCATATCAAAGATCACCATCTCCTGAAGAGCTTTGCCTGCCTCGGCATCACCCTGGCGAGCTGCCATGCCGAGTTCTTCCATTCGCATAGGTCCGCATTTTTCATCGTGCTCTGCGATGAGTTCAAGCAGGGGGTGCCCTTCAGGCAACAGGTCCGCGCGGGTCAATCTGCCTTTGTTGTACATGTTGGCGAGAGGTTCGATGTCGCGACAGAAGAGTACTTTGCATTCGATGGGCCGGGTGTTGTACACTCCACAGGCGTGGCCTTCGGGACTGTAGAAGATACAGGTCCATTTGCCATCGCGCCCTTTAATCTTGAGAATCTCGGAATCGAGTGGCATTATTTTTTGTGCGGGTTGGTCGTACGCGCGTTCGCCGGGCCGAAGCGTGACGATGCTGGTCAAGGGGATGGTGCCGTCCTGGATGAGAGGAAGATCCTCGTCGTGCAAGGCGGGGCCACCATTTCGGCAGCAATCTCCGCAGCGGCTGCAACGTTGTGTGTTGGCTTCTTGATTTTGCAAGTTTGTGTTGCTCCTCAATTTCTTTTCGGGTATCCATTATTTCGATCCATAATCTGCGTCTTGAGGTCGATACTCTGCCTTGCCGTCAATGGCAAGTCCTGGCAAGAGAGGAGTAGCTTGACGCGGGGCGGGAAATCGTTGGCAAAATTAGGCTAGACAATGCTTTATCATATATTTCGGTTGACAGAAAACCGTTACGTCTAGTAATATGGCGGCCCTGCATACCTTGTGAATAAAGGCTCAATGGTCAGAATTCCGGGTATTTGAGTTACGTAGGAAAGGCACCATGGCTCCAGATGATCCTCATCATCGCTAGTCGATTTGGGTGCCACAATGGTTGATGGCAACATCTTAATCAAACAATGGAGGTTAAGGGAATGGCGAAACACAAAACTCCTCTGTTGGATCAGCTGGAAACTGGCCCGTGGCCCAGCTTCGTATCCGACATCAAGCAGGAGGCAGCATCTCGCGCCAAGAACGAAAAAGGTCTTGACTATCAGGTCGCTGCTGATTGCCCTGAAGATCTGCTCGGTGTTCTTGAAATGTCTTACACTGACGGTGAGACTCACTGGAAGCACGGCGGCATCGTCGGCGTTTTCGGTTATGGCGGCGGCGTTATTGGTCGTTACTGTGACCAGCCCGAAATGTTCCCCGGCGTGGCTCACTTCCACACAATGCGCGTGGCTCAGCCCATGGGCATGTGGTACAGCACCGAATTCCTGCGCAATCTGATGGACATCTGGGACCTCCGTGGTTCCGGCTTGACCAACATGCATGGTGCAACCGGTGACATCGTTCTGCTCGGTACTTCGACCCCGCAGCTTGAAGAAATCTTCTGGGAAATGACCCACAATATGGATGTCGACCTTGGTGGTTCCGGCTCCAACCTGCGTACTCCTGCTTCCTGCATGGGTATGTCTCGTTGTGAGTACGCCTGCTACGACACTCAGGAGCTTTGCTACAACC
Organism: Pseudodesulfovibrio sp.; assembly: GCA_016342345.1. Lineage (GTDB taxonomy): Bacteria > Desulfobacterota > Desulfovibrionia > Desulfovibrionales > Desulfovibrionaceae > Pseudodesulfovibrio. Next base: position 19,609 of record JAEINO010000029.1, on the reverse strand, counting down.
TGACCATGGAATACCAGGACGAATTGCATCGTCCGGCATTCCCTTACAAGTTCAAGTTCAAATTTGATGGCTGCCCGAACGGTTGTGTTGCCGCCATCGCACGTTCCGACCTTGGCTTCCTCGGTACTTTCAAGGATCCGATCAAGGTCAATCAGGAAACTGTTGCCGCGTATGTCGGTGGTGAGATTGCCCCGAACGCTGGTGCTCACGCTGATCGTGATTGGGGTGCATTCAACATCCAGACTGAAGTTGTTGATCGTTGCCCGTCTCAGTGCATGAGCTACGAGGGTGGCAAGCTGAACATCGACCACAAAGAATGTGTACGTTGCATGCATTGCATCAACACCATGCCTCAGGCGCTGAAGATCGGCGACGAGCGCGGTGTTTCCATTTTCTGTGGTGCTAAAGCTCCGATCCTTGATGGCCCCCAGATGGGCTCCCTGTTGGTTCCCTTCATGGAAGTCAACAAGGACGACGATTATCAGAGCATCAAGGACCTGATTGAGAACATATGGGACTGGTGGATGGAAGAAGGCAAGAACCGTGAGCGTATTGGTGAGACCATGAAACGTCTCGGCTTTGCTGCTTTGGCCAATGCCGCTGGAATCGCTGCCGATCCTCGTCATGTCCAGGAACCCCGCCACAACCCTTACATCTTCTGGAAAGCTGAAGATGTCCAGGGCGGTTGGGAACGCGATCTTGCTGCTTTCCGTGAACGCCACCAGCGCTAAATATTGGAGGAAACTAATATGGCTTTCATTTCTTCCGGATACAATCCCAGCAAACCGATGGAAAATCGGATCTCGGACATCGGTCCTCGCCACTTCAGCGAGTACCTGCCCCCGATCATTGCAAAGAACTTTGGCGACTGGGATTACCATGAGATTCTTGAGTCGGGCGTCCTGTGCCACACCGCTAAATCTGGCGACAAGGTATACACAATCCGTTGTGCTACCGCACGCCTGATGTCCGTAACTCACATTCGTGAGATATGTGATATCGCAGATAAATATTGTGGTGGACACCTGCGCTTTACCACTCGTAACAATGTCGAGTTCATTCTGGATGACAAAAAGGCTGCCCTGGACCTGAAGGTCTTCCTGAATGACCAAAAATTCGACGGTGGATCCCACAAGTTCCCCGTTGGCGGCACTGGCGCCGGTGTGACCAACATCGTTCACACTCAGGGTTGGGTCCATTGTCACACCCCCGCGACCGATGCTTCCGGTACTGTCAAGGCTACCATGGATGTAGTCTTCGACAATTTCCAGAGCATGAAGTTGCCTGCTCCGGTGCGTATCTCCATGGCTTGCTGTCTGAACATGTGCGGCGCTGTCCACTGTTCCGATATCGCAATTCTGGGTATCCATCGCAAGCCGCCTCTTATTGATCATCAGTACCTTAACAACTTGTGCGAAATCCCGTTGGCCGTTGCTGCGTGCCCGACTGGCGCTGTTCGCCCGACGAAGATTGAGATCGACGGTGAGACTTACAAGACCGTTGCAATCAAGGAAGAGCGTTGCATGTTCTGTGGTAACTGCTACACCATGTGCCCCTCTCTGCCCCTAGCTGACTCCGAAGGTGATGGTATCGCCCTCATGGTCGGTGGAAAGATCTCCAACCGCATGACGAAGCCTGCCTTCTCCAAGGTTGTTGTTCCTTTCATTCCGAACGAGCCTCCCCGTTGGCCTACGATGACCAAGGTTATCAAGAAAATCCTGGACACCTACTCCGCGGATGCCAAAAAGTACGAACGTCTGGGCGACTGGGCCAATCGTATTGGTTGGGAACGTTTCTTCGAGAAATGCGATCTGGAATTCAGCTCTCATCTGATTGATGATTTCCGTGATCCGGCTTACTACACTTGGCGTCAGACCTCTCAGTTCAAGTGGTAGACTAGTAAAGTGTCGGGGTACGGCTCACTGCCGTACCCCGTTTGTTTTTTAACATAAGGAGTCCATCATGGCACTCGATCCTGAAGCTGCCAAGGTAGTTATACTTGATTTTTGCGAGGCGAAGTCCAAGAGCAAGACCAAGTTTTATTTCAATGATTTCACCAAACTTTTTCCGGAAGAGAAGGCTCGAGCCGTCAAAAAGATATTGACCATGCTGATCCAGGAAGAGAAACTGGTATTCTGGTCCTCCGGTTCCACGACCATGTACGGCGTTGCCGGTGCTGGTAAGCAGGCCGCTTCCGAGGGCGAAGACTAGTCTTTCTTCGATCTGGCTATCAAGGCCTTGCTCATCATAACGGTGGGCAAGGCTTTTCTCAGTTTATAAGGACTATTACTCTGGTAGAAATGTGCAAAATCTAATTCCACGTTTTGTTCTGGCCGGACTTTCCGGCGGTACAGGGAAAACTATTGTTTCCTTGGCCTTGACTCGTTATTTCAGTCGTGTCGGGAAAAACGTTGCTCCCTTCAAGAAAGGGCCCGATTATATTGATGCCCAATGGCTCGGTGTGGCTGCTGGCCGCACGTGTTCCAATCTTGATCCTTTTTTTCATTCAGAAGAGATAATTCGATCTGTTTTCTGGCACAAATCCAGAGGAATGGATTTGAGCGTGGTGGAAGGCAATCGTGGTTTGTTTGATGGTAAGGACGAACAGGGCTCTTGCTCGACTGCGGAATTGGCGCGCATACTCGGAGCACCAGTCATTCTGGCCATTGATTGCACAAAGATGACCAGGACTGTGGCGGCCATTGTTCATGGATGCGCTACGTTCGAGCCGGGGTTGAATCTGGCTGGCGTTATTCTTAATCGAACGGCAGGCGAACGGCATCGCTCCATACTCAGAAAAAGTATTGAAATGCATACGGATATTCCAGTTCTTGGGATGCTGCCGAAGATCAAACGCAATCCCATTCCCGAACGTCACATGGGGCTTATGTCCGACCAGGAGTTCGATGGAAGCGAGGGAGGTAAGGGACAACAGGCCTTGGATGCCTTGGCTGATATGGCTTCCGAGTGGCTGGACCTTGATGCAATCCTGTCTGTTGCCGAATCCGCACCCGATTTTGGCCGGGAACCCGCTCCTGTTTTTCTTGGTGAACCGGTTACGAAAAAAGTACGTATCGGCTACGTGCATGATGCGGCCTTGTGGTTTTACTACCCGGAAAGTCTTGAGGCCTTGGAGCATGCCGGTGCCGAGTTGGTCCGTTTAAGCATACTGTCCGATGACCCGTGGCCCGAGATTGATGGGCTGTATCTCGGAGGGGGGTTCCCCGAGGTTTTTGCCGAGCGTATTGCAAATAATACGACCATCCTCGCACATATTCGCGGAATGTCAGACCTTGGTATGCCTATATATGCTGAATGTGGCGGGTTCATGGTACTGTGCAAGTTTCTTGAATGTGATGGGATACGGTATCCCATGGCAGACGTGTTCCCTGTTGGAACCGGGTTCTGTCCGAAACCCCAGGGGTTGGGATACACTGAAGCCGAGGTGATTGCGGATAATCCGTTTTTTCTGACGGGAGAAACTATTCTTGGTCATGAATTTCATTATTCCACATGTCTGATTGAGGGAACCGATAGTCTTGATTTTTCCTTGCGTATGAAGCGCGGCGTAGGGTTGCTGAATGGCCTGGAGGGATTGACGAGGAATCGTACTGTTGCGGGTTACAATCACATACATGCCCTTGCAGTGCCGGAGTGGGCACCCAGATTAGTCGCATCTGCTTCAGCCTTTAGGCGATAGGTATTTGTATTTATTTGGGTTTTTACAGAGTCTTTGTTCAATCTCAAAATTGCATTCCCAGATAAAAAAAGGTACTTTCAGCATCGATGAACAAGGCGGTCCTTTTCCTTATTGATGAGAGGACGCAGAATCATTTTACCTACCTAGAACAACATGGAATCATTTAAGCAGTTATATAAGAAAAGTGTTCAGAATGTTGGCGATGTACCTTTCTGGGTGCGCGACTGGCGCTGGATTGGTGTTTGGAGCCTTGCAGTGTATCTGGTCGTGCTTGCATTCCGTCTCAGTTTTGCCGGGAGGTGGGATAATCCTGAGTTGTGGGTGAACGGTGAGCGCATTCTTGCGACCCACGATGCCTATTTCTGGCTGGCAAAGGCCAAGGGCATTGGGGTCTTGAAAGGGTATCCTCTTGCTGAGGCCGCGAGTTATCTTCATCAATTTACGGGAATGGGGCTTGGGACAATCGGTTTTTGGGCCCCGGCATTCATGGCTTCTTTTGTGGCCATCATTTGTTATTTGTGGGGATGGTTGATCGCAGGTCGCAATGCCGGGATACTGGCCGGTTTGGCCGGGGCATTGACTCCAGGTTTTTATTTCCGTTCGAGGCTTGGATATTTTGATACCGATTTGTTTACCCTGCTCATGCCTATGCTGGTTGCCTGGATGCTGGCCTATTGGGCCCTAAAACACACGAAGGATGGCTGGTTCTTCTCTTTAGATGAGAAGTCCGAGAGGGAAAAATCCGGGGTGCCGTCCCTCTGGCTTGCATTTGCATTTGGTCTGGTGACTCGTTTTGCAATCATGTGGCACTACGACATCATAAATATCAGCATTCTGTATTTCTTCATGACCGTGGTCGTGATATTTATCAACGGGGAACCCGGCAAAAGAATCTGGGCCTTTTACGGCCTGATCATATATCTTCTGGCTGCATTCCCGGGGTCTACTTGGGGATCTTTTGCGTTCTGGCCTTTGTCCTTGATTCCGGTAGGTTTAGTAGGAATATCCCACACTTTTTTAGTAATTACTTTTACTGCTTTATTTGTCTTTCTTCTTGGCTGTCTCGCCAGACGTGGCTCCTCTTTCCTGGGAAATGCCTGGGTGTGTGCCTGTCTTTTCCTGTTGGTTGTGGCTGCTACGAATATTGGACAGGCATCCATGTCCAATGTCGTGCTTAAGTTGTCAGGCTATTTCAACCCTGCTTTGAAGAGTTCTGTTAATGCTAATGGTGCTCACTTGAGCGTCATATATCCTTCAATATTGCAGAGTATCATTGAAGCAAAGCATGTGGCTCTGTCCCAGATTCTGGAGCGTGGAGCTTTCGCTTCATGGTTGGGGTGGCTTGCTTTGATGTGTTCGGTTGTGGTTGTTTTTTTACGACCTGTAGCGGTGTTTCTGCTGCCTTTGGTCGCTTTGCACCTTGTCAGTGTGAAGCTCGGGATCAGATTTTCCATGTTTGGTGGCGCGGCATTGTTCGTGTATTTGGGGGTGGGTGTTTTTTGGCTGGTGGATATCGTCGCCCGTCGATACACACAAAGGCAATGGATCGGAATTGGTGTTCAAGCCTTTCTGGGAGCCTCTTTTCTTGTCTTTTGTTATGCGCAGTATTCAAAAATCCCCTTGACTCCGGTTGTGACAAAAGCACATGCGGAAGGACTTGTGGAGCTTGGAGAAAAAGCTCCCCTTGATTCGATGATCTGGACATGGTGGGATTGGGGCTACGCTTCCCAGTATTATGCGGGTATGGAAACCGTTGCGGATGGAGGAAAACATGCCGGGCGGGATATTTATCCTCTTGCCCTGGCTCTTTCCACGGATTCCCCTCGGCAATCCAATCAGATTGTCAGACTGGCTTCACAGTACAAGGCAAAAAGAAAATATATCTTCGGATACGCCCTTGCCGATACGTGGGATACCATGCCCTCTAATGAGGTCATGTCCACTATTTCTGATTTGCGAACCCTTCAATATTCGAAGAAATCGGCTACGCCACAATATCTTGTTGTTTCCTGGAAGGACCTCACTATTTCCAAATGGATAACATACTATGGCAATTGGAATCTTGAAACCGGGAAAACACGGGCGGCCACAGTCCGATTGTATGATCCTGGTGAAATCGGTTTCAATATCCAGCGCGGAGCTGTTCAAAACAAGTTCGGGCAGGGTGGTTTGGTTTGTGACATAGATATTCTGGATTGGGGCAAAGTCACGAACAGACATTACGCCATGAACGCGGTGTCAATGAAACTGGTTCCAGAGACCCCGTACATGGTAATCAACAAGGTCACGCGTCAGAGTGTCATGCCTGACAGAATGGGATATAATAGCATGTTGTTCAGATTGCTGACTGGCAATCCCGAAGATGCGGAAATAAGCAAGAATTTCAAATTGGTTGTAGAGAGACTGCCCTTCGTGCGTATTTACGAAGTCGTGCAGGATTAACACATTGAATAGACAAGTGAGAGAGCAATGAGCATTCCTTTTATCGATCTGAAAGCGCAGTATAGAGAAATTGAGATTGCAGTGAAGAAGGGCATTGATGGTGTCCTTGAGCGTGGGGCATATGTAATGGGGCCTGAAATAGCTGATCTGGAAGAACGTCTTTCCAGTTTCTCCGCTGTTCGTCATGCGGTGGGATGCGGCTCGGGGACCGATGCCCTGGTCATGGCCCTCATGGCATTCGACATTGGGCCAGGAGATGCGGTGTTTACCACGCCCTTTACCTTCATGGCCACAGCTGAGGCTATCGCACTCTTGGGTGCGACTCCGGTTTTCGTTGATATCGATCCAGTCACTTTCAATATTGATCCGGGCGATCTCAAACGCAAGATCGCAGACGTCAAGGACAACAGGACTGATCTTACGCCCAAGGGCGTCATTGCTGTGGATCTTTTCGGCCAGCCAGCCGACTATGATCGCATTGAGCCATTGGTTCACAATAACGGACTCTTCCTCATCGTGGATGCCGCTCAATCCTTTGGTGCAACATACAAGGGAAGGCCTGTGTGTTCTTTGGGCGATATAGCCTGCACTTCATTTTTCCCGGCAAAGCCCCTTGGCTGTTATGGCGATGGTGGTATGGTTTTTGCCCACAATGATGAATTGCATAAACTGCTTGTTTCCATTCGTGTTCATGGCATGGGGGACAACAAGTACGAGAATGTTCGTTTGGGCATCAATGGTCGTCTGGACTCCATCCAGGCTGCAGTGGTGCTGGCCAAATTCGAGATATTCCCCGGCGAGATAGAGAAGCGGCAGCAGGCAGCAGAGCGATACAATGAGCTTCTGTCCGGTATTGATGGTTTGACCACCCCGGTCATTGCCGATGGCTGTACTTCTGTTTGGGCACAGTATTCGCTTCTGGCTCGTGACACCGAACATCGAACGGAACTCATGGGCAAGTTGTCAGAGGCTGACATCCCCGCGGTCATCTATTACCCGAAGCCTCTTCATCTTCAGAAGGCATACGCGAATCTTGAGCACTCCGAAGGCGATTTCCCGGTTGCCGAGGGTATTGCCGAGCGCATATTCAGTTTGCCCATGCATCCGTATCTTGATGGTGAGAGTCAGAAGACCATCGCCCAGGTATTGAAGGGGTAAGGCAGGAGAATCTCATGGCCTCAGGACGCAGGGCAACCATACTCAGGATTTTGAAGCCGTTTGTCGCCGGTTTGGCCTTGGCCTACTTTGTGACCGCTTTTGTGGATAAACCCGCCCCCGTCCATTTTCAGCCGGAAAATCCTTATGCCGCAAGGCAGGCGGATATTGTGGAGCCTCAGGCAAAGATGGTCATGGAGAAAAATATCATGAAGCTGGGATCGCCCTTGTCGGTCCAGCCGAATGATGTAGTGGAAGTCGATGGGGCCGAGTCTGTTCTTGAAACGACCGAGCCGGATGCAATTGGCACTGATTCGATTGCAGGCGACACCGTCTCCGACAACGCCACCTCATCGGTCAAGGGCGAGGTTGAAGAGTTGGTTGAACCATAGTGAACCGTTTGTTCAGGATGTCTGCCGTTGCATTTTCTGCTAGTCCGAAGAGGCTTCGGTCAAACAGGGTTGGCCCTTGGCGTGATGGCGGTCTGCATGCATGAAAACGTATTGGTATTCATATCCGTTTTTTAGCTTAAGCGGATGATTGGGGCAAATCAGGGGATTTGCCAGCCGGCCATCCCTTTGTTAGACGGAGGGCTACATAGATATTATGCCGGCGAAAATACCGGTACAAAGGAGCAAGAAAATGATTAAAATGGAAACCAGCATGGGTGACATCGTCATCGAACTTGAGCACGAAAAAGCCCCCAAAAGCGCAGCCAACTTTCAGCAGTATGTTGAGGACGGCTTTTATGATGGCCTTATTTTTCACCGTGTTATCAGTAATTTTATGGTTCAGGGTGGTGGCATGGATGAAAACATGACCGAAAAGGCCAGCCGCGAATCCATTGAGAACGAGGCCAATAACGGCCTGAAGAACGATTGTTATACATTGGCCATGGCCCGGACAATGGACCCCCATTCCGCATCCTCCCAGTTCTTCATTAATGTCAAGGACAACTCCTTTCTCAATTTTTCCAGCGAAACTCCCCAGGGTTGGGGCTATGCTGTTTTTGGCAAAGTCGTCAAAGGCACTGAAGTCGTGGACGAGATCAGAGGTGTTGAAACCGGTCGTAGTGGTTTTCATGATGACGTTCCGGTCGAACCGGTGTTCATCAACAAGGCCTCTGTGATCGAAGACTAGATCAGCTATTTCGAACAAGAAAAGGGCTCCCTCACAGGAGCCCTTTTCTTGTTGATTTGCGTAAGGTTGCTACCCGCCAAGATATGCTTTTTTCACTTCCGGGTCTTCTCTCAATTGCTCGCAGGGACCTTGAGCTACTATTTCACCGGTATCGATGACATAGCCACGGTGGGCAAACTTGAGAGCAAGGTTGGCGTTTTGTTCAACCAGCAGGATGGTCATGCCTTCCTCATTGAGCTCCTTGAGTGTACGGAACATGTCGTACATGAGAAGCGGGGCCAGTCCCATGGAGGGTTCATCAAGCATGATGAATTTGCAGGCTGACATGAGGGCTCGACCCACAGCCAGCATCTGCTGTTCTCCGCCAGACAGGGATTCGCTTCGCTGCTTTCTGCGTTCGTTCAGGCGGGGAAAGAGTTCATACACGCGCTTGTAGTCTCGGTTGATCTCGTCCATACCGTCCTTGCGGGCGTATGTGGCCAATTTGAGGTTTTCCTCAACGGTCAGGTTGCCGAAGATATGCCGGCCTTCCGGCACCAAGGCCAGGTGCAGGTCTGCGACAATTTTGTCTGGTGCCATGCCCACGATGGATTTGCCTTTGAAGCGGATGTCCCCACTGAGGATTTTCGGGGCTTCCGGTGGCGGAAGTTGCGCCACGGACATGAGGGTGGTGGACTTGCCTGCACCGTTGGCACCGATAAGCGTGACGATTTCGCCCTGCCCCACGGTAAAGGATATGCCATGCAGGGCTTCGATATTGCCGTATTTGACGTAAAGGTTGTCGATTTCGAGTAGCTGGCTCATATGTTGTCGTCTCCAAGATAGGCCTTGATGACGGCCGGGTTGCTCTGAATGTCTTCTGCCGTTCCTTCGGCAATGGTTGCGCCGAAGTCGATGACCTTGATCCATTGGCACAGAGAGGTGACAACTTTCATCTGATGTTCGATCATGAAGATGGTGATGTCGAAGTTTTCGTGTATCCAGCGTATCAGTTTGATGAGGTCTTCCACATCCGACGAGTTCAGGCCTGCTGCTGGTTCATCAAGCAGAAGCAGATGAGGTTTGATGGACATGGCGCGGGCTATTTCCACCCGGCGTTGCAGTCCGTAGGGGAGGTTCTTGGGCAGTTCCTCGGCGAATTCCTTGAGGCTCATGGCTTCCAGTAAGTCATAGGCAATGGTTTCAATTGCCTTTTCGCATCGTATGTATTTCTTGGTGCGCAGAAAGGAATCCCATACGGAATACCCCATGCGGTAGTGTTGGGATATGCGGATATTGTCCAGAACGGTCATGTCGTGCCACAGCCGGATATTCTGGAAGGTGCGGGCCACTCCCATGGAGGTGACCTGATGTGGCTTCAATCCCGCAGTGGGTTTGCCATTCAGGGAAATAGTCCCTTCGGTAGGCTGGTAGAATCCGGAAATCAGGTTGAATATAGTGGTTTTTCCAGCTCCGTTGGGACCAATCAGTCCCATGAGCTCTCCACCTTTCATGTCCACGCTGAATTCGGAAACCGCCTGGAGCCCGCCGAACCTCTGGGTCAGTCCGTCGATGTTGAGTAGCGACATTGCAGGCTCCTTACTTGAACTTGTAATATTTCTTGAGTTTCGGGAACCAGTCCGAAAGCTCTTTGTTGCCCATGATTCCCTCTGGCCTGAACTGCATGAGTAACACCAGAATAAGGGGTATGAGCACCCATTTGATGACACCCGCCGAAGGTTCCCATTCCGGGAAGACAAATGTCACCGGGGAAAGGATGAACTCGATAAGTGCCTGGCTTCTGAGCACTTCCATCAGGCCCGTGAACAGGATGGCCGCGAGGACCGCTCCCGAGAGTGAGCCCATTCCGCCCAGATAGACCATGACCATGGCTTCTGTGGACTTGAGAATGTTGAAGGATTGCGGGTTCACGTAGCCGACAATGTGGGCGAATAGTCCACCGGCAATGCCGGCCAGACCGCTGGAAAGCATGAAGTTGACAAGTTTCATCTTGTCCGTGTTCACGCTCATTATTTCTGCTGCAACTTCGTCCTGGCAAATGGCGTTGATGCCTTTGCCATATGTCGAGGAAACAAAGCGGCGGATGATCCAGACCGTGAAGATGGTGAAGACTGTGACCCACATGAGCATCCATGGGCCGTTGAAGATGTCGAGCATGGCCCAGACAGTATCCTTCATTCCCTGGAATCCACGGGAGCCGCCGATGAAACTCATGTTCTCAATGGCCGAGATGATTATGTAGTTCACCGCGATGGTGATGATGGCGAGGTAGTCGCCACGTGTCTTGAATGAAGGCAGGGCCACGATGATACCGGCAATGGCCGCGACAACGCCTCCGATCAATATGATGATCGGGAATATGAATACGGCCATGTATGAGGGGAGCAGCGGGTCGCCCAGTGTTTTTCCGAAAAAGAGCACTGACAGGACGGATGAGACATACGCCCCCACGCACATGAAGGCTGCGTGGCCGCAGGAGAATTCCCCCATGTTGCCGTTTACCAGGTTGAGACTGGTGGACATGATGATGTTGATGCCCACAAACATGAATACAGCCTGAATGTAGTTGCCGATCATCCCGAACTGGGCCATGGCAATCAGGAATATGCACGAAAGTGCGAGGACTATTTGGAGTGTTTTGTCTTTCATTGTCCTGCCCTTAGATTTTTGTGTTCTTGGCGACGCCGAACAGTCCGGTCGGCTTCATCCAGAGAATGATGAGCAGGATCGAGAACGCAAACAGGTCGCGGTAGGTGGACGGGAAAATCGAGACCACGCCCACTTCAATGAATCCTAGCAGGAAGCCGCCATAAAAGGCTCCTCGAATGTCGCCAATGCCTCCGACTACCGCTGCTATGAACGCTTTCCATCCGATGAGAGCGCCCATGAATGGTTCCAGAACCGGGTAGGACATGGCGAACAGCAGTCCGGCAAGACCAGCAAAACTGGAACCCAGTATGAAAGTGAAGACGATGATTGCATCAATGGGAATGCCCATGAGTGGTATGGCAAATTTGTCGTAGGAGATGCCGCGCATGGCCATGCCGATTTTGGTCTTGGTGACGATGAAGTTGAGGAATATGAAGACAGCGATGGCCGCAAAGATGACCAGCACCTTGAGGTTCGTCACTGCGACGTCTCCGAAGTGCCAGATAACTTTTTCCAGGAGATCAGGGAATTTCTTGCGGCTTGCACCCAGGCAGGCGAGGTTCCCATATTCGAGAATCAGGCCGCACATGAGTGCCGTGATGACAACGTAGAGCCGGTGTGCTCCTTTGCGTCGAAGAGGGCGGTAGGCGATGCGCTCAAGCGTGACACCCACTCCTGCGGTGAGAAACATGGTTATCGGAATGGCCAAAACAAATGTCCATGTGGGATCAAGGCCGATGACCGGACCGAGAAGCCACGAGGCCACGAAAAAGGCAATGTACGCACCCACCATAAAGATGTCGCCATGGGCAAAGTTTATAAGCGTCAAAACACCGTAGACTAGTGTGTAGCCCAAGGCGATAAGTGCATAGAAACTTCCCCACTGCAGGGCGTTCAATATATTTTGAATTATGAAATCCACAGCGGTTATTCCTTGAAATATCTAATGTAAAAGGGCGGGGGCCGCTTGGCCCCCGCCCGGCAGGTTCATGAAACCGTGTCTACGGACAAACGGATTCTTCAAAGACGAATTCGCCCTTGTCGCTGATCTTGACAACAACAGCGCATTTGATGGGATCGCCCTGTGCATCGAACTTGGAAGAGCCGGTGATGCCGTCAAAGGACTTGATGGCAGCCAGACCTTCACGGACGGCCTTGCGCATGGCAACCGGGTCGGCTTCGACCTTGCCAGTATTTTTGATGGCTTCAAGCATGATGCCGATGGAATCCCAGGTCAGAGCCGCATAGTCAGCCGGGGTGGCCCCGTAGGCTTCTTCGTAACGGTCAATGAAGACCTTTGTGGCACCCGTGGCACCTGCAGCGGCGTAATGGGTGGAGAAGAAGTTGCCGTAGCACTGCTCGCCGCAGAGTTTGATCAGGTCTGGGGTGCCCCATGCATCGGAGCCCATGAAGGGACCCTTGTAGCCGAGGTCACGGGCCTGCTGCACGATCAGGGCAACCTGATTGTAGTTGTCTGGAACGAAGATGAAGTCAGGATTGGCATCGATGATGGTGGTCAATTGTGCGGAAAAATCCTGATCCTTGGTGCCGTGGGATTCGAAGGCCACGACCGGGCCGAGGCCCTTGGCTTCCCAGGAAGCCTTGAATATTTCAGCCAGTCCTTTGGAGTAGTCGTTGGATACGTCAAAAAGGACGCCAGCTGTTTTTGCGTTGAATTTCTTTGCAGCAAAGTCGGCAACAACAGGACCCTGGAAGGGATCAAGGAAAGCGGCGCGGAAGACCCACGGACGATCCAGTGTGGTGTTGGGGTTGGTTGACCATGGGGAAATCATGGGCACGCGGTTGTCGTTGCATGTTCCGCCGGCAGGAACGGCCTGCTTGGAGGAGTTGGGGCCGATGATGGCGATAACATTTTCCTGATCGATGAGTTTCAGTGCGACATTGGTCGCGGACTCGGCTTTGGATTCGTTATCCATGTAGATGAATTCGAGTGCGTATTTCTGGCCGCCAACTTCGAGTCCACCGGCATCGTTGATGTCTTTCAAGTACATCTGGGCTGCCTTTTTGGAGCCTTCACCAACTTCCGGGATGTCCCCGGTCAGGGGCAGGTTGAAACCGATTTTGATTGTATTGGCTTTGTCTTCGCCACAACCGGCCAGCAGGAAAGCGCAGCTAATGAGCATGAGCGCCAACAGGCTTACACCTTTAAGAAAACCTTTCATCATTTCCTCCTCTCATAGGAATTACAATAATCAGTAGTGTGAACAAGTATGGTGCATACACCAAATACAGTCTGAGTTAAAGTTTTTTCCCATACTACGTTTTTGCAAATTGTGCAGTATGCTTGAATAAACTTGGCATTAATCAGGTTTTCAAGAGAACAGGATTCGTTGAAATGGATTTGAGTCGGTTTTGTTTTGCATATTTGTAATAAATATCGGGCGTTGGTCTATGTGGAATGTGGTCTGATTTTATTGAAAAAGAGCCAATCCTCCGGAAGTCGGAGAATTGGTTCTTCGAAGGTCATGTTTATCGAGTGGAGTGATCAAGAGGGAATTGCTATCTTGTCTGCCAGAAAAGCAAGGGTTTGATCAACGCATTCTTCAAGGGAAAGTTTGTCCGAGTCAAGGCTCAGGTCAGGGTTTATGGGGATTTCGTATGGAGCGTTGATCCCTGTGTAGTTTTTGATTTTACCCTCTCTGGCGAGTTTGTAATATCCTTTTACATCGCGGGATTCGCAGACCTCCACAGGGCAGTCCACGTGAACGAGGAAGAAGTCTCCTTGTTTATGGGCATCGCGAAGACGTTGTTGTACTTCATTTTGAGGCGTGATGAATGCACACAGGCAGATGGTTCCTGCGTCCATGAACAGTTTGGTCATTTCACCGATGCGCCTGATGTTCTCTGCCCTGTCTTTCTGAGAAAAGCCAAGGTCGGCGCACAGGCCGTGCCGGACGTTGTCTCCGTCAAAAGTGTAGGCAATGGCCTTCATGTCAAAGAGGCGTTTTTCCACGGCATGAGCAATGGAGGATTTTCCTGATCCGGAAAGTCCTGTGAACCACAGGGTTTTGGCCTTGTGACCGTTGCGTTCTTCTCTGTGTCCACGACAGATTTCGCCACGGAATTTGCAGTTGTATTTATTATCAATCATTTGGCTGTGTCGTTTTTTTTGCGGTTTTTCTTTTTTGCATTGACCTTGGCGGCTTCTTCATCGCGGAGGGCGCGTCTCAGGACTTTGCCTACCATGGTTTTTGGCAATTCTTCTCTGAATTCCACCTTGCGTGGGACTTTGTAATTGGCAAGTTTGTCTCGACAGAAGCCAATGACATCGCTGCTGGAAAGTTCCTTGTCTTTGTGGACTATGACGTATGCCTTGACGATTTCGCCTCGGGTTTTGTGGGGAATTCCGACAGTGACGGCTTCCGAGATGCTTGGATGAGTATGCAGAACTTCATCAACTTCACGTGGATATATGTTGTATCCGCTGGAGATGATCAGATCCTTTTTCCGATCGACAATGAAGAAATATCCCTCTTCATCCATGTAGGCTATGTCGCCCGTGTACAGCCATCCGTTTCTGAGGACGTCAGCCGTGGCATCAGGGCGGTTGTAATATCCCCGCATGATCTGTGGCCCTCGGACGACCAGTTCGCCTCGTTTGCCCGGAGGCAGGGGGTCGCCTCCAACGTCCATGTCAACTATCTTGGCATCGGTGTCCGGGAAAGGCAGGCCTATGGAGCCACTCTTGCGGAGACCAGTGATGGGATTGAAGTGGGTGATGGGCGATGCTTCGGTCAGGCCATATCCTTCGGAAATGGCTGTGCCTATTTTTTCCTTGAAAATAGCAATGTACTCCACGGGCATGGGGGCTGAACCCGAGACACAGCATTTGATGCTGGACAGGTCGTATTTGGCGATGTCCTTTTGCTGGAGCAGCGATATATACAGCGACGGGGCACCCGGGAAGACCGAGGGCTTGAGCTTTTGGATGCCCTTGAGCACATCGTGGGGAACGTAGCGAGGAAAGGGGGCCATGGTCGCGCCCAGGCTGGTGGGCCAGGTCAGGCACGTGGTTAACCCGTATATATGGAAATAGGGCAGGATGCCGAGGAAGGTTTCCTGCTGTTGTCCCAGATTGTGCATCATG
The DNA here is from genome assembly GCA_016342345.1 of Pseudodesulfovibrio sp. Taxonomy (GTDB): domain Bacteria; phylum Desulfobacterota; class Desulfovibrionia; order Desulfovibrionales; family Desulfovibrionaceae; genus Pseudodesulfovibrio. The sequence continues at coordinate 4,415 of JAEINO010000029.1, read as the reverse complement.
GATTGGCATTGCTGTACGTTTGCTGCGAGGTTTGCGTGTGTGAGAATGCAGCCTTTGGCCACACCAGTCGTGCCGCCAGTATATTGGAGGAATGCCGTGTCTTCCGAAGTCACGGTGTCATTGGTGTATGTGTCTCGGCCTTTTGTCAGATTGCTGAATGGAAAAACATTTTTTTGGCCGTAGGGAACTTTTGGAGCGCTGCCACTTTTTTTGGATTGAAGTTTGTAGAAAATGTTCAGGGGGAACTTCAATCCCTCTGAGATGGAGGTGATAAAGAATTTTTCGACTGGAATGGAATCGCGCAATTTTTCCAATTTGGGCCAAAGCAGGTCGAGCGTGATGCAGAATCGAACGTCAGCATCGTTGAACTGATGGACGATTTCCGTTTCCATGTACAGGGGGTTGGTCATGACACCCACGGCCCCTGTGCGGAGAACACCCCACAAGGCAATAATGGTCTGAGGCAGGTTCGGCAGCATCAGGGCAACGCGGTCGCCCTTGCTGATTCCTGCCGCCTTCAGATTGGCCGCAAAGACTTCGCTCTGTTTTTTGAGATTGGCGTAATTTATAGACCAATTCTTGAAAACAATGGCTTTTCGTTTGGGCCAGTTGCGAGCGGTCCTGTCAAGAAAATGGTGCAGCGGTATTTTCTCATAGTCCAGAGAGGGAGAGACTTCCGCATCATATGCCTTGAGCCAGGGGCGGTCGATTTGCTCCATGGGAGGGAATCCTTTGGGTTTGTGTAAAAAATATCCGCAACCAGTATAATAGCCCGTCCATGTGGTCAATTGGCATGTTGCCAGAGTCTGAAGAAATCATTTTTTATGTTGTCCAGTTCATCATGAGTGCATGGTTGGAATTTTGACAAGGGTTGATTTGCAAAATGGAAAAAGGAGCAAAAGAAGAGATTGGCGTTTTGGGGGTGTTGAAAATAATAGTTCTTGTTTGTAGCTGTTTACAGGGAAGATTGGCATGATAATCTGGTAGTTGCTGGTATTTGGCAGAGTATTTGCAAAAAAATTGAAGTTTCAATAAAGAAAATGATTGCCCGTTCACTAAAGAATCGAATGAAAAGGGCCGATCATTCAATATGCCAACGATTGATTGTCAGGGACGGATGACTGCTTGTGTGCGTTTAATCTGACAAAACCGTTGAAGGACCGGCAAGTTGACAGGGTGACGGTGCGTGACTAGAGTACAAAACCTAGGATAGCATCTCGCAAATAAGCAAAATGATTCATTGACCGAACGAATGACTGAGGGTTTTGATGCCAGATCAAGTTGAAAATGTGGTTAATGGGATGCTGATAACCGATGGACTCTATCTCAAGCCGAGCAAGAGTTCACGGATACTCGCCATTCTCGATGCTGTATCCCGGGATTCCAGTCTTTCCCAGTTCGAATTGGGCAGGCGGCTCAATTTGTCAGGGGCCATGGTCAATCAATATCTCAAACAGCTTCAGGCCGATGGGTTGGTAGAATTTCTCCCGGTCAACGGAAAGAGTTACAGGTATTCATTGACTGGCGAAGGTCAGAAGTCCCGTCAGAGAATGTTTTCGGATTACTCTTCCGAAACGGTCCGGCTGTATTCGACCATCAAGGATTTTGTGTTGGCCAGACTCAAGGGTCTTGAGGACAAGGGGATTCGCAAGCTTGCCCTTTTCGGTGCTTCCGAAACGTGTGAAGTGGTGCTGTCCGCGCTGAGACACAGCAATTTTCAGGTGATGATTCTTCTCGATAATGACTCCGAAAAACAGGGGCAAATGTTTAACGGTCATGTGGTTTCCGCGCCGCATGTCCTTGACCAGGTGGACTGCGATGCCGTGGTCATTACCTCTTTCGGCAAACAGGGCGAAATTTATGAACAGCTCAAGCCGTATTCCCAAAAGTGCGGGTTTCAAATCGTGAGATTTTGATATGAAACAAATCCAGTCTGTCACGCTTCGTTCCGGCGTCACCATAGGTGAAGGTCATCCTTGTTTTATCGTTGCCGAAATCGGCAACAATCATCAGGGAGAGTTCAGTATTGCCAAGCAGATGGTTGAGAAAGCCGCTGCCGCTGGTGTTCAGGGTGTCAAATTTCAAAAACGCGATATGGAAGCGCTCTTGACTCGCGAGGGGCGTGCAGCTCCTTATGTCGGATGCAACAGTTTTGGGCCGACTTATGGAGAGCATCGCAACGCTCTGGAGCTGTCCATTGAGCAAATGAGTGAACTCAAGACGTACAGTGAGTCCCTTGGGCTGGTTTTTTTCGCGTCCGCCTGGGACGAGCCAAGCCTGATACAGGTTCTGGATATGGATGTGGATTTGTTGAAGATCTGTTCTGCCGATCTGGTCAACGTGCCACTGGTTCGCAAGTATGCAGCCGCGAATGTTCCTGTTATTCTTTCAACCGGCATGAGTGGTCTTGAAGACATAGATGTTGCCCTGGCTGAAATACGTTCTTATCATGATGATGTTGTGCTCTTGCATTGCAATTCCACATACCCGTGCCCAGAAGAGCAGATCGGCCTGCCGGTCATGGATGCCCTTCGAGAACGGTATGGCCTGCCTATCGGATATTCCGGCCACGAACAGGGGCTTGGTCCCAGTGTTGCCTCGGTTGCTCTCGGAGCATGCGTTGTCGAGCGGCATTTCACTTTGGACAAATCCCTGAAGGGCACTGATCACCAGGCCTCCCTGGAACCTCAGGAATTGGCCTTGATGGTTAAAATGATTCGTGAAGTGGAAAAAGCCATGTGGGTCAAAGGGAAGAAGGTTTTTCCCGAAGAGCAGGCTGCGGCCAAGAAGTTGAGAAAATGCATTGTTTTTTCACGCGACCTGCCTGCCGGACACATTCTTACAGAGGCGGACCTCACCACTCGCAGTCCCCGGGTTGGAGTTTCTCCTGTTCACTGGGATGAAGTCGTTGGTGCAGCCATCAAACGTCCCGTCAAGCACGAAGAGCCTGTGCAGTGGGATACATTGAGTGTCCCTGAAACAGAGTGCGCAGGAGCGGCCATTTCCTGATTTTGTAAAAAAACGTATTTGAAATGCCGTATTATTACGGCATTTTTTTTGGCGTTCCATTTTCTTGAGAACTGAAAATAATCATTCATCTAACGTCCTGAGTCATGCTAAACACCTATGAGTCGTCATGCATTGAGGTAAGGAGATACTATGAGCCAGACGGATGTTTTGCTGGAAACGGGTACGAATGAACTCGAAATTATCGAGTTTTTCGTCAAGGAAGAAACGGATAAAGGACTGGATATACATTATTTTGGAGTCAATGTCGCCAAAGTTTTGGAGATTGTTGAGGCTCCCATGGGGCTGGAGGGCTCCGAAGCTGCTGTTCATCCGAGTTTTCTTGGAACCATTCCGTTGCGCGACCTCATCCTCCCTGTCGTTGACTTGAGTGTCTGGCTTGATGTCGAACGGGCCAAGGCCGACAATGAAACGATCATAGTCACTGAATTCAATGCCATGATTACGGGGTTCCTTGTTTCGGGAGTGACCCAGATCCATCGGGTGAATTGGAAAGATGTCGAGCCTCCCAGCAGATATGTTGCAGGGATGGAAACCAACTGCATCACAGGCACAGTGAAGATCAATGATCGTTTTGTCCTGATGCTCGACCTTGAACAGGTTCTGGCTGATCTTGATGAATCTGGTAAAACTGATGTGAATTTGAGCGATGTTGTTTCCGAGGAACGATATCGTGCCCTGATTGTGGATGATTCCACTTCGGTTCGCGCATTGCTTCAGACGAACTTTACCAATGCCAATTTTGAAGTCGTCGTGGTCGGAGACGGGGCCGAAGCATGGGGCAAACTTCTGGAGATCAAGGCAAAGGCGCAAAAGGAAGGGAAGAGTCCCCTCGACTATCTTGACGCAGTGGTTTCGGATGTGGAAATGCCACAGATGGATGGCTATACATTGACCCGTCGCATCAAGGAGGACCCGGTCCTCAAGGTGTTGCCGGTGACGCTGTTTTCCTCATTGATCTCTGATGGCGTTTTGCACAAGGGCAAGGCTGTCATGGCCGATGCCCAGGTGACCAAGCCTGAGTTCCATGGTCTGACCGAGAAGGTGATCAACCTGGTGAAAAACTGGGATCCTGAAACAGTCGCCTAGCAGATTGCCTAAGAACGTTGGCTTGTCTTGTTGCTATAAAAAAAACACAAATCCTTGCGTACAAAGAGTACACGGCGGGCTTGCGTTTTTTGTGCCGCTCACTCCGACCTTTTGGGGCAACCTGAGTAAGGCCGTATTCTTTGCTGCTGGAAAGACACAAAGCGTTGCGAGCCACGGACACTCGGTGGATTTATATATTTTCACGTTTTCATTCACACCACCTTTAGTCCAATGAGAAACCCCCCAGCTTTGCTGGGGGACCAACAAAGTTTGACTTTTGCGGGAATAGTTTAAAGCCT
>JAEINO010000141.1 GCA_016342345.1 Pseudodesulfovibrio sp. | reverse complement strand
GGTCGGATGTTGACCCCCTGCGTGCAGTCAATTAGAGTGATTTTGTTAAGTGCAACTTTTATTGACTGCCCACGGCTCTTTAATAACCACGTACGTAAACTTTTTGCAACACCAAATGGGTGTTAAAGTTTATTTTTGTACTTTTTTATTAATTCTTCAACAAGTTCGAACTGTTGCAGTATGCCATGGGTGTTAAAGTTAATGTTAATCTTCAGTGGGGGAACTTTAACACATGAATATCGGCGAAAGGCTCAAGGCGGTGAGGGGAAAAACTACCCAGAAGGACTTTGCAAAAAGTCTTGGAGTTGCGCTGAACACGCTGGGGAAATACGAACGAGGAGAAAGAACCCCGAACGTAAACATTGCCCTTGAGGTCGTTCGCCAATGCGGCGTGAACCTTCATTGGCTTCTGTCTGGCGAAGGCTGTATGCGTGAGGGAGAGATTGAGCAGGTTGAATTAGGAAGTGCGCCAGCAAGCCTAGAAGCTGAATTGAGCAAAGAAAGAGAATTGACGCGGGAATTGATGGCTGAAAACCGGCAGCTATGGAAGGAAAACGGGGAACTGAAGGTGAAGATCGGCGAGCTAAACGTCCAGAACGTCAAGCTAGAAGGCGAGCTGGACACAGCCCAAACAATGGCCAAAGAATACTATGAAAGGCTCCAGGCCCGCGCCGCCCCGGAAGAGGATACGCCACATGAGGCCACCAGAGATTGCGCTTAACCAGGCGGGGAAAAGTGATTAACCTTTTCTAAAGACAATACGGGAAGTTACGCACCATGACACTGGTTTGCAACGATTAGCAATGAGTATGTGTTCATATATTCAGCAAAGCAAAGGCCAAGCAGCAAATGCCGCTTGGCCTTTTTCTCATTTTAGCTGTCAAGAAACCGCGAAACTCGGAAATCTTTCTCATCTTGCCAAACCGCCCAATCATAACCGCCCAAACTCGAATCAGCCCACGCCAGTCCTACAAAAGTCCCATGAAAGTCCTATATTCCCCCGGCAGTCTCTAGCTTCTCATGTTAAGTGTCCCCCCACACTGATTTCATTTCTTTACAAATAGCTTTGCTATGTGGTTAATATTCAGGCGTAAAAGAGTTTTGAATTAATGAATTACTGCATTCTAGGGAGTGATTATGAAAAAAGTATTTGTTATGGCAATTATGCTGGTTGTGTTCATGGTCGTGGGGTCGGCGTTTGCTTCCGAGCAGACGGATAAATTCAGGAAAATAAAAATACTTGATAACATCGTAGTCTTTACCGATGTTGATGGTATGATGGATGCGGATGAAGTCAAGGCTTCTGCCGTCAAGGCTTTTGATACGTATATGCGTGGGATGAAGGTCAACGACGATGCATACGTCAACAACTATCCTGCCGAGGGGTATGAGCTTGAGAATGTCGGATACATCATCATCAAGCTCATGAGTATCCGAACCGAGGGTGGCGTCAACGCATATCATCTTGATTTCGAGTTTGGTATCCCACCTCGTCTGGTCTATTGGGATACGGCCATGATGGGCATTGCCCCAACATCATTTGATTTCAAGAAAGAGGTCCTGGAGGACGTTGACGAAGTCATGCAGGAGTTTGCAAAGGCCTTTTACGATATTCGTGGAGAATGAAGACTTGTTGGTTAAAGTGACAAAAGGCTCGCTTTTGGCGGGCCTTTTCTTATGTGTCGGATGATTATAACGAGATCGTGGTGTTTTTTTGGTTCTTGCAGTTGTTGACTGGATGGCTCTATTCTTGTTCTTCCTTATCTCTTTTTTGGGGCACGTACGGGACATATTGCATGTCTTCATCCATGATGTGCGTGATAAGCCATTGGCTCAGAAAAACGAAAATTTGTGAAAGGTTGGTCTTTTCAAATTGTTTTTTCTTGAAGTCGTCCACTTCGTTGTTGAATTTGACATGCTTGAATTTGTGGTTTTCGATTTCTGGAAAACCGAATTTTTTCATGTAGCCTTCTTCGGTTGCGAAATGCATGTTAGCATACGCCCGCATCTTGTTGATGAGTTCAGTCATCACGCGTTCATCGTGTTTTTGGATGGCTTCATAAGCCTCGTTGATGAGTGCGATGAGTGTCTTGTGTTGTTCGTCGAGTTCGTGGACCTTGACCGACATGGTTTCGTCCCAGTTTATGAGAGGCATGTCTGTTTCTCCTGTGCAAAAAAAATTGTATTTCCAAAACTTACCACAAAGGTAAATTGTAGAAAAGGCTTTGAAGAAGTAGTCAGTCATCCTTGCAGCAATGTCGCAATCAGGCCTTTTTAGTCAGTCGGGGTCCTTCCTGCGGTGTGGATGGACATCATGTTTTAGTACCTCCATGAGAGGGTTTTGCGAAATATTTATAATACCGCAAAATCCTTTCCTGTGTTTTTCTCCTATACTGAGAATATACCCGGTTTGGAGGTGGTAAATGCGTAAAACGTTAATTATGTCAAGCAATTGTCTGGAGTGTGTTTTTCATCGGAAAAAATGCGTGCTCGGGCATAAGCGTCCTTGGAATTCCCTGACTTGCGATGATTACAGGCCGTACTGTCTTGTGTGCAATTATCCTGAAGTGTTCTGTAATACATGCAAGGGACTTCCTTCGCGTCGAATGAAGCCGCTTCAGGTTGATATGGAGTCATCCTTCACGCATATGACTATCAAGAATTACGATTGCGTCTGGCAGCAGCCGCAGGCGGTGCAACAGTAATCGTCTGTCTGGAGCTGTTTGAATTGAGCATTGTCGCAAAAAACGAAGGGGCTGTACCAGATAACTCCTCTGGGTTATCAGTATGGCAATGCGAAAAAGTCGTCTGAGTAAGGAAAAGCAG
>JAEINO010000140.1 GCA_016342345.1 Pseudodesulfovibrio sp. | reverse complement strand
GCCGCTCCAGTTTATCAATTCCAATGAAGTTGCCGCAAAGCATGGTTTTGATGTGGTTCATTTTGATTTTATTGGTACCGCAATCCGGCTTTGCGGACTGAGCTGTCAGAAAAAGCATACCATCTGGTGCGTGAAAATTTTAACACTGACCGGGTGAATCAAATGACGATTGACGTGTATAAAAAAATAATGGGTTCCTCATAAATTAAAGAACCCCAATAGTAAACTGGATTCCTGCTTGGACTTTTTTCCTTGTTTGTTTCTTTCTATTTTTCTTGTATGATAAGAGGGAGAAAATGGAGGAATGACATGTCCGATCCACTTACAGCTTGCAGCTTAAAGAAGCAACCCATACAAACCCTGGCGAGTTATCAACAATGCCAGGGGACGAGTAACAATTGCGCGTTGCATAGCATCGCTACCGTGTTCAACTTGCAGTTCGGCAGCCAACTGGATGGCAGAGTTCTGGCTAAATCCATGGACGACAGTTGGACCCGCAAGCCTTTCCTTTACCGCACCTACCCCGGCTGGGCGACCACCCCCGGACAAGCCAAACGGATCATCCAATCTATCGCCAAACGGGACAACATCAAAGTCCGCACCCGGCTTTTCCTTCCCAGTGATACCACCCTGCAATCTATTCTACGAAACAGCAATAACTCTTACCTCATCGTCACTATCCTCTGGATCTATACCACCCCCAGCTTGATCACACATCAGGAAGGAAGTGTAATTCGCATGCAGGCTGAAGGAAAGCCCGGCGGACACACCATGCTTCTGGCCGCATATGATCCCGCCCACACCGACGAGGCTGGTCTCCCCCATCCCTGGGGGTTCATCAACTCCTGGGCTACCAGCCCAAGCCAGGATATCTTCTGGATGAGTCAGGATACTTGGGATCACTTGATTAAGCTGAGTACCCTTTTTGTTCAGTTTGATTAAGGTGAGCGGTACAGGCGCCAGATCATTCATCTTTCTATCTTTTATCTATACTCCTTTTTTTGTCAACAAAGTCAGGGGGATCTGTTTATTTCGTTAGGAATCGCTTTTACATCTTGTTTCCAATCAACATGCAAATAAGTGAAAAGATATGATTGGTTTTTTTGATATATAGTAGGAGTAGATTCATATTTGGTATAATGGCTATGCGCATTTTTAATTACGGTATCCCAACATACCTTGGCATACTTGATTTTTCAACATCTCTATGCCGTAGAATTAGTATACTAACATCTCCCTACATACAATTGGGCCAGCCTTGAGCTTATCGAAGTGGCCAGCCCTGAGCTTGTCGAAGGGAGATATCAATCCACTATGGTTTAGTAAGATCAACGAGTCGACTTGTTATTTCTCTGTCCTATCAACCAGCTTGAATTTCGCCACCAAAGATTGCAAAATCTTTGCCATTTCCAGAAGTTCCTCGGCAGAACCGGAGACTTCATCAACTTGCTTGTTCATCTCTTCCGTAGACGCCGAGACTTCTTCCACAGCGGCACTGTTTTCTTCGCTGACGCTGGCGATATTTTCAATCGCCCTGGAGACATCCCCGGAATTTTCTGACATTTGTTGCGCAGCGGTGGTATTATCCTCCACCACTGCCGAGACAGCGTCCATGGCCGACACCAGTTGATTGGAGGACTGATAAATCTCCTGCGCAGCTTCGGATATGCCGCTCACCTGCCCATTAACCAACTCAACGGCTTTCAGAATTTCCTGTAATGCCTTTTCCGATTCCCCTGCACGGATCACGCCCATTTCCACTTCGCTGGCGCTTTCTTCCATGGCAGCAATCGCCTGAGCAACGATCTTTTGAATATCCTCCACCAAAGCACTGATTTCCTTGGTCGCCACGTTGGAGTGTTCCGCCAATTTCCTCACTTCATCCGCCACTACGGCAAAGCCTTTGCCATGTTCCCCGGCTCGCGCAGCCTCAATAGCGGCGTTCAGCGCCAATAGATTGGTTTGAGAAGCTATATCAGAAATTGTCCCTACGATATTACCGATTCTGTCCGAGCGCTGACCCATTTCCCTGACTTTTTCCATCGACAGGCCAACCTTGGTCTGGATGGTGCGCATGCCCTGAATGGTCTCCTCCACCTGCTGGGCTCCCCCGCGGGCGGTATCAGCCGTTTCGGCTGCGCCATTGGCGCTGGAGCGCGAATTGGCGGCAACCTGCTGGATGGCATTCGTCATCGTGGTTGTGATTTCAGATGCCTTGCTGACGGCTACGGCTTGTTCCTGAGCACCCTGGGCAACACCCTGAATAGCACGCGTCATCTGGTCAACAGACCCAGCCGTCTGGGTGATGGCTTCGGTCTGCTGATTGGTACCCATGGCGACTTGCTGGATGGTCATGGCAATCTGGCTGGTAGATTGCCCAGCATGGCGGGAAGCTGCCGAAAGCTGAATGGAGGACTCTCCTAGGGTAATGGCATTCACTGAAACCTGCGAGATGGCTTGATTCAGTTTTTGGATCATTTCCTGGAAAGCCATACCAAGTTCATCTTTTTCAGATTTCACCAACACCTGGTGATTCAAATCACCGGCAGCAACCTGGTTGGCCAATTCGGCGATATCCCGCTGATAATGAATGACTTCTGCCAGACTGGCGGCCAGTTGTCCCATTTCATTGGCATTGGTGTAGTTCACATTCCCTTGCAGATCGCCCACAGCCAGCCGCTTGGTGGTAGCTGTTAGATTCCGCAGCGGAACAGATATTTGTCGATGTAGATAATAAATGAGACCAAGCGTGATCAGGATGCCCGGTGTGAAGAGAAGAAAAATATTGAGTAAAGTGAAATCGAGATACCCTAAAACGAAAGCCAGCTCACAATCAATAGCCACAATAACCGCAATCAGACTGGCAATGGTAACCGTTATGCCGTTGCCGACTAACCTTCGAATGACAACAACGATCAGACTGACTGCTGCAACCAATAAAACAAACATAATCAAGGAATTTTGAACCATTATACTCATTCCACAATTCTCCTCAGTAAAAACAAACATAACTGATACCCGGATTCCACGTCGAATAAATATTGCCAACATTTCACCCCAGAGGGATGATGGTTGTGGCAGAACTCACTTA
>JAEINO010000139.1 GCA_016342345.1 Pseudodesulfovibrio sp. | reverse complement strand
ATGAAAATATGAGCAGAATCTTTGCTCGAATTCCCATTTTTTTCATAGTCGCACCTCTCTTTGTTTTAAGTCAGTTTCAGGGGTGATTTCCATCTGTATATTGGCAACCCTTAGCGTTACGAGCAATTGCAAACAGCCTAGTATTTACCAAATTCACTATCATCCAGGGCGATCAACTGATCCGGCCTGACGGTCTTTCCCGCGGAAGCAGGAGGGTCCTGACCCCAACCGCCCTTAATCTTGGCCTGAGGCCTGGAAGGCTTGACCTGGCTGACCTCTGTCCGGGTGAAAGCCGCCCCGCAGGAAGCATCCTCATCTTTGATATTGAAACGGCCCAGCAGGGCCTGAACCTGGGTGGCCTGGGCGGAAAGGGCCTGGGCGGCGGCGGACGTTTCCTCTGCATTGGCGGTATTTTGCTGGGTGGCGTCGTCAATCTGGGAGAGGCCCACATTAATCTGGGAGATACCCTGAGCCTGCTCATTGGACGCCGCGGCGATCTCGCCTACCAGGTCAGCCACCTTGGTAATGGTCTCATTGATGCCGGACAGGGCTGAGGCGGTTTTTTCCGCAATCTCGTTACCTGCCGCCACCTTGTGGGAAGAACCTTCGATAAGATCGGCGGTTTCCTGGGCTGCTTTTGCGCTACGGGCAGCCAGGGTCCGCACTTCCTGAGCCACCACGGCGAAACCCTTGCCGTGCTTGCCGGCCCGGGCCGCTTCCACGGCGGCATTCAGGGCCAGAAGATTTGTCTGGAATGCAATATCATCGATGGTCTTGATAATTTTTGCAATTTGCTGGGACGATTCGCTGATGGCGGTCATGGCGCCCACCATTTCCCCCATGCGCGTGGCCCCTTCCTGACCTGCATTGCGCGCTTCAGTGGCCAACTGATTGGCCTGGACTGCGTTTTCGGCGTTTCCTTTGGTTTGGGTGCCGATTTCTGACATGGAGGCGGAAATCTCCTCCAGGGAGGAAGCCTGTTCCGTGGCCCCTTGAGCCAGGGATTGGCTTGTGTCGGATATCTGGCGGGCGCCTTCATTCACCTGCCGTCCTGAAGCCAGCAGCTCTCCCACCATATTGTTGAGGCTGTCCACCATATCAGACAGGGCCTGACCCAGAACATCCTTTTCGGAGGCCACTTTGATCTCCTGGCACAGGTCTCCGGCGGCGATCCCCTTGGCGCATTCGGCTCTATAGGCCATTTCCTTAACCACGCCGTTCAGGGCTTCGCCCATCTGTCCCAGTTCATCCGATCCGGTTTCCAGACGCGCAGATAGGTCGCCCACCTTGAACTTTTTAGCAAAATCCACCACTTTATGAATAGGTTTGATTACGATCCTACCCATGAGAAGCCATACCCCCACTCCCACAAAAACCACCACCAGAACTCCGATAACCACCAGCATGTTCCGGATTTTATATGCTGCGGCCATTAACTCATCCACGTTGGAAGTCAGGGCCAGACGCCATTGGGCAAGAGGAATGACGCTCATGGCGGCGAACTTGTCCACATCCCTGAAGGTGTAATTAAAAATTTGGGACTTGTCGGCCATCAAATCCTTTCCAAAGGGAAGGTCATGGACATTGAGGTTGAGAACCAGTTTGTCGTCAGGATGGATCACCGTCGTTCCGTCCTTCCCGATGAGAAATCCATACCCGGTTTTCCCGTACTTGATAGGATTCACGTAATCCCTGGCAATGGTTTCCATGCTGAGGGTGGACATCAGGACTCCCTGGATGTTTTGAGCCACGGAATCTGTGCCGTCCAGATAAATGGGATTGAATATATTAAAAACTGCTTTGCCCGACTTTGTGCTCTTGAACACATTAGATATAACCACCTCACCCTGCATGGCCTTTTGAAAATCCCGGTCGCCGGAAAGGGCCTTTGCATTGGCTTCTTCCTTGCTTCCGGTTGCAATTACAACTCCCTTCTTATCCAGCAGCAAGATGGATTCGTAATTTTTGTAATCCTGGAGAAGATTGGCCAAAAGATCGCCAGCAGATTTTCTGGCGGCCTTGCCCATGAAGGTGTCCAGGGTAGCTGTTTCCAGGGTCTTGTTGGACGCCCAACTGTTGATTTCCACCATCCGCCCGTTCAGCCAGTCGGAAATTCGGGCTGCGTTGGATTGGACCTGGATCTCAAAACGGTTTTGGGAAAGCTCGTTGATGAAGCTGAAAGAATAGTAATAGGACACCACGGTGGATATCCCCATTCCCAGTATTATCAGCACCGCCGTAGGCAGGATTATCTTGTTTCGTAAATTCCATTTGATCTTCAATTTCATGACGGTCTCCTCAGTTCAATACATTACACCCTTACAATTGCTATAGGTCTTGAGATTTGCTGCTCCTGCCTCGTCCTTAGGTGTTATTCGATGATGGTAGCCAATTCTAAAATATTGAAGGGAATTTCCACTCCCAGTTTTTCTGCGGTTTTAGCGTTGACGTAAAATTTGGGTTCAGGGTCCACCTGAACAGGCACATCCTTCACCGCCTTGCCCTGAACAATGACCTGATTCACGATTTCGGCCAATATCATACCCAGTTTGTTGTCATCCGCCACGAATCCTCCCAATGCCCCGGCCTGGACCGGTTTGTCACTGTAGGACAGGACCGGGGTGGTTCCGGCAGCCTGGACAATGTTGGCGGCGTTGTCGATATGCAAGGCCTGATTTCCAATAATAATGGCTGATACCTTGCCCGCGTATTCCTTTACAGCGCCAATGGCTTCATCCGTGGTGGCACACAGCTTTTCATTATATTCGAGACCCAACTGAGAACATGTGGCCTGTGTTCCTTCCCTGTCTACAGCGGAGGACGGGTTGCCCTCGGCCAGGAGCAGCAGAACGGATTTCATGTCTGGAATGATTGCCCTGAAAATTTCAAATTGGGTTTTTGTGGGCAGAAAATAGGTCACTCCGGTAATGTTGCCTTCAGGAGCATCCAAATTTTTCATAGTTCCCAAAAGCACCGGGTTGTTGCATCCGCCAATGAAGGTGGGAATGGTAGGCGGATTTTGTCCCAACCATTCGGCTCCGTTGGAACGCAGTATGATCATGCCCTGCTTTTCCGTTTGCCACTTTTTCACAAGCTC
>JAEINO010000138.1 GCA_016342345.1 Pseudodesulfovibrio sp. | reverse complement strand
GCAGCCGGATTTACCATTAAAGAAAATGAATTCGAAACAGAATGCCAAAGACTCAACGAAAAACTTTCCGAGAGCGATTTGGAAAACATTACTGGCGGAAGCAATGGAACTGCCCCGAACAACTGCATTAACGATCTTAATTATTTTAATATGATATGAATTTATATAAATAACAGATTGACATTGCCAGCTGCAGAACACTGATGAATGGAGCCATGTCATTGCAGGTCGAAGGCAAGCTAAATGAAGCTCATGGACATGGTTGATTCGCTTTGTAAGTGTGTTTGAGATGGATGATTTTTTTCAGCCTGATGTCATCTGTATACTATGGAGACAGCAAATAAGGAGCGGCAAGTAATGACAAGTCAAATTGAAGCTTTTTTGATTCATGTAAAAGGAAATAAGGAGTTGCAACAGTCTCTCGGCGAATTGTCTTTGGACGGAACCGCCGCAAAGAAGATCGTTGAAATTGCAACAGCAGCCGGATTTACTATCAAAGAAAATGAATTCGAAACAGAATGCCAAAGACTCAACGAAAAACTTTCCGAAAGCGATTTGGAAAACATTACTGGCGGAAGCGGTGCAGCTGTTCCGAATAGTTTGATTAACAAGATTGTTATTAACTAAAAATAATGTAAATCTATATCAATATACTGATATTGCTAGCTGCAGAATTCTGATGGATGTAGCCATGGCCCTCTGCAGGCCGAAGGCATGATAAATGAAGCTCATGGACATGGGTGATTGGTTTTTTGATGATTTGTTGTGTTTTCATCAACTGATCGTGATGTCCATTTATCTTGTCAAAGGCACCTTCCGGTTGGATGAATCCGAAAAAAGGCTCTTCCTTTTTTGTAACCGGTTATTTTATTTGACAGAATGAGACACGAGGAAGACCGCACGGTCTTCCTCGTTTTTTTATCGCTGTCCCATCTTTGCTCCCAGCCAACCTGTGGGGGTGATGGATTCGGGTATCCCTTCACGTGCATCTACACCGCGAGCCTCGGCCAATTTTTCCTGATATACCGCCCAGTAGGCTTGGGCCAGGGATGTGGAGCCGGACAGTGGATAGGCCAGAGTTGCAGCCAGGCGGGCTGACAGTGCCTCGTCGAGCAGTGCGTCGAATTTTTTCGGGTTGTTTTCGCGTCGTACATAGGAAATGTAGATGGGGGCGGCTTCATTGCACAGGATGATCCCGCCTTGAATCTCCCAGTCCATGACCTCCTGACTATCCTGACCCACGACCTGTACGATGCGTAGAAAATCCGTGGGCAAGGTATACTTGTATTCCCATTTCCACAGAGGTGCAGATGCACCTGCGGCCAATTCGGCCTGGGCCATTGCACAGTTCCATGGGTGGGCACGGAGTACGGCATCGCGCACGGCGGGCCAGCGATGGTTGCATAATCCTGCCGCCTTGCTTTCATCTCCCAAGGACATGATTGCATTCTCGCCCAGATCCAGTAGCGCGTTGTTGCATATTCCAATCACACTCGTCGCCATATCAATACCTCTTTCAGTCTGATGTTGTTCCGTTGCACTCCGGTTGCCCGCGTGGATGGACGCGAGTCCCGAAAGGATAGCATGGGTTTTTCAAGCCGGTTGAAAACGGGTGCCATAGGGATGAAAAAGACCGAAAAAAGGATAAAAAAGACCATTGACAGCATTTTTTGCAACCCCTGATTCGTCAGAGATTGAAACACCGCAATATAGGCGGTTTTCGTGATGGGTCACAGCGTGTTTTAACGTTGATCTAAGTGGTGGTTTTTTGGCGATCGTAAGTTGATTATTGTTGATAATCAAATAGATGTGGCATTCGGAAGTGACCGGTAATGTGTATGTTTTTTCGTCCGAGAATATCACTTTTTCTGGTTGATTGACCCATATCCCAAATCGTGATGACCAAGGGCAGTCCGGCCTTGTTAAAGGTCTCTGAGGTGATTCCGATTTTGTCCGGTCCGGGGGTGGCTGTTTCGCCCGAGGAAAAGAACACGATATCTCCTGCTTCAAAGCTGAAGGGGTCATTTGTCATGTCAGAAGAAAGGGAAAAGGCGTTATGAGTGAAATAGGTGTTCAGGACCGGGATGCGTCTGTGGCTTGCTGCGAAGTCTTTGCCGAGGTCCAGTTCTTCGTATCTTTGAGGGTGGAGCAGGATGTCTTCATGGACAAGAGCCTGGAGATCGGCTCCGGCGTACCGTATGGCCCGGATGACAATGTCTGCCGATGAAGCGAAATCGGGCTGGATGTCACCTCCGGGGTAAGGGAGCCTCGGAGGACGTGCGTCTGACCGAAGTCCGGCCGCAGGATACGTGAGTTGTTTCAATGCTCCGAGAAGAATTCGTCGGGAGAATTCGTCTGGCTGGTTCAGTTCTTTGTCTTCCTTCGCATTGGCATAGACTTCCAGGCGTGCGCCCTCGGTGATCATGCCTGCCAGACGATTGTAGTCCTGTGCTGCCAGAAATGCTCCGCAGGAAGGCTCGGGACTACCTGCCGGACAAAGGGAAAGTTGATTGGCAGACATCTTTTCCGGCCCGGAAAGAATTGCATTCTTGTATGTTGGATAGGTCATGCGTCCGGCCTTGAGAGCCTCGCGTAAATCATGACGGTTGGGCCAGGAGATTTTCAGCATTCCTGCCCCGGAGAAGGTGAAATATCGTCCGTTCGTCATGGGCCGTTTGCCTGGATTTATCGACATGGACAAAACGGTGTGGTCGCCTTCGGTTGTCACGAGACGTCGTTCATCCTTGTGAATTCGTATGACAATTCTTGAAACGAGGTCTCCACGAATCCAGCAGTTTAATTGGTCTGGTTGGAGTATCCGTATCCATTTGTCTTGTCTCTCCAGGCAGTAAAGAGAGGTGTTCCGCAGTAGTGTGCCGACCTTGTCGCTTTTGGAAGTAGGCTCCTTGCGCAGGCTTACCATTGATTTGAGTACATATGCATTGCTGTAGTCGTCCACAGGGGCGGCTGAAACGGTTTGCGGTACATATACTGAGACCATGATTATTATCATACTGAATATGACATTATGCATGATTGGTGGCCTTTGTCGGTTGTAGCATGACAACCTGTAATAGATTGATCTTTATGGACAAGGTTTCAAATTCAGAGACGGGGGCATTCTTTCAAAGTTTATTATAATGGAACATTGCTGTCCGGTTAGGCGACATAGCTCAGTAGCCTGTAATCGTTGTTGATGTCGTCATGGCGATCATCCGGTGT
>JAEINO010000137.1 GCA_016342345.1 Pseudodesulfovibrio sp. | reverse complement strand
TAATGGGAGAGGCCAGGGACGACGCGAAAGAACTGCTTGCTTTACTGGAAGATCCCGAAGTGTCTGCGAACTTTGGCAGCTTTTACAACGATGTAGGGTTTTCAGGCAGGTCTCTTGAGGCTATCGAAAACAAGCTTAAAAAATGGGCTCAAACAAAGGGTATAGGTAGAAACGATAAGACGTATGAGGCCATTCAGAGGATGGCCCGCATGGCTTCGGAGGAAAGAAAGCGGTTCTTGGGTGTCGCTATAACTGCACCCGAATTGCAAACTGTGCTTGGGTGGCTTCCTGACGCCGGGGACAGTTTGTCAGTAATGTTAAACAAGGCCAAGTTCTTGGGGTTCGAGGCGGATCAAGAGTTCAGGAGGTTTTTGGACCTTTACAAAAATGAGGTCGACATGAGCCCATGGTATAAGTCCTTTGGCATCAAAAGGTTTGACACTGACTCAAAACCTGGACGGAAACCAGGCCAGCCCAACCCGGCAACCGGACAACCATCGACCGCAACCGGCGGGGGCAGGTTAGAGCAAAAATACCCAGGCTTGGTTACGGAATAGGAGCCAGACATGGACAAACAGGAACGCATAAAGAAAAATATCGAGTACATGCAAAGCCTTGGGTCTCCACGCGAGGATATTGATGAATATCTTTCAAAAAAGGAGGGCCTTGATCCGGAAGTGGCCCGCTTTGCGCTCGGGATGACCCAGGGCATGAAAATTGACATGTCGTCCGGGATTGAATGGCCAGGGAGAATGTTGCAGGGTAAAGGCAAACAGTCCGACCAATTTGCAACCCTCAGTCAATATTATTCCAAAGTCATTCCTTATGGGGAAGGCAATTTCATGGTCAAGGATGGGGACACATGGAAACTTGCAAACCCAAAAGGATTTGATTCCGGTGATGTGGCGCAAAACATAGACGTTGTAGCAGAAGGGATAGGCGGAGTTCTCGGGGCAGCAGCCGGGGCCACAGCAGCAAACCCGGCCACAGCATACCTTGGCACTGGTCTTGGGGCAGGCATCGGCAAAACAGCCATGGACGCCATACTTGCAAATGTCGGCAGGGTTGACACAAGGGGAGTTCCAGAGCTTGCCAAAGACGCAGCGATGACGGTCGGGCTCAATACTGTGGCCCCTGGCGTGATAGACAAAGGCCTTGATCTGGGGAAGGCAGCGTTGAAGGGCATGGCTGCACCTATCGCAAACAGAACAGCTGGAGCAGGACCAAGGCAGCTTTACCAGGATTTTTCGGAAGCAGGCATCAGGCCTGACATTGGAGCAATCAGCGGGAACCGTGGCGTCCAAACAGTGGAGAGCTTTGTTACAAAATTGCCAACATCTGCAAGGATTATGCAGAAGGCCCAGGGCGAAACCTTGGCCGGAACAGCAGAGTTCGCCAAAAAAGTTGCATCCGAATTGGGGCCGCTCCGCTCCGCTGAGGATGTTGGCGAAACCGTTTTAAGGGCTATGCCCAAAGCTGTTGATCGCTATAAAAAAACAGCAAACAATATGTTTCGCGGAGTTGAAAAAATAGTTGGCCGCGACACACCTGTTCCAATATCTTCTACCGCCAAGGCCTACGAGGATATAGTGCTTTCCCTTGGCAAGACCCCAGGATCAAACGCACCTGAAATAGAGGCTATGGTCAGTTCGTACAACAACCTGATAGGCGACGCCAAACTATACGGAGGTGCCATACCTTTTGAGTCCCTCCGGTCGCTACGCGGGAAAATAGGGTCTCAGTTGTCAGACCCGTTTGTCTCCACAATATCCGGCATCGACAAGGCCCGCATGAAACAAATTTACGGAGCCATGACCGAAGACATGAGACAGGCGGCATACGCCAAAGCCGGGGGAAAGGGTCTTGAAATATTCGACAAAAGCAACCTTGTTTATAGCCACATTATGAACGTGGAAATACCGCTATTGGAGACGGTCCAGAAAAGCGGAATGCCTGAAAAGGCATACAATATGCTTTTCCAGCAAAGCGCTAAAGGTGGCTCCCGTCTTCGCCAACTTAAGCGAAACATGACGCCAGATGAATGGGACATTGTTGCAGGGTCCACCATGGCAAAAATGGGCATGGCGAAACCGGGCGCTCAGAACGTGGCCGGGGATGCTTTTTCGGTCGATACTTTTTTGACCAACTGGAACAGGATCGCCCCCGAGGCCAAAGAGGCCCTTTTCGGCGGCACAAAATACGCCAAGGTGAAGCCAGAGATTGACAGGCTCTTGCGGGTTGTAGGAGCTTTGAAGGATTCAGGCATAGTCAAGAATACTTCAAATACAGCGACATACAATGCGCTTTGGAGCACACTCGTAACCCCGGTAACGATAGCATCAACTGCCATGGGTGCCACATCTGGCGGCTTTGTTTCGGGGATGGTGAGCGGAGGCGCTACGGCAGGAGGCCTCATACTGGCCCCCATGGCAACAGCAAAATTGATCACAAACCCGAGATTTGTAAGGTGGCTCACACAGGGTTCACGGGTAGCAGCGAATACAAAGGGTAGCCAGCAGGCCCAGGCGCAGATGTTTTCAAAACATCTTGCCCGGTTGGTTGCCGTGGCCGAAGCAGAACCAGAAATAGAACAAGAGGTAATGCAATATTATACCGGAGTTTCCCTCAAGCTGAAAGAACAGGAAAGGAACCAAAACCAATGAAAAAACTTACCATCACCCTGATTGTCGCCCTGGCATTGTCCGGGCTGTGTTTTGCCGCTGACGCAGATATCAAGTCCCTTGGTTCCGGCTCCCATGCCATTTTGGCCAGCGGGAGTTACGAGGCTTACACCCAAAACATGAGCAAGGCATCAGGGGCCATGTCCATGCAGATTTCGGTTGTTGGCGACGGGACCCTGGATGTAAAATACCAGGTGTCAAACACCGGGACGGATGAATCTGATTTTGTTTATCCTGACAATGATTCCGAATACCTGATCTTTGACGATTTCACCGACACAAGCGGGGCGGGATCGGACGGCGAAAGCCTCAAAGAGTTTACCCCGCCGTTTGCCAATTACATCCGGTTTGTGTTCGCCGAAGTTGGAACGTCTGACCCGATTACCCCGACCGTGGCTATCATGTATAGGCCGGAGGTGTACTAATGTCCAAACGAATCCTATACGCCATTTTCGCCTTTTTCCTTGTCGTGCACCCGGCCTTTGCCTTCCAGGGCTTCGACAAGTGGCAGGGCTTTGACTCGTGGTCCTCAAGCCGTAAGGGCTACCG
>JAEINO010000028.1 GCA_016342345.1 Pseudodesulfovibrio sp. | reverse complement strand
GCTCAGGGCGGAACCGTTCGGGACAACCGTGATCTCACGGAATTTGTCCTGAGCGAGTGCGTTCCATTTTTACCGCGTTCCATCAGAGTTGCCCAGCGCAGGGAAATAGTGTTCAACGTTATGTTGTATGCAGACCTCGACCAGTTGGAGCAGGGAGGCGAACGTACTATTACCGTAAACGTTTCCGAACATGGCTGTTTTGTCTATTCCGTGTCCGACTGGCGTGTGGACAATCTTGCTTGGATTGTGATTCGGGAATTGGAAGATCAGACACCCATTGAGCTTTTGGTTCGCTGGCAGCGAACTTGGGGTGAGTCCATGCGTATCCCCGGTATCGGAACCAGTTTCGAGTCCATGACAACAAATCAATATGTGCAACTGCACACATATCTATAAATAGCAACCACAGCAGGATAGTTCCATGAATGACGATTCCAAGAATTTTCTCGAGTGGCTGGATGCCCTTGGCAAGGGCATTATCGCTGGTGGAGCAATCGGATATCTTTTGAGCCTGACAGGCCTTATTGTTGCCGGTAAAGCCATAGTTCTCGGCGGCTTGGCCGGATGCCTTGCATCCATTACCTTCAAGAACAGGCAAGATGACAAGAAGGAACAAAATCGCAAGTGAATATTTGTAACAAGACAGTTTTTGTGAGTGTGTCAGTCGCTTGGATATCCCCGTAGGGGTGTAGACCTCAATTTGATCGAGGTGTGATCAGGAAGGTGTTGAGGCAGAGTTCCTTGACATCCACTTCGGGCAGTTCCGGTTCGATACTGCGGAGCTTGTCGAGTTTGAGCACCACTTCTTCTCGGCGCAGTCTTGGAAATTTGTTCAAGGCGTATCTGACCTTTCTTCCATTTCTCCCCGGCTGTCGGGCACGAATCAATTTACTTATGTATTTGCGCCAGCATTTGATGTTGCCCCAAAGGCCAAGCGGTTCGGGAAGCCATGTCTCTTTGTCTTGGGAAAAGGAGCTTGCCAAATCGGCTATTGTTTTCGACGAGTTGATTTCAAGATTGGCTAGGTATGGGGTAAGTCTGTCGACGAATTCTTGTTTTATGTTTTTTGGCATTGTTCCTTGTCGGAGGTATTCCAATGCTTCGCTTGGTGTGGTCGCTCTTAGTCCTATTTGTGTCATCAAGGTTGCAGCCCCTTCTGTTCCTTCGTAGGGTTCGTACTGAAGGACCTGCTTGCCCATGAGCATGGCTTCCAAACCGGTTGTGCAGTCATGGTGGATTACAGCACTGGCCGTGGCAATCCATTCCCGCGCGGAGCCATTCTTGATGATGTATATATTTGAGTACTCTGATAATTTGCTCGAATAGTATAGACCGTTTTCAGCCGGATGCGGTCTTATTATTATGTGTCGGGTCGGGTAGGCTCTTGCCAGTTTTTTTGCCAGATCTATCAAGGCCAGTGCTGTCCGTTCTTGGTGCGAGCTGCGGCGGTTTAGGAGAGCACGGTATTCAGGGGTTCCGTATATTTCCCATTCTTTCATTTTACTCAGCATCTTCAGATAGTAGTCAAGTCCCATTTCATGGTTGAACATGCCGAAACTTGTATTGATGAGGATGTAGTCATCACCGTGGTCGCGAGTTATTTTGTTGTTTCGGAAAAATGGTGTGAAACGAGGGAATGTCAAATCGAATGATGGGTAGCCCGTGATCACCAAATCTTTTATTCTTTCTTTTGGCACAAGACTGCTGAGAATTTCCTGTTGTTTTTGTCCCCACACACAGATGTTGGAGACAGAGTCAACCACCTTGGCGAAGTTCTTTTGCATTTCAAATGGATCGTCGACGAAACCCTGCCCTTCTGAATTGAGGTTGAGGACAATTCCGTTGTTGTTTAAAACAGTGGTGTTGATAAGCTTCTGCTGGTCACTGTCGAAGTAGATAAGTGGAGCCTGGCTGCTCATGACATATTCATTGACCATCCGATCTCCGAGGAGTGTGGGAAGTCCATGCGATGCCAAGTGCAATGCCTGGTAAAGAACGCCGTCTAGTTCACGTATGGTGATTTCAATTTGAAAAGCGCAAAGCATTGATTGAACCGATTAAATATTTTCAACGCGATTCTTGAGTTTCCAGTCTCCCCCGATTTTTTCCCATAGATGCGGGGAGCGGTGCTTGTCGCATAGTGCGTGGAAATCGTCGGGGGTAATACCCACGAATTCCATGATCTCATCGAAATACATATCAGGGAATTCGCCGTCGTATTTGTGAACCAAGGCAACACCCTCCTCGCGGGTCAGGTGTTTGTTGCGAATTTCCTGCGAGGCATCGTAGGTGGTGCGACCGATTCCGAATTTGATATATGTAGTATAGTAATGCAAATCGTCTATCTTGTCGTCTATGCTGTTGTATTTGCTGTATGTTCCTTGGGTTCGGACGGGGCGGGCTTTAAAGCCGGTGTTCTCGACTGCAAAATAATATGCTTCCTGGGGAGTCCAAGGAACATAGTATCCGAGGTAGTGAACCTCGATGTTCGATTTTTCCAGCTTGTCGACTTCTGGCGGAAAGTAGGCAGAAAGTTCATTGAGGCGCAGGCCATGAACTTCCATGAGTTCTTTGATTGAAATGCCACCGAGGTAAAGATCGTCAATGTTCTTCATGCTGTAATAGGACTTGTCCCGCATGGAGGAAGATGTTTCAGCAATGGGATTGCCGTATTCCGCTTCAGACTCACCATAGAAAATCAGTGAAATATCGTATTCAAGAGCTATCTTGGGTGCGAGATTCTTTTGACCTAGGATGAATGTTTGGAATGGGTGCAGCAGGTTCTCAATTGCTAATTTGGTCAACAGTTTGTGCGCTCGTCCATTCTGGTTGAATGTCAGGTTGTCAAAGCCACCAACCTCGATCCAGTTGCGGAAATTTTTGTAACCGTAGTCAGTATACATGATGGGAGGCCAAGTGACGGTTAGTGGGTTCATACCGTATTTGTATTTGATCGTGTGTGCGGCAAGAGCACTGTCTTTGCCGCCACTACCTGGGACTATACAGTCATACTCGCCGTTGTTTTTACGGTGCTTGTCGCACAAAGCGAGCAGTTGCTCTTCCCTAGCCTTCCAGTCGATATCAATTTTTTTCTGCTCATTGTATCGGCAGGCGTCGCAGACACCTTCCTCATCTATATGGAGTGTCGGCGTGATTCTGTCCTTTGTGTGCTTGAACTCTGGGTAAGAGCTAGGACGTTGGTTGGACATGACACACTTCTTACAAAATTTGACTTCTTCGGGAAGGCCGAACAGAGTGTTTTTTTTGGTCATTTATGATGCCTCCGCAGAGCGTATTTGTTGAGAAAAGTTGGTATAGATACGCAATCCATCTTTTCCGCTTCGTTCAGGATGGAATTGGAAGGCGGTGATGTTGCCATGAGTGCTTCCAGAACAAAAAACAGTATCCCCGTAGCGCGTTACACATAGTACTGCGTCCGTATTTTGGGGTACAGTATAGCATGAGTGGACGAAATACATGTCTGTAGCGGGGGGCATCCCCTGCAATAGTGTCCCGTCCCAGGCATTCGGCCCCTTGTCGGGCGGTATGTTAATGCTATTCCAGCCTACTTGAGGAACTTTGAGGGTTCTGTTTTCGTGTTGCTGAACCGCTAAATATTGTACTGTCCCAGGAATCAAGTCAAGGCCTTTGTAGTGGCCAAATTCCTCGCTTTCGGAAAAGAGCAGTTGCTGTCCGAGGCATATGCCGAGCAAAGGGGTTCCTTTTGCGGCGACGTCCTTGATCGGTGCAACTAGGTCGAGCCTGTTCAGTGCTTTCATGGCATCGCCAAAGGCACCGACGCCAGGTAGGATTACTGATTTTGCATTCAAAATATCATTGGTATCGTTTGTTATCTGAATAGAGAGTCCGACGTGTTCGCATGCGTGTTTGATGCTGAAAAGATTACCCAGCCCGTAATCGATAATAGCTACGTCGAAGTTATTCATGGATTGCCTTTAATCGGCAAGGTAGTCCTTGCTTTTGCATAGTTTTTTGAATGTCCTGAATTGTACAAGGATTTACTTGAGCGAACTGGCGACCCGTCTTTAGAAATTCAATATTCCCTTCCAGAGAGTACTCATATGATTTCGATTTTTCCATTAAAATTTCAATAGTTTTGTAATGGAGGGTGGCGGCCATGCTGATTGCATCGGCCTGGCCTTCTTTTAATACCTTGACGGCATCATCAGGCCCACCGCACCCTCCGCCGGCGATGACCGGAATGGACACGCTGCTCGCAATGGCTTTGGTCAACTCAAGGTCATACCCCTTACCAGTGCCTTCTTGGTCGATGCTTGTGATTATTAATTCACCTGCGCCAAGCTTTTCGGCCTTCTTTGCCCATTCAAGGGCATCGACTCCGGTTGTTTCCCGCCCATATTCGATGAGGGCTTCCCATTTGCCGTTGTCACGTTTGATTGCTTCGATCGAGACGACGATGGTTGAAGAACCGAAAGCGATTGATGCTTCGCGGATCAATTCTGGCTGTTTGATGGCTTCGGTGTTGATGGCTATTTTGTCCGCACCGGCGCGGAGTACTTCTCGGATGTCTTTAACCGAGCGAAGGCCTCCGCCGACACACAGGGGGATGAATATTTGGGAAGATGTCTTTCTGACTATTTCATGAAGACTGTTGCGGTCATAGAGACTGGCTACAGTATCTTGAAAAAAGAGCTCGTCTGCTCCATTTTCATAATAGTACAAGGCAAAGTCTTCTGGCTTGCCAAGAACACGCAATCCTTCAAAATGAATACCTTTAACGAGGTTCGGTCCTTTAATGTCTAGCCTTGGTATGATTCTAAATTTCATAGAGAGGTTGCTTATCAAGCGGTTTAACGGTCGTCAACCAGCGGATTGACACGGATATATGAGAATACAAAATGTGATTATTATAGGAAGTTTTTTCATAAAAAGAAAAGTGATTATGGTGAATTTGTCGCAATAAGTCCTGGCAAAGTCCGAAACGCTTCGGATTATTCCAACTTGACCCTTTGGCGAGTATGCGGATATGTACCCGCTGGTGATCGTGTTTTGATTTTCTAACTGCCAGTTATTAGGTTAAAAATCTCGTGTAGGTATGTTGTTCATGAAGGATCTGACACAACTTAATCCAAAGCGTATTCTTGTTTGTCAGCTTCGACAGATAGGGGATGTATTGCTTGCGACTCCTTTGATCAGGTTGCTCAATGTGCGGTATCCTGATGCCGAGATTCATGTCCTGACAGAAAAGAAGTGCTTGCCTGTTTTGGAAAACAATCCTCGTGTAAGCCATATCTGGCCCATAGATCGCAAGGCGTTGCGCAATCCTTTCAAAGCCCTTTGTTATTACGCCAAGGTTGGTAGGCAGGGGTATGACCTGATTGTCGATTGCCAGCAGCTTCCGAGATGCAAGTGGGTCGTGATGTTTTCTGATGCTCCTGTGAAGCTGACCTTCAAACCTTCCTGGTATAATAGTTTCCTGTATACCCATTGGCCCGAACGCAAATCTGGTTATGCTGCAATGTGTAAAGCGCATACCCTGTCAGTTCTTGGTATTGAATGGGATAACAAGCCGCTGGAGATGTGGTTTACTGACGAGGAACGTCAGTGGGCTTTAAATTATCTGGATTCCATTGGCATTGGGGAAACTCCGTTCGTGACCGTTGATCCGAGTCATCGACGTATTACGCGAAAATGGCCAACCCGACACTTTGCGGGGTTGATTCGTTTGATTCGCGAGCGATATCCCGACATGCGTTTTATTATTCTTTACGGACCTGGTGAAAAGGGTGTTGCCGATGAAGTTGCGGAACTTGCCGGGGACGGAGCCCTTGTTCCTGAACAGCTTTTGAGCTTGCGGGAAATGGCTGCCGTGCAGGAACGAGCTGCCTTGCATCTGGGCAATTGTTCTGCACCAAGACATTTTGCCGTGGCTGTCGGAACGCCTTCGCTGGTCGTCCATGGGGCAACTGGATTTGGCTGGCGATTTCCGTCAGATGATCACATCGCGGTGCGAAAAGATCTTAAGTGTTTTTCTTGCAACAAAAACGAGTGTCCGACCCGGGAATGTCTTGAGGAATTCTATCCTGAAGATTGTATTGAAGATGCTTTGAAACTTCTCGAAAGAAGTTTGGGATCATAATTTTGAATTTGGATCACCAGGCTGTCCAGCCGCCGTCAACCAACAGATTTTGTCCCGTGACATAGGCGGAGAGGTCGCTTGCCAGATAGAGCAGTGCGCCTTTCATGTCTTCTTCAGTTCCCATTCGTTTGAGTGGGGTACGGGCTTCGTATTTTTTGACGAATGAATCCGGCTGTCCTCTGGTTATGCCTCCGGGGCTGATGCAATTGACCCGAATGTCCGGGGCCAGTGTCGTTGCAAGCCATCGTGTGAGCTGAGTCAGCCCTCCTTTGCTTGCCGCATAGGCCGCAGGGTTGCCCATGCTGGTCCCTTCATAGAGCGACATGTCTGGTCCGACGACTCCGTAGGTTGAACCAATGTTGATAACGGAACCGTGTCCTGATTTTCGCAGGATTGGGGTGGAAGCCTGGATAAGGGCAAAGGCTGCGGTTAGGTTGGTTTCAAGGGCGGCGCGCCATGTGTCGATGCTCTGCTGTTCAAAGGGCGTTACCCAACCGGAAAGATTGGATGTGCCGACAAAGGCTGCACAATTGACGAGTATGTCAAGGCTGCCGAGTGTGTCTTCGACCTGTTTTGGCGCAGCGACTACAGCGGGTTCGTCGGCAAGATCAACTGTAAGGCCCATGGTTTTGATGGAATATTTGTCAGACAGGTACGTTGTAGCCTCTTCAACCCGGGTTGGATCAATATCGAGAACTGAAATGTTGGCACCGGCTTCAGCCAGTGTTTCACAGAAAGCCATGCCAATGTGGCCTGCTCCGCCAGTGACAAGCGCGGTTCGGCCGGAAAGGTTCATCAATTCCTTGATACTTTTCATTATTTTCGCTCCAATAAAAATTCGGCAAAGGCAAAATCGAGTTCGGTGTCAATGTCTACGGCGCGTTTCAACGGTATCTCGACCGCCGCGACTCTTCCTTGAAACAGGGCGTCATGGCTCTGAATGAAGGCAGGGCTGCTCACATAGGCAACCGTGGTCATGTCAAATACGACAGGAGCGTCCTGACGTCTTGAAATATGGGTTTTCGGAGGCATGGCAATTGAGGCAAGGCCATTATTGCCAAGGGTGATCATGTTGAAGGAAGGATGCCGGTCCGCTTTTCGGGCGGTCACGACTACGTCACATTTTCCTTCAAGATACGTTTCAATGCATTTGCGGATATCTGTTCCGTTTCTCAACGGAGCTGTGCATGGCAGGGAAACGAAAATGTCGAAATCATCGACTTGTTCAATGGCGTGACGCCATGCAAGCCATTCCGGGGAATCGTCACGAGCCAGTTCTGCCGGGCGAATGAAAGGAACTTCCGCTCCGTATTTTTTTGCAACTTCCGCGATTTTATGATCATCGGTGGACACGATGATTCGGTCAATCATGTCACTTTCCTTGCCTGCTCGAATGGCATGGGCAATGAGGGGAAGTCCTCCCAGTAGCTTGATGTTTTTGCCGGGTAATCCCTTGGAGCCACCACGAGCAAAGATGAATCCGTATGTTTTCATTCCGCTTTGATCCATGTGCTCTTTGATGCGCTGGTTTCAATTGCATTAATTAATTGGACTACCATTAATCCTTGCTCCAGGGAGCACTGATTCTGATAATCGCCGCTGGTGATTGCCTGAATTTGTGCGGAGTAGGTGGTATCGCGGTCAAGTTGATACTGTTCCGGTTTACCGTTTATTTCCAAAAAACCGGTAATGAAGTCGGCATGAAGGCTGATTCCATCGGCATGTATGTCAAATCCTCTGCGGGCTGTGCGATTGAGGTAATCCATGTGAACCGAGACAACAGGGCAAAGTTCGGTTTCCATCAAGAGTGAATACTGATCGTCCGAGTCTATGTCGAGATTGCTGAAATGACCGCCAATGGCGACAACTCTTTTCCATGGTCCCAGAAGCCAGAGGGCGAGATCCAGTTCATGGGACAGGTCGCGCAGGACGCCTCCTCCCTGAGTTCGGTTCGCTGAGTAGCTGTTGGTGTAATCTGTTCCTGGTCGCCAATCCGGCAGGTATTGTCCTACATGAAACCGGGCGGAATGGATGGTTTTGTCTGTCAGCAAGTTCATGACTTTTTGGGATATGGGATGGTGGCGAAAATTGTAGGCCACAGTGATGTTGTCGTGATTCCATGACGAGATGTCGTACTGTTTGTCAAAAAGTGGTTTTTCAACAAGAACCTGTTTTGAATATCCTGCCTTGATCACTGTATCAAGACTTGCAAAATGATCTACGGTACGATTGGCAATGATGATCAGCTCCGGCGAGAAATGATCAAGAGCTTTATTTATGGTGGAGTATTTCCTGTGTTGGCAGTCAGGGTTGGCTGATACGCAACGGACCTCATGCCCAAGAGCTTCAAGCAAACGGGCGTGGCGAGCTCCGATGGAACCATATCCGATAACCAGTGCTTGCATTTATTCGCAGTCTTCCTTCATGCGAAAGTGCATGTCGTAGTCGTAGTTTGCCTGATCAAAGTCCTGCTTGCGGCCAATGTCCATCCAGTATTCATGGATTGGAAAAGCCGAGGTGGTGTAGCCTTTGTTCATGATTTGGCTGAAAAGCGTTGGCATGTCCAGATACTTGTTCTTGGGGATTGAGGCTACAATCTCAGGCTCGAGCACATAGATGCCAGCATTGACGAAAAACTGATGTGTCGGTTTTTCTTCAAGTGCGGTGATCTTGTGGTTTTCCACGCTGACGACTCCATAGGGAACTTGAATGTCGAAGCCGCGTACTGCCATTGTGGCCTTTGCCTTTTGATCCTTGTGGAAAGCAAGCATGCCGGGAAAATCGACTCTGGTTAGTAAGTCCCCATTCATGACGAAGACCGGAGAATCAGGTTTATCCGGCATGAGTCCGACAGCCCCGGCTGTTCCGAGTTGATTTTTTTCACGAAGATATCTGATTTCAACATTGTACTGCGAGCCATTGCCGAAATATTTTTCAACCATTTCGGCTCGGTAGTTGACGGAGATATAGAAACGTTCAAATCCATGCTCGACAAATTGATCCAGAATGGTTTTAAGTAGTGGTTTCCCACCAACAGACAGAAGGGGTTTGGGACAATCCTGTGTCAATGGCATGAGGCGTTGACCAAGACCTCCTGCCATGAGTACGACCCAGTTGTCATGCCTCTCCGGGGTGAGTATGTCCATGAGAGTTTTGAGCCCGACAAGGTGGTCCTTGTTGTCGAGAAGGGGGACTTGCCTGAGTTCCTTTTCTTTCATGATGGCAAGCAGCGAAGATGCATCGGCATTTTCCCTTGCTGTGAAAAAACTTGTTTCCATTATTTCCCGGGCCGGGGAATCGAGGGTTTTTCCGGCAAGCAGACCACGGCGAATGTCTCCATCAGTGATGACACCCTCCAGATGTCCGTTTTCGTTTGCCACCAGGGCAATCTGTACGGAGGAAATTGTCAGTGCTTCAACTGCGTCTCGCACGGTAGCAGTGGGAGCAATGACTGCTTTTCGCCAGTCTTTCATGTCTAGTCTTCCTCGCCGTTGTCTTGGCTTGATTGAAATGGAATATCAAAAAAAGGTTTTTTCAAGTCGAAAGAGAATTGTTTTATTATATCCAGAATGTGTCGGCTTGTGTTGGGCTTTTCATACGGGTTTCGGATATTCTTGGCAACATCGGCCTGAGCTGCGGATAATGCACTTTCTATTGCTGATATAATTGATTTTTCGTCCGCTGGGCAGTTGATGATACTTTTTGCCTGAACACGTCCCTTTTGCCTGTCCCCGATATTGACCGTCGGTAGGCCGAAGCTTGGTGTTTCAATTATGCCGGACGAGGAATTGCCGATGGTTGCCGCACAAAATTTCATGGCCGAGAGATATCGAAGCTGGCCAAGGGACTGGGACGCAAACACTCGGTTATTGCCGTGCGCAAGCTTGGCCGTGAGAGCGTCGATGGTTGAACCGCCTGGATCGGCGTTGGCTCCAGTGATGATGATGCGGACGTCAGGATGACTGTCCATGATGGAATTTAATCCGTTAAAGAAGGCCTTGAATTGTTTCTGGATATCGGCATCAAGAGTGACAGGATGGAATGTGGCGAGCAGACAGGCATCGCCCATTTGAAAATCGAGAGATGCTTCCAATGCAGTTTTGTCCATGAGTTGGAGGTCATGAATGTTTTCAACCCCCAACGCGCCGACATTGAATGCAGTTTCAGGACGTTCGCCCAACTGGATGATTCGTTTTCGGTATTGTTCGCATGAGGCGAAATGAAGGTGTGCCATTTTTGTGATGGCATGTCGGAAATAATCATCAACAGCACCTTCGGTTACTTCTCCTCCGTGGATGTGGGCGACCGGGACATGCATCATGGCGGCTGCCATGGCACAGGCAAGGCATTCATAGCGATCACCCAGGAGTACGAGCATATCCGGTCTGAGATTATCCAGAGCGGTTGCGCAACCAGACACGGCTTCACCAAGGGCTTTTGTTATTCCTAATGGGGAGTCGTCATTCAAGTGCAATGGTACTTGAGCGTGGACAGTAAATCCATCTGCAATAATGGTGTCAATGGTTTTGCCGTGTCGTTCGGACAGGTGAGATCCGGTGACAAGCAGCAGAAGGTCAAGGTCGGGATCGGAATCAATGCGCCGCATGAGCGGAGTCAGTAATCCGTATTCTGCGCGTGTGCCGGTGAAGATACATATTTTCAAAGTGTTATTGTCTCCCCGGACTGAAAATCGTGTGGTGCTGATTGTCCTATTATTTTGTCCCATTGCATGGGGGAAATACCACCGCAGCCTGTGCGTTTTGCCGTTAGATTGGATTCGTTGAACAATTCGCCCTGAATAATTGGCCGGGATGCGACAAGGAATCGTCTTGCAATACTGATGTTATCAATTTCACTGGGACTTGGTTCCTTGTGGCCGGTACCAAGAGCTTTTTCAGTGTTTCTTATTCCTGTGACCATCGCGGAAAGTTCATCGGGGGATATGGAGGCCGCATGGTCTGGGCCATCCATTGTCTTGTCCAGGGTGAAGTGTTTTTCGATGACGGTTGCCCCGAGTGCTGTGGCCGCTATGGGACACTCTATCCCCAACGTGTGATCCGAGTATCCGACAGCGCATTCCGGGAAGGCCTGAGCCAGGGTTTCCATGGCGCGAAGATTGGCATTGTCATATGGGGTCGGGTACTGGGTGTTGCAATGAAGCAGGGTTATGTCTTTGCTCGAAGTTCCTGCTTTTTCAAGTGCCTGCACAGCTTCTTTCACTTCCTGAAGCGTGGTCATACCCGTCGAAAGGATGATCCTTTTGCCCATGGACCCGACATGTCGGAGATAGGGCAGGTTGGTTATTTCGCCAGAAGGTATCTTGATTGTGGACAGCCCCATTTCGAGCAACATGTCGAGACTTTTGCCGTCAAAGGGCGTTGAGAGGAATTCAATGCTTTTCTTTTGGCAATGCGCTTTGAGTTCCACATGCATTGATTCATCGAGTTCCAGCTTTTCCAGCATTTCGAGTTGGGATTCTTCCGTGTTTGAAGCTTCCTTTTGATACGTGGCTTTTTGTGCCTGCGAGGTCACGATTTCGGTTGCCTTGAAAGTCTGGAATTTGATGGCATCCGCTCCTGAATCTGCGGCTGCCTCAATTAATTTTCGGGCAATATTCATGTCACCGTTGTGATTAACACCGGCTTCCGCAATGATGAAGACAGGGGAGTGGCTCATTGATGTTGCTCCAGGCGTGGACTGCTTGGAAGGCTGACTGCTCGTTCACTGATGTGCCGGGCATTCACGAGATTGTCTGTTGGCGATGTTTTATACATTGGTAAATCCGGCATCAGAGTCCATAAAGGGCGGGACATAATTCCATGATTGTTTGAAAAAACAAGAAATTCATCACGTTTTTCGCGATTTGAAAACAGTATGGTGTTCAACCAGAAATTTGATTTGCACCCATTGGGTTCATCAATATACTTGATGTCATCAATTTCTGCAAAAAAATTGCGATAGGCTTGTGCAATGCACTTTTTGTCATCGAGTATGGCTTGGAGTTGTTCCATTTGTCCGCATCCAAGCGCCGCATTGATGTTAGGCATGCGATAATTCCAGGCGATCTCATCGTGTTGAAATTCCCATGGATGGGGAATTTTGGCAGTTGTGGTCAGATGCTTGGCCCGAATCCCCAGTTCTTCATTGTTGGTGAGTATCATTCCGCCACCGCCAGTCGTGATTGTCTTGTTGCCGTTGAAACTGAGTACACCAAGGAGTCCGAAGGTTCCGAGATGCTTTGTTCCAAGAGTGCTCCCCAAGGCTTCGGCGGCATCTTCTACCACCGGAATGTCCCATTCCATGCAGATGTCACAGATTTCCCGGATTCGACAGGCATGTCCGAGAATGTGAACAGGAACACAGGCGGCTATGCGTTGGCGAGTCGAGTCATGGTGTTCGAGAAAAGCCCGCAGGGCATCGGGACTCATGCCAAGAGTGTCTTTGTCAGAGTCCAGAAAGGCCGGTTTGGCACCGATGTGTCGGATGGCGTTGGCTGTGGCGACAAAGGTCAGTGCCTGAGTCAGGACGAGATCTCCCGACTGGACGCCAGCAAGAGAGAGGGCCGTTGTCAGACCACATGTGCCATTGGCTACAGCCACAGCTTTTCTGGACTTTGTGAAGTCCTGTATCATTGACTCGAATTGGTTGACGTATTCACCAACGCTGGAAACGAAAGTCGTGTCCACGCAATTGCAGAGATATTTCTTTTCGTTGCCCGAGAAAATCGGAGCGTGCAGTGGAATGAAGCTATCCGGTTCCTGGTATAGCTCTCTAATGAAAGTGGTTATGCGTTCAAGCACGTATCTTCCTAGATGTTATATATGTCGGCTTTGTAACGGCGCAGGTTGTCCTGGTCGGCGAACCATTCGGCTGTGAGTTTGAGGCCTCGTCTGAAGCCGTCCATGCCGCCGAATTCCGGTTGCCAGTTGCAGAGTCTGGATGCTTTTTCGTTGCTGGCGAACAAACGTTCCACTTCGCTTTTTTCAGGGCGGATGCGCTGCTCGTCACAGATTATTTCGATTTTGGCGTTCATTACTTCGGCTATGGCGAGGGCGGTTTCGCCTATGGACACTTCAAATCCGCTTCCGATGTTGACGATTTCACCAACGCAGGCATCTGAAGTTGCGACCGCCTCAAATCCGCGAACCGTATCAGTGACATAGTTGAAATCGCGCGTGGGCGTGAGAGCACCCAGCTTGATGGTTTTGGCTCCATTTGCAATCTGGGTGATGACAGTGGGGATGACCGCACGTGCACTTTGTCTAGGGCCATATGTGTTGAACGGGCGAATGATTGATACTGGAGTTTCAAAGGCATTGTAAAAGCTCATGGCAATTTGATCTGCCCCGATCTTGGTCGCCGAGTATGGAGATTGACCCTGAAGCGGGTGATCCTCGGTGATCGGAACGAATTGAGCGGTGCCATAGACTTCACTTGTGGAGGTATGCACCACGCGTTCGATGCCAAGGTCACGGGCGGCCTGGACAATGTTCAGTGTCCCTTTGACATTGGTGTCCACATAGGTGTCAGGGGAATGGTAGGAGTAAGGTATTGCGATGAGCGCGGCAAGATGCAGGACAACATCGCATCCTTTCATGGCTTCCCTGACTCCATTGGGGTCTCGTATGTCGCCAGCGAATATCTCCAGATTGTCCGTAATCTCCTTGGGGGATTCGTCGAGCCATCCCCAGGAATTGAATGAATTGTAGAGGACAAACGCACGAACAGAGTACCCTTGGCGCACAAGGTGTTCAACCAGATGAGAGCCGATAAAGCCGTCAGAACCGGTTACCAGTATTTTTTTTCCAGAAAGATTCATGATTATTCCATTTTCTCCATCAAGGATTGCTTTTGAATTGGTTCATTTGGATATATATCCAACCATCATGGATGGCAAGGCAGGGCTTTCAAAGGTTGTCATTTGAGATTCGGTTTGAATTTCATTTTTTTTTGAGTTTTCAGGATTGGTGATTGATGAGGTTTGCGACGACCTCGAAAGTCGGGTCCGGAGTAAGTCCTGCTCGACACTGTGCATGATTTCAGTCAGCTGGCAGAGTGCTTTTGCATGATTTTCGATTGTCTATCCAGTCTCTTAGTCGAGCCTCTCATTCCTTTCTATTGAAGGTGGACTATTGGTAGATAACAGCTTATATTGCGGCCCGTTGCGAAGGTTATGCTGGGCATTGTGAAGCATTGAAGGAACGTCTTCGGCAAGTTTTTTATCATGCTCAAAAGGGTTATGCCATGGGCATGAAAGTTGGGCTTGATATCCCTGAAGTCCATTTTGCGTCTTTGCTGACAATACGCCAGTACCGTGATGTGGATATTGAACAAAATGAAATCAAAGAGATGTCATGCCTGTAAGCAAGAATGTCATTTTAGGTGTTGATGTTCAGCTGCCTCAGCCGGATTTGATCAATCTGTACGGTTGTACTATCGGCGATGGGACGAAGATCGGATCTTTTGTGGAGATTCAGAAAAATGCCGATATTGGATGCATGTGCAAAATCTCATCGCATACATTCATCTGTGAAGGTGTGACCATAGCCGATGAGGTTTTCGTCGGCCATGGTGTGATGTTTACCAATGATGTTTACCCTCGGGCTACTGCCGACAAAGGGGAAATGCTGTCTGATGCGGATTGGACTGTGATTCCTACACGAGTCGGCTGGCGGGCATCAATTGGGTCCGGGGCAGTGATTTTGCCAGGAGTGACGATTGGTGCCGAGGCCATGGTCGGAGCCGGAGCCGTGGTTGTTCATGATGTCCCTGAAAAAGCGGTTGTCGTGGGCAATCCTGCCCGCATAATCAAATATTTGGATACGTAAAGAGAGATAATATGCTGAATGCAGGAGTTATCGGCTACGGATATTGGGGGCCAAATCTGGTTCGCAATTTCATGGATTGCGAACATACGAGTGTGAAAAAGGTCAGCGACCTTGATCCTGCGCGGCTGACTCTGTGTAAAACTCGGTATCCCAGTATTCAGACAACGAATGATTATCGTGAAATAATCAATGATTCCGAGATAGATGCCGTGGTCATCGCGACTCCTGTTGCATCACATTATCCTCTTGCTCTTGAAGCCTTGAAGGCCGGAAAGCATGTATGGGTTGAAAAACCGTTTACAAGCACAGTCGAGCAGGGTGAAATTTTGCTCAACGAAGCTGAAAAACGGGGTTTGACCATTATTGTCGATCATACTTTCATCTACACCGGGGCTGTTCAGAAAATAAAGAGCCTTCTTGATGAAAAACAGCTTGGCAATGTCTACTATTACGACTCCGTAAGGATCAATCTCGGTTTGTTTCAGCACGATGTGGATGTTCTATGGGATCTGGCTGTGCATGATTTTGCCATTCTGCATTATCTGTTCGGGAAAAAGCCCGCTGCCATATCAGCCATCGGTAAATCCCATGTTGCCGGACGGCCTGAGAATACGGCTTTTGTTTCTTTGATGTACGATGACAATTTCATTGCGCACATCAATGCCAACTGGTTGTCCCCGGTAAAGGTCCGTCAGATACTTATCGGTTGTGATAGGAAGATGGTTGTATTCAATGACCTGGATCAAACCGAAAAGCTGAAAATTTATGATTCAGGCGTGGTCCTGAATACCAAAGACAATATCAATGAGACGCTGCTTGGCTATCGGACTGGTGACATGCTGGCTCCGAAAATCCCGACCACGGAGGCTCTCAAGGATGAAGTCTACCATTTTGTACATTGTGTAGAAACCGGTGAGGCTCCGTTGACGAGTGGTGCAATGGGACTTGAAATGGTCCGCTTGTTGTGCCTGGCTTCCAAATCCATCAAACAACGTGGTGCTCCCCTGGAGATCAAATGACAATTCCATTTTTGAACCTGACAGAACTCCATGCTCCCTTGAAGCAGGAAATGCTGAAAGAACTTGATGAGGTGCTCGGACAGTCCTCTTTCATTCTTGGTGGCAAGGTGCAGCAGTTTGAAGAAGATTTTGCCGCATACTGCGGAGTGGATCACGCGATTGGAGTCAATTCGGGGACAACTGCGCTGCACATGGCCCTGCTAGCCCTTGATGTCGGCCCCGGTGACGAAGTGCTGGTTCCGGCAATGACGTTTGTGGCCACGGCCGAAGCTGTTCGCTATACGGGGGCGACTCCCATCTTCATCGATATCGAACCCGGTCGGATGACCCTTGATCCTGCATTGATTGAGAAAAGTATCACTTCTCGCACAAAAGCGATAATTCCTGTTCACCTTTATGGCCTCATGGCTGACATGCCTGCGATTTGTGCCATTGCCAAAAAGCATGGCCTTAAAGTCATCGAAGATGCAGCCCAGGCTCATGGAGCTGAGGTGGACGGTAGGCGTGCTGGTCAGTGGGGCGATATTGCCTGTTTCAGTTTTTACCCCGGCAAGAATCTCGGAGCATGCGGGGAAGCCGGAGCAGTTGTCACACGGTCTGCCGATCTCGACGAGCAGGTTCGCATCCTGCGCGATTGGGGGCAGGAAGGACGCTATAATCATGTTCGACAGGGGTTCAATGCTCGGATGGACGGTTTTCAGGGAGCGATGCTCGGAGTGAAGTTGAAGCATCTGGAAAAGTGGACCGAAGCCCGTCGTGCGCTTGGAAAGATCTATTGGGAAAAACTCGCCGATGTTCCTGGTATTGTGATGCAGGCCGTGCCAGACGATTGTCGGCATGTCTATCATGTGCTTGCCGTGCTCGTGAACAACAGGGATGCTGTTCAGACGGCCTTGTCAGACAGCGGCGTGCAAAGTGGAATACATTATCCCTATCCTGTGCCACATCTCAAATCGTTCAAGAGTATGGGGCATGTCATGGGAGACTTCCCTGTGTCCGAAGCAGTGGGTAAAAAAGAGTTATCACTTCCGATGTGCCCAACACTGAGCAAAGAGCAGATTGCGACTGTTTGCGGTACGTTAAAGCGGAGTCTTGAAGATATTAGCTCCTGAGTGACTTTTCTGATTTCTTCTTTGTAATAACGTTTTCGATTTTGAATGCGCCTGGAACTTTTGCTGGTTTTAGGCGTATTCTCGTAATGTATTTTGGGGCCGTAGCAGATAACTCCTTAGATTTATCGTTATGGCAATGAGAAAAAGTCGTTTAAGGGGAAAAAATAGCTTTGTTTGATAGAGTGTGTTGTGGCTGGCACCACAGCTCGTTTTGCTGTTGATCTGATTAGTGTGAACATTAAAACTGCCGTTTATTCTTTTCATCGGTTTCAAGAAATCAATAATGAGGGATAACGATTTGGCGATTTCGAGGTAAATGAAAGCTGTTTTGGAGGCAGGTGAAAGGGGAAGTTCGGACGTGGCGTAGCGGTCGAAGTTCCTGTTTTTGGAATCAGATCAATTGATATATGCAATTTTAATGGTATCTCGGTCAAACTTATCCACTATTCTTAAATGAATGTGAGTGGCGTTTTGATGACAGCAATCCACAAGGCCAATTTAAACAGTGGTTTAAAAAAAATATTCTGGCTAGTTTTCTGGTCCATCCCGTAAAATAATCAATTTGATAAAATGCGACCTTCATATATATGTATATAAAAGTGATTAGTTACAGCGAAACCAAAGGACGGCTCATGGTAAAAGATATAATCATCCTTGGAACTGGCGGAAACAGTATAGACATACTTGATTCAATAAATGAAATAAACAGAATAGACACAACTTATAATGTTTTAGGGTTCTTGGACGACGACCTTTCAAGTCAGGGCAAATCAATACAAGGAAAACCAATCTTAGGAACACTTAGTGATGCCAAACGATTTGCAAACACATTTTTTGTGAATGGAATTGGAAGTGAATATAATTTTTATCACAAAAAAACTATAATAGGAAAAACGATATTGTCTACTGATAGATTTGAAACGATCATACATCCAACAGCATCTGTTTCAAAAATGTCAACAATCGGACGAGGGACTGTCGTGTTTCAAAATGTCACAGTGGCTTCAGGAGTTACAATAGGAAATCATGTTATTATTCTACCCAATTCTGTCATTAGCCATGACAATTTAATTGGAGATTATTGTTGTATAGCTGGCGGTTCATGTATAAGCGGAGCTTGCTCCATTGGACACTCGGTTTACATTGGCACAAACGCATCAATACGGTCCAATTTAACAGTAGGTTCAGAATGTCTCGTTGGTATGGGAGCGGTTGTTATCCGTGATGTTTTAGATAATACCGTTGTTATTGGATGCCCCGCGTACGTTTTAAGAAAAACGCGTGACTAACAGTAAATTAGTTTGCCTAAGTCGGCTTAAAATACTTGATTTTTTTTCCAACAGGGAGAACGAGTCAAAAGAAATATCAGAATAAAATCGAAGCATTGTCACAATTCGAAAACCATAAATTTCGAATTTCTTCTTCACCAGTAAAGAACAAGGTTTTTTGCTAACTAGCCAAAAAACTTTTTTTATTTGGTACCGTATATGAGTATGAGGTTGTACCAGATAACTTCTCTGGATTATCGTTATGGCAATGAGAAAAAGTAGTTTTGGGAAAGAAAAGCAGCTCGGCGTGATACAGCATTTTGTGGCTGGCACCACAGGTCGTTGTGCTGCTGAACTCGTTGGTGTGAACATTCAGTATGAATTGAACAATGAGGACCTTATCCTTGGGTGTAGCAATGGTCACGTTTCTGGCTGCGGTACATGGAATGTTATCAAAAAGATGATTCACTTGCCTTGCTGCTGAGACTGTTTTAAAGCCCCGTACTGTAAGTGACGCTTGGACTTTGTTTATATTGTTCCGTGTTGGCTTCATTTGCTTTTCTGTTCGTCCTTTAAAATGATGAGTGATATAAAAATGAATAAAATTGAGAATTCACGTATCCTTATTACAGGGGGTATGGGCCTTGTCGGTTCGACCATCGCGGACCAGCTTTTAGAGCAGGGTCCCGAAGAAATAATTCTGCTCGATAACTGTCTTCGGGGACATCCGCGCAATATGGAAAAGGCTCTTGCGTCAGGCAAGGTTCGATTTGTCGAGGGTGACACCCGTGACAGCGAACTCATGGATTCACTTGTGGATGGTATCGATTATGTCATTCACATGGCTGCGTTGCGTATTACACGATGTGCTGAGAATCCACGCGAAGCCTTTGAAGTCATGGCTCGTGCTCCGCTTGAGATGGCTGAATTGTGTGTGAAGCACAAGGTCAAGAAACTGGTGGCCGCATCCTCTGCTTCGGTTTATGGGCAGGCCGAAGACTTTCCTACTACGGAAAAACATCATCCGTACAACAATCGCACGTTTTATGGGGCATGCAAGACGTTCAACGAGCTCATGTATCGCTCCTTTAGGGATATGTATGGTCTTGAATACAATACCATGCGCTATTTCAATGTTTTTGGCCCGCGTATGGACACCGAAGGAAAATACACCGAAGTTCTTATTCGCTGGTATTATCTGATTCGTGAAGGACAGCGACCCAAGATATTTGGTGAAGGCGATCAGACCATGGATTTCGTCTATATTGATGATATCGCTCGTGCCACCATCCTTGCCCTGACTCAGGATGTTGCCGGTGAAGATTTCAACGTGGCTCGTGGTGAAGAGATCAGTCTCAAGGAATTGTGCAGCGCGTTGCTCAAGGCAATGGATTCGGATCTTGAACCGGAATTTGTTCCTCTGCCTGAAGAGCGTAAGGCCGTTGAAGTCGGCAGGCGTTTGGCAAGCACCGAGAAAGCTGAGAAATTGCTTGGATTCAAGGCCGAGGTCGAACTCGTGGACGGCCTTCGTCATTTGGTGTCCTGGCTTGATTCTCTGGGAGAAAAACTCAAATGATGCCAATCGCAAAGCCTTTCCTTGGAGAAGAAGAAGCCAGGGCCGCATCTGAAGCCATTCTTTCGGGATGGGTTACGCAGGGGCCGCGGGTAAAGGAATTTGAAGACCGGTTTGCTTCCTATGTGGGAGCGGATTGTGCCTGTGCCGTTTC
Source organism: Pseudodesulfovibrio sp. (assembly GCA_016342345.1). GTDB lineage: Bacteria > Desulfobacterota > Desulfovibrionia > Desulfovibrionales > Desulfovibrionaceae > Pseudodesulfovibrio. Next base: position 25,442 of record JAEINO010000028.1, on the reverse strand, counting down.
CAGTTGTACGACTGCTTTGCATTTGGCCCTGTATGCTTTGGGCATCAAGGCTGGTGATGAAGTCATTACGGTTAGCCATTCGTATATCGCTACTGCCAATTCCGTCCGATATTGCGGGGCTATCCCGGTATTCGTCGATATCGATCCCGATACCTACAATATGGACCCTTTGCTTCTTGAAGCTGCCATTACGCCGAAAACCAAGGCAATATTGTGTGTGCATCAGGTGGGCATGCCGTGCGACATGCCAGCTCTTTTGGAGATTGCCCGCAAGCATGATTTGAAAGTGGTTGAAGATGCCGCCTGTTGTGCCGGAAGTGAGATCATGATTGATGGTCAGTGGGAGAAAATTGGCCGCCCCCATGGTGATATTGCTTGTTTTTCATTCCATCCCAGAAAGGTGATAACCACTGGGGATGGCGGGATGCTGACCACGAATAACATCGAGCTTGATGCCACGTTCAGGCTGTTGCGTCAGCATGCCATGAGTGTCCCTGACACGGTTCGGCACAGTGCCAGGGAGGTGATATTCGAAGAGTATCCCGTTCTTGGATTCAATTATCGCATGACTGACATTCAGGGTGGCATAGGCATAGAGCAACTCAAACGATTGGATTCACTGATTGAAGAACGTCGGAAGCTGGCAGCACTGTACACTGAATTGTTGCAGGATCTGCCAGTTGTTACGCCTCTTGAACCTGAATGGTGCCGATCCAATTGGCAGAGCTATCAGATCATGTGTCCGGGTGTGGCACAGAAACCGCTCATGCAGGGCATGCAGGACGTTGGTATCGCAACAAGGCGTGGCATAATGTGTGCTCATCGTGAAAAGGCCTATGCCGGTTCAGAAATATGTCGAGTCCCTGCGGCCGGATTGCCCGTCAGTGAACAGACACAGGATCATGGCCTCATCCTTCCCTTGTTTCCTGGAATGTCAGAGGCAGACGTTCATCAAGTCGTGCAGGAACTCGCAAAGTTGTTGGTGTAGGTTCATTGGGTTCAGTGGTTTTAAGGAGAATTGTTTTATGCATTCCGTTACTGTTTTGAACAGTTGGTATTTCTCGTTGGCAACGGGGTCATCTGTTCATGTCAGTGGTTTTGAAGCTGTGGAATGTACCTGAATTGGCTCGGGAAATAGGCGAGAATGCCCATCAGATGGTCTGTGCTCATTTGAGGGTTGCTGCTGACTGACAGTCACTTGGCCTTGTTTTCATCTCTCGTGGATAAAAAGGAAGCATGACAAAACGGGTATTGATTTCATCTGGGTTGTTTCTTGTAGGCATTACTCTGTTCGGTTTCATTTTTTATGAAACCGGTATTACTGTTGATGTCGTGTTATCCATTTTAAAAAAAATGGATTTGTTTTATGTGGCACTGTGTCCGGTGCTTGTTGTTGTTTTTTTTATTTTTTCATCTATGAAATGGCGTCTTGTGACGCAAGCACAAACTGAAGAGAGGTTGGGCCTCTTTTTTTATTTTCGTTATATTTCTCTTTCGGCTACCGTTGGTCAGGTCTTGCCTTTGACTTTGACCAATGCGGCGATACGGGCTTTTGCCATGAAACGGAAAGATGTCATGCCGCCCATGAAAACCGCTGGGTTATTTCTTTGGGATCAGGGTTTTGATTTTCTGGCATTGTCCATGCTTATGGTTGCCGGAATTTCTTATGTATTCTTTGGTCTGAATATGATTTTTGTTGTCATGCTTTTGGGGAGTCTTATTGCTGTTGTTTATTTGGCAATGCCTTTCTTTATCCGTTTTATTGCATGGTTTGCTGGAAGACTTGGACGAATTTCGTTTTTTCCTGATGGACTATGTCAAAAGTTCCTGGCTTTGCAGAATGCCAGTATTCTTGATAGTTTATTGGCAAGAAAATTGTTTGTTTTGGCTATCTGTAAATTCATGACCGGAAGTTTGTTGTATACTGTCATTGTCATGGCATCCGGGTTTGTCTCAATAGTTGATATCGTGTTCTGGGGTTCGCCCAGTGCCGAAATGGCAGGAGTTCTCAGTCAGATGCCAGGGGGCCTTGGTGCATTTGATTGGACTTGGATCGGAGTCTTTACCAAAAGTGGCCTTGGAGCCCAGACCGCTGCGTCCTTGGCGGTTGGACTACGTTGTCTCTTGGTTCTTACTAATGTCTTTGTGACGCTGTGTACCTTGTCCGTATATTTTTTGTTTGTTCGGCAGAAAGGGAAGAGGCAAGTTGGAGCGTAAAGATCATTTGTAGTCAAGACTGATTTTTCCCATATTTTGCATAAACAACAAGACGCCCGCAGAAATCTGCGGGCTTGTTGTTTAAGTGGTTATTGTTCTATTTTTCTTCGCAGTCGCTGCCAGCCATATGTTTGAGGGTTGTGTAGCGGTTGTCGTAGTCCTTTTCGATCTGTGCGCGATATTGCTGGGAAAATTCAGGATAGAATTTTTCCAGTATCGCATACCGGTTTTCGCCGGACAGGAATTCCTGCAGTGTTCCGTCAGGGGCCTTTGATTCGAGAATGAAGGGATTCTCGCCCTGTTCCGTGAGTTGCGGGTTGTAGCGGTACAGCGGCCAGTAGCCGGAGTCCACAGCCAGCTTCTGTTCAAGCTGGGTTTTGCCCATGCCTTTCTTGATACCCTGATTGATGCAGGGAGCGTAGGCGATGATTACGGACGGCCCAGGATAGGCCTCAGCCTCTTTAACGGCTTTCAGGAACTGTTGTTTATTGGCTCCCATGGAGACCGATGCGACATAAACATAGCCGTAGGTCATTGCCATGCGGCCAAGGTCCTTCTTTCCAGTGGTCTTGCCTGCGGCGGCGAACTTGGCGATGGAACCGAGCGGGGTGGCCTTGGAGGATTGTCCGCCGGTGTTGGAATACACTTCAGTGTCCAGGACCAGAATGTTGATATCCTTGCCTGAAGCAATAACGTGGTCCAGTCCACCGTATCCGATATCGTAGGCCCAGCCATCACCACCGATGACCCACATGGACTTCTTGGTGAACAAGTCTTCCAGAGCTGCCATCTCTTTGAGTGTGGCGTCTTTGGTCCCTTTCAGGGCCAATTTCAGTTTGTCACCGGCATTCTTTGATGCATCGGCATCGTCTTTGCCAGCCAGCCACTCATCCAGAGCAATTTTGAGATCGCCGGATGCGGAAGTGGTGGCTTCCTGAGCAAGGTCGATAAGACGTGCGCGGCGTTGGTCTATGGCCAATTCGATTCCGAAGCCGAATTCGGCGGCATCCTCAAACAGGGAGTTGCCCCAAGCCGGTCCTTGGCCTTTGGAGTTGGTGCAAAATGGTGTGGTCGGTGCGGATGCGCCCCAGATGGAGCTACAACCGGTCGCGTTGGCAATCACCATGCGTTCGCCGAACAACTGGGTGATGACCTTGACATAAGGAGTCTCGCCACAACCGGCACATGCGCCGGAGAATTCCATCATGGACTGGCGGAATTGGCTGCCCTTGACGCTGTCGCGTTTGAAGGCATCCTTGTAGGAGATGGTGTCAGAGAAGTCGAAGTTTGCTATCTGTTCGACTGTCTGCGTGGCGATGGGCTTCATTACGAGAGCTTTTTCCTTGGCCGGACATATGTCGGCACAGTTGCCGCAACCCAGACAGTCAAGGGAGTTGACTTGCAGACGGAAGTGCATGCCTTCAACATCCTTGCCCTTGGCTTCGATTGTGTTGAAGGTTTCGGGGGCCCCTTTCAGTTCTTCGTCGGTTGCCAGCACTGCACGCAGGGCGGAGTGGGGGCAGACAAAGGCGCATTGGTTGCATTCGATGCAGTTGTCCGCAATCCATTCGGGAACCATGATGGCAACGCCTCGTTTTTCATACTTGGCAGTTGCGGAGGGCATGGTGCCGTCCACCGAGAATGCCGAGACAGGGAGGTCGTCGCCTTTTTGGGCGAGTATCGGGCGCATGACGTCTTTGACATATGCCGGTTCGTTGGTTTCTGTGCTCGGGTCGTCGGCCAGGTCTTTCCAACTGGCAGGGACCGGGATTTCGATGATGGCAGCGGCTGTGTTGTCGACGGCACCGTTGTTCATGTTGACGATTTTTTCGCCTTTCTTGCCATATGCGGACTGGATGCCGTCTTTGAGCAGCTTGACTGCCTGTTCAAACGGAATGACGTCAGCCAGCTTGAAGTATGCAGTCTGCATGATCATGTTGATGCGTCCGCCCAAGCCGACTTCCTGCGCGATTTTCACTGCATCCACTGTGTAGAATTTCAGTTTTTTTTCGGCGATTGTGCGGCGCATGGAAGCAGGAAGCTTGGTCTCCATATCCGCAGCAGACCAGGGGCTGTTGAGCACGAAGGTGCCGTTGTCCTTGATGCCGTCCAGGATGTCGTAGAGTTGCACATAGCTTGGATTGTGGCAGGCGATGTAGTCGGCATCCGTGATCAGGTATGTGGACTGAATGGGTTTCTTGCCGAAACGCAGATGTGAAATGGTGATACCACCGGACTTTTTGGAGTCGTAGGCAAAGTAGCCCTGTGCATACATGTCGGTATTGTCACCGATGATTTTGATGGCCTGCTTGTTTGCGCCAACGGTACCATCGGAACCAAGGCCCCAGAATTTGCATTGCACCGTGCCTTCGGGGGTGGTGTCGACACAGTCGCAATCGAACAGGGAATGATTGGTCACGTCATCGACAATGCCGACGGAGAACTGGTGTTTGGGTTCGGCAGCGGCCAAGTTGTCGAATACGGCCTTGGCCATTGCCGGAGTGAACTCCTTGGAGCCGAGACCGTAACGGCCACCCACGATGGCGGGTGCATCAGGATTGCCTGCGTAAACAGAACATATATCAAGATAGAGTGGTTCGCCGAGTGCTCCGGGTTCCTTGGTACGATCCAGAACTCCGATCTGTTTTACCGACTCGGGCAAAACGGACAGGAAATGCTTGGCAGAGAAAGGACGATACATGCGGACCTTGATGAGGCCAACTTTTTCGCCATTGGCGGTCAGCATGTTGACGACTTCCTCAAGACATTCGCAGGAAGAGCCCATGGCGATGACAACACGTTCGGCATCGGGTGCACCAACGTAGTCGAAGGGCTTGTAAGAGCGGCCGGTGAGGGCACTGACCTTGTCCATGTACTCTTCAACAATGGCCGGAATGGCATCATAGTATTTGTTGGCGGCTTCGCGGCCCTGGAAGTAGATGTCCGGGTTCTGGGCGGTGCCACGAATGTTCGGATGATCTGGGTTCATGGAACGGGCGCGGAATTCGGCTACCTTTTCCATGTTCAGGAGCGGTTTCATGTCGTCGTAGTCGATGATCTCGATCTTTTGAATTTCATGTGAAGTCCTGAAACCGTCAAAGAGGCTCATGAACGGAACGGAAGTCTCAACGGATGCGAGATGCGCCACCAGCGACAGGTCCATAACTTCCTGAACCGAGTTGGAGACGAGCATGGCAAAACCGGTCTGGCGGGTGGCCATGACGTCCTGATGGTCGCCGAAGATGGAAAGCGCATGACCAGCAACAGCACGAGCAGAGACGTGGAAAACGCCGGGGAGCAACTCTCCGGAAATCTTGTACATGTTTGGAATCATCAGCAACAGGCCCTGTGATGCCGTGAAGGTACAGGTCAATGCTCCGCCAGCCAGGGAACCATGTACGGCTCCGGCTGCACCAGCTTCGGACTGCATCTGGCGAATCTGCACCTTTTGGCCGAAAATATTCTTGCGTCCCTGAGCTGCCCATTCGTCGGCAATTTCACCCATGGGTGTTGATGGTGTGATGGGATAGATGGCGGCTGTATCCGTCATGGCATATGCAACGTGTGCTGCTGCGGTGTTGCCGTCCATTGTTTTCATTTTCTTAGACATGTTTTTTTCTCCAAGGTTTTTAATTGGACCTGTAACAATTAATAGTTTCTGGCGTTGATTGCCTGTATTATTTTTTGCGAAACATTTTCATTTTCTCGGCGATGATGATCGGAGGAATGGAGAATCTGCTTTGCTTGTGATTGAGTGCGACCTGAAATTACGCGCATTCCCATACATTTTTTTCGCGGTTTCTGTCTTCGGGGTCAAGTCCTTTCGCTTCCGTTCCCCGATCGAAGTCTGCCACTTACCGATTTTTCTTGAGAAAATCACGTTTCAATCAATATTTTTTATTGACTGGATAGTCAATTTTCGTCAGCCATACGAACATCTTGCCAATCACGGGGTTTTGAAGTCACATTGTTTTGAATGGAAATCGAAATATAATGAAGATACTGAGTGACACAAAAGAAAATGGAAATGAAGGCTGCATTCTTGCCGTAATCTTGTCCAGTGGATTTATTTCTACATTGGGTATTGGTTTGTTTTCGTTCACCATTCCACTCTTGAGTCTGGATGAAAAAGTAAGTGGAGCATGGTTGGGTAGTGCCTTTGCCGGATATTATCTTGCAAAACTTCTGATTGCTCCCTTGTCCGGGATGATGGCGGATAGATTCGGGCCGCGATTGTTATTGCTTGTGGCTTCATTGTCAGGGGCGATGATTCCTTTCGTGTATTTTATTGATCAGAGTTTGTCTGTTCTTTATGGTGTGCAATTCATGATGGGAGTGGTGTCAGGGTTGATAAAGCCGGTCGGGTTGGCTGCTCTTGGGGCAAATGGAAGACCAAAAAACCTTTCCAAGTGGTTTGCAGTACATGCATTGGTTTTTAACATGGCGTTGTTTATCGGTCCATTGCTTGGTGGTTTTCTCTATTTAAAGAGGACCATTGAGCCGATTTTGTTGGCTCTTTCGTTTTGTATGGGCCTGACTGCTGCTATTCTTTTTATCTTTTTGCCTGGAGATATTCGTTCGCAAAGGACGGATTCGGAGGACGAAGAGAATTTATCCTCAAATGTGATTGATGTGTTGTTCCTTTTTATCGCCGTTGCCGGACGCACTTTGGGAATTGGTCTGGTTGTGGCATTTTATCCGATTCTTCTTTCAGCAACACTTGGGAGTAATGGTCTGGTCGTCGGTGCCGTGTTTGCTGTTCCGAGTCTCATGATCTGTTTGGGGCTTTTTGCCATGGGGCGTTTTCCAATGGTGAAGCCGAATCCAATGACTGTCGTGACCGGAATGTTTGTCAGCGCAATCGGGCTATTTGCTCTGGGGTCGTGTCATGAAATATGGCAGTTCGTGTTGTTTGGTTCTATCATGGGTTTGGGCGCGGCCGTGTCAATTCCTTCTTCCATGGCAATGGCTTCTGGTTTAGCCAAGAGTCAGGGTCTGGTGTTTGGTTCTGCTCATTTTGCCGCTGGAATTGGATTTCTTCTTGGGCCCTTGCTGGGCGGAATGGTCATACAGAATTATCATGAAGTCGGAACTGCGATGCAAGCTGCAGCAGTTATTGGAGCCTGCACCTGCATACCTCTTTTTTTTGCAGCACTTCGGAATAAATTCAATTGGAACAATGGACCTGTCTGGGGTGCCGGGCTGTGTGGTGCTGTTCTTCTGATGGGGCTTGGATGGGCGTATTTCATGACGCAAACAGACGACATCGTTGTCGAGGCGTCCGGTTTATATCATTATACGGATATAGCCATGGGTACCATTGTCAAGCTGACACTCAAGGCTGAGAGCAGAAAGACTGCGGATGACGCCTCACGAAAAGTTCTTGCAGCCATGAGGTCCATGCAGCGGGATTTTGATTTTCGAAATTCTGATGGGTCCATCGGCCAGATAAACAGGGCTGCCGGGAAGTATTGGGTCACCCCGTCATCGCGTGTTTATGACTTGCTTCAGCGGACGCTTGTTTTAAGTGCTCAAACCGGAGGAGTGTTTGACCCGACTGTTGGCGCGTTGACCACTTCTCATCTTTATTATGTATTGGATCAAACCATTGCCACGGAGAAAGAGGGGCTGGTCGACTATCGTCTTGTCATGGTCGAGAAAGGTCTCAAGCGTGTCCGGCTCAAAAAGGTGGGGATGGCCCTTGATATGGGAGGCATTGCCAAGGGAACCATTGTCGATGCAGCGGTCAGGCTCCTGCGGAGCTTGAAAATCAAGGCGGGTATTGTCGAAGCTGGTGGTGATTTTTATTGTTTTGGTGATCGTGATTGGACAGTGGGTGTCCGTCACCCTCGTGCCAAGGATGTGTATCGAACTGTGACGGTTAGGGAAAAGGGGGTATGCGGTTCAGGTGATTACGAGCAGTATGTAATCATCGAGAAAGATACGAAGACCATGCTGCGTCATCACATCATCGATCCGGTTGATATGCATTCAGCCGATAAATCCATTGGAGTGACGGTTATCGCCGAGAGTGCTGAGCGGGCGGATGCCTTGGCCACGACTCTTTTTATTATGGGGGCGGACAAGGGGAAGCAGTTCATGAGGAACTGGTACCCAGAGGAATCGGCCTTGTGGTTCAAACCGGATTTGAGCGTGGATGTGACGGATACTTTTCCGAAATAATGGACCGGGCACCTCTTGAATGATTCAGGGCTGCCCGGTCTGTCTTTTTTGGTAGCTATTCGAGTTCGTCAGACTGGGCACGAAAACGTCCGGCCAGATCGTTCAGAACCTCGGCAGCAACTCCAAAAGATTCCAATTGTTCTTTCGGGCCATTCAGGACTCTGCGGTAGGCCCATTGGGCAAGATAGAACAACTCGGCATTGGTGCAGTTCGGGCAAGCCTTCTTGAGCCTGCTGGATGTTGTAGCCTTGATACGCTCCCTTTGCAAAATCGCTTGTTTGAGGCGTTGACCGGGTGCGGATGTATCTTTTTCTTCGGAAACGGCAACTTGGAGTTGGACATTTGCCCGTTCCACGGCCTTGGCCGCTCTCAGGTATTTACCAGCCATTTCGGTGATGGCAGGATCGTCTGCTATTGCCTGAAAAATAGTGGCTGTCTGTTCGATCTTGTCAGCGTTGAGCTTCAGCATGGCCTTGATTTCATCGTTGCTGAGCACGCGTTGTTCAGCAGTACCCTTTACTTTGTATTCACGTTTGTCATTGTTGGCGGTTTCAACGATGTAGGCCATGAAAAAAGGCGTATAGAGATCGTATAGAATCCGAATCATTTTCGGGTTGAAAGCATAGTCGAAAGTTTGTTTCCGTGCCATGCGGATATCGTCGCCGGCAACAGCGAATCCATCCAACTCCTGACCGTAATACATATTGAGAGCCTTGGCTGAAGCCAGGGTGACTGGTTTGCCTTTTGCATTCTGTGGTTGAAAACGGTGAAGCATGAAGTCGGCTAGGGATTCAACAAAAGTGAAGGTTACGATTTTGTCTTCCGTGACTTCTATTATCTGAGTTTTTTTATGACCGATGGTTTCAACGGGGACTGGGGTGGCGTTCTGGGCCTCTGCCGTTGATGGGGCATAATCAGGTTTGGAATCCTGTCCGTTTTTCACCCAGGACGGAGCTGTCGGGGTGTTTTCTGTCAGTTGCTGTACCTTTTCCCTGTGCATGGGGCCTTCTTCGGGAGAGTCGGAAAAGAGCATGTAGGAACCAATGCCAAGTAATATTGAACAGGAAATCAGGATAATGGCGGTCTGGTATTGTCTCATTTGATAGTCTCCTGTGGCAGGAATATCAGGTTATTCTTGTAGTTTCCAGGCGTATTTGTTTTCGGCGTCTGCGGTTGCGCAGGTAAGGGCTGTATCGCGGAGCATTGCCCAGCAAGTTGTCCCCTTGACTCCCTGTTCGCACATCAGGTGCAAGTCCGAGTAGTAGTCGAGCAGAGAAACCATGTGGCTTAGGTCGAGGCGGCCTTGAGCTCCAATTCGCAGTAGGTCTTCCTTGAGTTCATGGTATTGGACATCAAGTTCATGCATATCTTTTTTTAGGTCGGTGAATTCCGGAGAGCATGGCGTGTGAGCCACGTTAAGAATGTGTCGAATCTTACGGCGAAAAGTCCTGGCAGTTGATGATGCCGATCCTGGAAGGTGGTGGTCCAGCAGGGCATAATTCTGAGATGCTTCCGTCATGATATTTACTGTTCTGCGAAAATACTGGATGACTCTCAGTGACGCTGAGAGCCTTGACGCAATTTGTTCTGGCAGATCAACATGTTGGATTTTGACGCAGTATTGATTGATAGCCGTGATAAGTGTGTCTATTGCTGTTTTATCCTTGATGAAACCCTTGTCTCTGAATTTGGCTATCAGTGCTTTTTGTCCCATTTCGCGGGTCATTTCACCTAATCTTCCCAGCTCCATGAACAGAGCATCAGTGGCAAGGGATGGGGCGTTCAGGATGTTGTCATCGAGATATTGGGGTTTTCCCCGTTCTGTTAATTCCCTGCCAATATGTCTGTCCAGAAATGAGGCAAGTCTGGATATGAAAGGAAGGAATAGCAGGACTCCAAGGAGATTGAATATGGTATGGAACAGGGCAAGGGCTGTCGCGATGTCATGGTCGCCAGTTAGTGTTGCTACGGTGTCCACTGCCTTGAGAAGGAGCGGTATGGTCAGGATTGCAATCAGGCCAGTGGCAAGATTGAATATTATGTGGGCTGCTGCCACTTTCTTGGCATTATAGGTTGCGCCAATGACAGAGAACAAGGCGGTGGACGTTGTGCCGATGTTTGTTCCAATGGTCGCGGCCGCTGCGCTTTCAAGAGTGACGATACCAGACATGGCTGCCGTGAGAATCAGTGCCATGGCTGCGCTGGAACTTTGCATGAGTAATGTGAGGATGGCACCCACAGCCACAAACAGGATGATGCCGCTAATGCCTCCGATGTTGAATGCGCCGAGATCGACAATTGTACCGAGATTCTGAAATGTTGATTGCAATATTTCGATACCGAGAAAGAATATCCCGAAGCCTGTCAGGGCATCCCCGACATACTTGCGGCGGGTGTTAGTGCCTGTCAGGCGGAGCAATGCGCCAATGCCGATGAGCGGTAACGCCAGAGCCTTGACCTGCACACTGATTCCGACGGCGGCGACGATCCAGCTTGTGACAGTGGTGCCTATGTTGCTGCCGAATATGACGCTGATTGATTGGCCCATGGTCATGAGACCTGCGTTGACGAACCCGATGACAGCAACAGTTATTGCACTGGAAGACTGGACCAGTGCTGTGACCATGAACCCGGAAGCAAGACCTCGGAGTGTCGTTTTTGTCCATTTGCCCAGAATGTTGCGCAGAGCATTGCCCGCAGCATTGCGCAATCCTGTAGTCATCAGGCGCATGCCAAGCAGGAAGAGGCCCAGTCCTCCGAATAATCCGGCGATAAGAGTCAGGATCATGGTCTGAAAAATGCTCCTTGATTCATTTGAAGAACGTCACACTAGTTGTGGGGAAAATCAAAGTAAACAGGTTTGTTGCTAGTCAAGAGTGCGGCGATATCGTTTGAGACCCACGGCTATAATGAAGAGCCAGAAAAGGAGCATGGGCCAGACGTGATGAATGGAATCCCCAAAATTGTTTCCTTTGAGAAGAATGCCGCGGATAAGTCGCAGGTAATGGGTTAGCGGCAGAATTGAGCCTATGGTTTGTGCCCATACGGGCATACCTCTGAATGGGAACATGAACCCTGACAGTAGAAGTGATGGCAGGAAAAAGAATATGGACATTTGGACAGCCTGGAGCTGGTTTCGGGCAACAGTGGATATAGTAACTCCAACGGACAGGTTGGCGCCGATGAAAATGAGAGACAGGCTGAAGGCCAATGTGACGCTACCGTGCATGGGGACGTTGAATAAAAAACGTGCCGCTACGGTTATCAGTATCATCTGAATGTAGCCGATCAGGATATATGGGACTATTTTTCCAAGCATGACTTCAAGGGGACGGATGGGCGTTGAAAGCAGGTGCTCCATGGTGCCGCGTTCCAATTCTCGTGTGATGGCAAGAGATGTGATCATGACCAGTGTCAAAGTCAGTATGACCCCCATGAGTCCGGGGACGATATTGTATTGTGTTTCGGCTTCCGGATTGTAGTCGTTGTGAATTCTTATATCCACTGACGATATGCTCTGATTGAGATGGGCGTTGGGGCCTTTGAGTTCCTTTTTCAAGGCAAGACGCACAATTTCAGGGAACGAACTGGCTGCTTTTCCGGTTGCCATGGGATCGGTGGCGTCCGCTTCGAGCAGAAGGATGGGGCGATCTCCTCTGAGCAGGTCGCGGCCAAAGGACTCAGGGATTGTCAGTACGAACTGGACAGTTCCCTCCCGGACAAGACGGACAGCTTCGGCTCTGGTTTTTGGATGCTGGGATATTTTGAAAAAAGTGCTGGTTTGCATCCCGGCGACAATGGAACGGGAGAACGGAGAATTGTCCGCCGATAGAATGGCTGTGGGCAAGTGCCGAGGGTCTGAGTTGATGGCATAACCGAACAGAATGAGCTGAATGAGTGGAATGCCAATCATCATGGCAAAGGTTAGCCGGTCCCGGCGCATTTGCACGAATTCCTTGCTTACCATTGCCATGAAGCGTTTGGCTGAGAAAAGACTCATCCCAGACCATCCTTGCTTTGTTGCATGAGGTCGATGAAAACTTCTTCCAGGCTCGTGTTTATTTTCGTCCATTTATAGGGATCGGTGTCGTATTGAGATATGCTGTGGGCCAATAATTCCGGGTCCCGTCCACTGACGTGCAGTGTGTTTCCGAAGGCGACCACCTGATCGATTCCGGGAAGTGGTTTGAGCTGTTCGGACAGTTCTTGTAGAGTGGAATTGTTGTTTTTGAGCAGTACATTCCACGTGGTCAGGTTTGAGTCACGAATCATGTCTTCAACCGAGCCTGAAGCAAGAAGGTTTCCATATGCAATGTACGCCAATTTGTGGCAGCGTTCGGCTTCATCCATGTAATGGGTGCTGATGAGTGCCGTTATTCCCTGAGAGGCAAGGGCGTGAACCTGATCCCAGAAATCGCGGCGTGCTCCAGGGTCAACTCCGGCTGTTGGTTCGTCCAGAAGAAGAAGCTTGGGAGAGTGCAGGGTGCTGACTCCAAGGGAGAGTCGTTGCTTCCATCCGCCGGAAAGATTGCCAGCCAAGTGCTTTTTAAATGATCCAAGCCCCATGCGATCGATGCATTCATCGACTTTTTTTGTTGGATTATCCAGTCCGAAAACTTTGGCGGTGAAATCGAGATTTTCCCTGATGGTCAGGTCATCATACAGGCTGAATTTCTGTGTCATGTACCCCACATGGGGTTTGATTTTGTCCGACTGGTTTATCACGTCAAATCCGAGACAGGTGCCGGAACCTGAGTCTGGCTTGAGAAGTCCGCACAGCATGCGGATCGATGTGGTTTTGCCAGAGCCGTTAGGACCAAGAAATCCGAAGATCTCTCCTTGGCGAATTGTCATGTCCAGTTGATTGACCACGGTCTTACCGTCAAAGGATTTGGTCAGTCCCTGAACATCGATAACGGTTTCGGCAGACATGATAATATCTTCCGGTTCTAAGGTGCGAGAGAAGGAATTGTTACATCCACAGGTTGTCCGGGATGGAGTCTGACAGCATCCTCAAGGCTTGGTCGGGCCTTGATCATGAAAACCAGCTTGGCTCTGCTCTCGCTGGAATAGATGACAGGGGGAGTGTATTCTGCAGAAGGAGAAATATAGTAGATTTTTGTGGGAACGGGCTTGTCCGTGCCGTCATAGGTTACAATGACTTCTTGACCATTTTCTAGTGTGCCAATGAGTGTTTCTGGAATGAAAAAACGGATTTCCACGTTTTCAGGAGGCAAGAGTGAAACGACAGGCTGTCCAGCAGAGACCCATTCACCGACACGATAGAGTGTATCGAAAATCAAACCGGGTGAAGGGGCCTTCAGGGTTTTTTGATTGAAATTCCATAGTGCCTGATCGAGTTTGGCCTGTGCCTGCAATGTCTCAGCCGTTGCTGCGCGGACTTCGTCACTACGTGCTCCTAGCTTGGCCGTTGTCAATTCTGATTGTATCTCTCTGACATATTGTGATTTCTGGTCGTAATCGCTTTTGGTGCGGTCCAGTTCTTCCTGAGAAATGGTTTTCTCGGCAATCAGTCGTACTCTTCGTTTATATTCAATTTTAGCCAGGACAGATCCGGCAATGGCCTGTTCGAGACGGGCCTGGACGGATGCAATTTCCGAAGGTCGTTGGCCTTTTTCGAGATTGGCGAGATTATCTTGAGCTTGTTGGAGACCATGGCGAGCTTCATTCACAGCAGCCTGTTCAAAATCGTGGTCCAAGGCGAAAAGTGGTGAGTCTGCCGTGATCTTTTGCCCGCGGATAACGGAAAGAGTGTCAAGTGTTCCGCTAATGGGCGATGCCACATGAATATATTCGCCTTCCACGTAACCCTGGAAGACGTTTGTCGGATTATCAGAGCAGCCTGTCAGAGACAGGACCATAATAAATCCAAAAACTAGACGTGTGATCGAGCTCATAGGCCTTCATTGTTTATATTTAAACAATAAATACGTCAGCTTTAGCGAAAAGACAATGATGTAAAGGAAAAAGCCGTAATGGAATACGGCTCAAAGGGGCTGTGTCGAGGTGGCTTAACTGAAGTAGCGGTTCTTGTCTTCCCGTTCTTTGGCCATATCAAAATCGATATTGATGTTGGGGCGAATGGTTGTACGAGTTTTGTTGGTGCTCTTGGAAATCAGTACGAAAACCAGGAGAATGCCGCAGCCGACAATGAGTGAAGTGATTGCTATCGTGTCCATAAGGTGCCGTTTCTAACTGAATTGCATCTGTCCAGCAAGGGAAAAGATGGTGTCAAGAATCGTTGTTTCTTGAATGTTTTGATCGGTCGCAAGATTTTCAGGCAATGGTATAAAGATGGCAACAATGATTGAGGTGGATGGTTTTGTCCTGAAATAAAAGAGGGCGTATTATTATAACCTCAGATCTGTTTACAACAAAAAACGTATGTGTCACATGCTTAAGTACTCAGATATCCCGGTCTGAGGTTGCCAGGGGCATTCGGGAAACAATACTTGTTAATTGTTTGGGGGGGGGGCGAAATGAAACTTTCATCAAAATTGTCAATAGGTTTTGGTTCTGTGCTGGGTCTGTTACTGGTCCTTGCTGGGACGGCCTACTGGGCATTAGACAATTCAAGTGAGGGGTTTACCACATACCGGGGCCTGGCGAGAGACACAAACCTCAGCGGACGTCTTCAGGCCAATATGCTGATGGTTCGCATGAATGTAAAAGATTACATTCTTACAGGGAGTGATAAGGATCTTGCGCAGTTTGATGAGTATTATAATAAAATGACGGAATTCATGGCTGTTGCTCAGTCTGAAATACAAAAACCGGACAGAGCCCAATTGGTAGATGCAGCTGATGAAGGGGTTAAGGCCTATGGAGAGTCTTTTGCCCAAGTCAAGCAGTTCAGGGTCGAACGAAATCATTTTGTCAATGATGTCCTTAACATTAATGGCCCTCAAATGGAGCGCAATCTGACCGAAATCCTGACAACTGCCGAACTCGATAATGACATGGATGCAGCCTTCAGAAGCGGGCTGGCATTGCGTAATCTTTTGTTGGCAAGATTGTATGTAGTCAAGTTCCTTGATGATAATTTGCAAGCATCAGTGGACAGGGTTCACAAGGAAGTTGAGGGGTTGAATGGTGAACTCGGGATTCTCGACAAAAACCTTCAAAATCCTGGTCGGCGTAAACTGCTGCAAGAAATTCAGGGACTCAAGAAAACCTATACTGAAGCTTTTGCAGGATTGGTGGAAGTTATTTACAAGAGAAATGATGTCATTGCCAATCAACTCGACAAGCTGGGACCGGTAATTGCGAAAGAAATAGAAGGCGTGAAATTGTCTGTCATGGCTGATCAGGACGCGCTTGGTCCTGAACTCCAGGCGGCCAATGATCGGGCTATTTTGCTGGCGCTCGGAATTAGTCTTGTGGCGTTGATTGCAGGTATAGGGACAGCGTGGTTTATTATTCAGGCTACCAATAGACAGTTAGGCAGAGATCCGGCTGAAATTGCTGTCATTGCTGAAGAAATAGCAAATGGTAATCTCAATTTGTATTTTGATGAGCATGCCGTTGGTGTCTATGGAAATATGAAAAACATGGCACTTAATCTTGCAGATGTGGTCTGTGGAGTCCGAGATGGCTCGACCAATGTGGCTTCTGGAAGCACGGAGCTTTCAGCTTCAGCCCAGATGCTTTCTCAGGGGGCGACTGAACAAGCTGCTTCAATTGAGGAGGTTTCTTCATCCGTGGAGCAGATGGCAAGTAATATCCAACAGAATACTGAAAATGCACAAACAACAGAAGGTATAGCGACTCAGGCCGCTTTAGAAGCCCGTGAAAGTGGTTCTGCTGTCGGTGAGGCGGTTTTGGCAATGGCTGATATTGCAGAAAAAATATCCATTATTGAGGAAATTGCTCGTCAAACAAATTTGTTGGCGTTGAATGCTGCAATCGAAGCTGCTCGTGCCGGAGAGCACGGAAAAGGATTCGCCGTTGTCGCTGCCGAGGTCCGCAAGTTGGCAGAGCGGAGTGGGGAAGCTGCTGGAGAGATTAGCGAGCTTTCGTTGACCACTGTCAGAGTTGCAGAGAAAACAAATGAAATGTTGGGAAAACTTGTACCGAATATTCAAAGGACAGCTGAGCTTGTCCAGGAGATTACGGCAGCGAGTAATGAACAGAACATTGGTGCTACGCAGATCAGTCAGGCCATTACTCAGCTTGACGCTGTCATACAGCAAAATGCTGCGGCGGCTGAAGAGATGGCTTCAACGAGTGAAGAATTGTCAGGACAGAGTGTGCAATTGGAGCAAACAATGTCATTCTTCCAGACCAATGGTCATGGAAGATCTTATGATGCGTCGGAGCCAACGGTCAGTCGAGCTCCGATGCTCGTCTTGCCAGAGGCGGATGATCCGTCATTTTAAGTGGTTTATTTGTGCACTCTGGTCGAACTGTTTAGAGCCAGTGGTATTGGTCTGGAGCTTAAAAAGCCAGGGTCTTCATTTTCAAGTTTGATAAACCTGCGTAGAGCCAGTGCAACACGTTGACTTTGCGCAGGTTTAATTAAAAATGTTGTTATTTCCATCAGAGCTTAGAGCCTGTAGTTCTGTACTGTTGCGTGGTTAGCAAAACAGACGGCAGGCATCGATTTGATCCATGTTCCTGCCGATAGCGACAAGAAAGAGAGGAGTTTCACCCATGTCTGGAGAGGCAGGAGTGATGCTGCTTCTTCCTGCCACGAATTGCACTATACTTGGAGTTGTATTGCCCGAAAAATGGACAACTCCCTTGAGGCGGAATATGTTTTCGGGGCAGTTTGCAAGTTGTTTTTCAAATTCCTTTCTGTCGAATTCAGCTGGAACTGGTATGCTGACTGATGACATGTGGTCATGGGAGTGATTGCGAAGGTCATTCAGCAGCAGTGGACGTTTTGTTTTGTCGGTCGTACCAATGGGGTCGTTCAGATTGTAAATCAAACCAGGATGCACATCGCCATGTTCAGCGGTAATGATTGGTGCATGAGGATTGAATTTACGAATCTTTTCTTGTAATTTTTCTATTTGCTGGCTCTCAACAAGATCAGTTTTGTTGAGAATAATGACATCCGCGATAGCAGTTTGATTGCGTGCCACCTCGTAATCGTCGAGACATTTGCTGCCAGCTTCTGCATCAAAAATCGTAGTAACCGAGTCGAATCTAATAATATCCTCGATTTCGGCAATCTCAGCCAAAAGATTGGCCGGGTTTGCCAGACCGGTGGTTTCCACGACGATTTCATCCGGTTGAAAGCTGTCGGTAATTTGAAGTACGGCATTCTTGAGCGATCCGACAAGAGAGCAGCAGATGCATCCTTCATCAACTTCCGTGACCGCATAGTGTTGCCCGAGCAGTTTAGCGTCCAAGCCTGTTTCGCCAATTTCATTCTGAATTATTGCCACGAATTGGTTCCGTGCTGCCTGATACTCAATCATATTTCTGAGAAAACTGGTTTTTCCTGATCCAAGAAAGCCACTCAACACTATGAGTCTGGGTTTTACCGTGATGCCTAGGCTATTCTTGTTCAAGCTGTTCAGTACACTTGACGGTGTCATTTTCCACCAGGGCTCCGAAGCGTATTCTTCAGGAATATCTGTACCTTCGTTCCAATTGTATTCTGGTTCGGACAGCCATTTTCTCTCTGAGTCATGACTGTCCGGAACCATGGGATGTGTGGCAAAACCGAGCTCCAGATACAATTCCTTCTGCTCGGGATTGATTTTGGTAGAGGTGGTTGCTTGAGAGTCGTAGCTGATGACAACTCCGTTGCGTGAATATCGTGCCATGGAATCTGGTGTTTTCTGGATGCAGAATGCGGCAGATGCAGCAATTACACGGAAAAATTCAAGGGCGATATCCCATGCATGAAGGTCCTGATCTCGATCGTGTTTCTTGACAAGTTGAACGGTCTTTCCTTCATGAATGACGCTTACGCCGTCTTTGGCAATTGTTGCCAGGCAAGTGGGAGCTTCGAGTGAAAGACTCAGGCCTGTTGCATCTGGTCGTACAGCAAGACGGATACAGCCGACTGTGAACAATTCGCGCATTTCGGGATGCTTCAGGTATTCACGAATCAACGGGAAATAGTCGTCGCGTTGGGTTACTATCCCGGCTTGTATCGAGAAATTCTCGACACTGTCTTCATCCGGGTGTGGGAAATAGCTGATGGGAAAAAGGCCTTCGTGTAGTCCGTTCCGGGTTGTCACTTCCTTGCATCTTATTCCGAACACGCCGGGATTGTTGCCTACTTTTGCTGTCCAGGCTTCCACATCGTGGAAACAGTCCTTGACGCCTCTCCACCCTAATCTGTGTCTTACGCCCGGAATGAAGTTGGATCGAACTATGAATGCTTTCATCAGTTCTGGGGCTGCGTACTGTTCGCTTTTGAGTGATGAGTGCGGAGCAATGAAGTCAGGGATTATGGTCATGGGATATCCAGTATGTTTACTGCCCGGAGTCCAGTGATGAGGCAAAGAGGGACTCCGGGCAGCGGTATGGTGTGAGGCTAACCGAATTTGATGGTGTCTCCGTTGCCAAGGTATGCCTTGTCCTGAGAACGGAAGCGGGCTGACCCCTCGACTACTGGGTAGCCGGCGGCAATGAACTTTTTGGCGCAGAGTATGCCTGTGCAATGGTTGCAGCCAATTCGTTCGAATCCGTATTTCCCGAGTGAAATGACCAAGTCATCATACTTGGGATCCCAGTCTTCAAATGGCGAGATGTGCAGACCGCCGTAGATGCCATGGCAATTGTCATTCTCGTATTTGATTTCCTTGTAGGCCGTTTCAGCGAATCGGATGATGCCCTGATGGCAGCAGCCCGTGACACTGACGAGTCCCTTGTCGGCAACATTGAAGTAAAGGGATTGTTCGCCGTAGACGCGGCAAATGATAGGCACGGGGAACACATATGTCGCGAATCCAGGCGCAAACTTGAACAGCCCGTTCTTGACGACATGCACTGGACCTGTATGCCCGCTGTCCTTGATGTATTGCAATCCTTCCTTGTAAAACCCTTCTGGAACATAGATGGGAATTTCAGGGTCGTATTTCATGGTTACGGGTAGGCCCCAATAGTGATCAAAGTGCTCGTGCGAAATGAACAGGGCTTCGATTTCCTTGTTCATGAGCATCTTGTCGATGCCTTCGCGCTTGAAGCATTCATCCATCCATTTGTAGGACCAGCCTGAGTCAAGAAGGAACTTGCGTTTCTTTCCGCTCATTTCTTCCATTTCGACGAGGCAGGAATATCCGCCTGCATTGTCCGGGTGTACGCTATTGCCTTCAATGATGTCCCAAGCCTCTTCCAGACGATTGGGGAGCAGATCCTTGATCCGTGCAATACCTTCATCATAGGACCCCTTGCCGAGTCCTTTGCCGTTCCCGAAGGGGGGCCAGTTGTAATCGTACTGGTTGACAAGCAGCCCGCCTGCGCCCTTGATGTCTCCCATGAGCGTGGCGTTTTCGAACCAGCTTGTTTCCGATATATTCGTAATGTTTATAGATTTGCAGACTCCGATTTCTTCCATCTTGCGTTCTGCTTTTGGGAAGTGGCTCTTGCGTGAGTCGGAATATGAATACAGACCCATGGCGGCGAACATTCCCACGCCTACTCCTGTTGCTGCGCCTTTCAGGAAGTCTCGGCGCGTGACATCCTTCTTCTCGTTGGACATTGCGTTCTCCTGTTATTGCGCTATTTGATGATGTCGATGGCCGAGTAGATTCCGGGAAGTGCATAAATGGTGATGAAATAGAACATCACGCCAGCTGCAACTCCTACGCCGAGCCCAGCACCTAGCTTGGGCGACCAGCGAATCTCGTCAATTGCGGCCTGTTTGGCTGCCTCGTCCGCTTCGATTTCCGCAACGGTTTTGGGAACCATCTTCCATCCAGGCCAGTTATCCATGAACCAATGATGCACCAACCAGATGTTGACCAGCCAGATCATGGGAATCATGGGGAACTGTTGTGGATGTGAAAAGCCCTTTTGTGTGCCAAGGAAGTTGTGCGATGTCTTGTAATAGACAATGTACAGGAGAATGGCACCAGCCACCGTGATCAAGGTGCGAATGAGCGCATTGACGGGCAGGCTGAATTTTTTGGGCCAGTTTCCACAATAGAAGTTGAGGAATAATGCGGGAACAAGGAGGAATATAGCCATTTCACCGACATGCAGCCATCTCCAGTCAGGTGCAAATGCGCGGCGTGTGCCACGGATGGCTTCGCCCCAGGTCAGTTCCTGTGCAAAGTACAGGAAGAAGTGCAAGGCCAGGGATATTGCAATGATTCCGAAGAATGTTGTCAGTCTTCTGAGCCATGGGTTCCTGATTATGTTGAAGGGGTAGCGTTCCCATATGGTTTCCACTAGCCAGACAACCACTGTGCAGCACATGATCCATGAAACATGGAAGTTTCCGGATACGGTGTTGGCAAAGTCTTCCCAGTATGGTGGAGCAATGGATGTGAAGTATTGCCACGGATGGTAGAGGATGCCCATATGTGGGTGCATGGTCACAAAGTAGACGATAGTAGACAGGAAGAAGGTGCAGATGAACATGCTGAACCCTTTCGCGGGCTGCGGCAGTTTTCCCCACGGAGCTTCTTCCATTGCGACCACCCATGCCGGGCTGAGCCAGGATGCTATGGCGGCAAACATGAGAATTGCCAGACAGGAATACTCGATGGCGAAGAATTCCGTGATGCCGGGCAACATTTTGAGTTGGTTCGGATTGAAGTATGCAAGACCGTAGTTGCCGAGCAACCCTTCAAAGAATCCCTTGATGAGTATGTAAAGGATTACTACCGATATGCTTGTAAGCACGGTTCCTTTGACTAATGGGTGCGTTGTTTCCAGCCATTTCCTCTTGAATGGCCAGAAGTTGAACAAATAGACCATCCAGATGAGGACGATTAACCACCAACGGGTGTACATGTAGCCAACATATGGCGTGTACATGCGCATGATGCCCCGTGGATCGTGAAATATCCACCATGTGAGATAGAACAGGGCGAGTGTCAGTATGAGACTCACCACTCCCGGAATAACTCCGGGCCAGCGCTTGACGAGCTTGCGCTCTTCCAAGTAGTTTGCGCCGTACCTTTCCATTGAAACCTCCATTTCCCAAGGGTGGGGCTTTCGGACAAGGTCCGAGGGCGGGGTTCTGGGGCCAACCAGTGTCCCGTCCGATTTTTTCTCGTCTCAATCGGTCATGAACAATCCTTGACGCGACTCAATGCCGTCTGAACGGCTCTGATGATTTCGTCCTTGTCCTTGTCCGGGTCGAGACCTAGCCTTTCGGCTTCCATAGCCAACAACTCGGGGGTAAAGTCGCTTGCGACCTCGGGAGAACTTTCGTTTTCAAACTGATCGGTGTCGGCATTGTTGCCAGTCAGTTCCGACAGTCCGTAAATTCCTGCTCTCACCATTTCCCCGAAGAAATTTCTTCTGCTGACATGATTCTTCATTCGCGTTCTCTTCCTCTCATGGCTTTGAACAACATGTCCGTCATCTTAACCTGCTCGTATTCTTCGATTATTCTGCATAGGCAGAGTACATAGTCTTCAGTCAGTCGAGCGACTCCTTCCTGGTTTCGTTCGCGAAGTGCGTGTAGAATCTTGACGTGTCCGGCAAATATTTTTTCCCGTTCTTCTCTCTCGATTTTCGAGAGCAATTTGTGAGCAGACATATCCGTGGAGCAGATCTGTTCTACGGTTCGCACCACAAACTCGTTGCCGGTTCCCAATGCCATGAGGTGAAAAAAATTGAGGCATTCGCTCCAAACCATTTCCGGTTCTTCTGCAAACAGGCTTCGTGAAAGGGATATGTTGCATTGTTGCAATTCCGCTAATTGTCGTTCTCCGATGCGTACCGCACATTGTGTTGCCATTACAGGCAGGAACATGAAGGCCGCCTCAAACTGGTCTGCAAGGAGCTTGTCGGGATTGTGTGGGAGATTGAGCGCGTCTTGAGCCATGCCGGTGAGGAGGCGAGTTCTCAAATATGTTCCGCTTCCCATCCTGATGCGAACAAGACCACGAGCTTCCAGCATCCGCAGCGTGTTTCGCAGGGTGTTGCGACTCACCTCAAGCTGTGAAGCAAGTTTTCGTTCGGCAGGGAGCCTGCTTCCTGGTTCCAGATCGAGTTCTCTGATTATCTCGGAGAGTCGTTCAAGGATCTTGTCTTCTCTTCCCACCGCTAATCTCCAGAATTGAGTATCCGTTTTGTTTGGTGACGAGTTGCGACCTATTGGTGAACCAATTAGCACTCATGAAACACCATGACAACAAAATTTCATTTTTTTGCTAAAAAAACACCAATTTTGTCATCTTTGAGCACCAATTTCAATATTGGTTGAACCAATTGTCAAAAATGAGGGTCAAGCTGTTTTTGGTTTCTTATTTTGAAAACGAAACAGTTATCTAAAGAATGGTTGTTTTATTAGGAATATACGATGGGAAAAGTGTACGAAAGGAAGAAACGGTAGTGTGAATTCAAATTGATGACAGGGGTACTATGAGCTACCTGTGCAGAGAAGCGTGATCTCTTGAAAAAATTGAAATAGGAATATCGTCAGAGGGCAGGGGGCTATTTCCCTTGGCGTTTGCGTCTTCTCCATGTTTTTGCAGCATCGGCAAGGGGGCTAAAAAATGTATCAAATGCAGTGGCTTCCTTGCCGGAAAATCGGCCTGGTTCAGTTGAACAGACAATAAGAACCGTGCGCAGAACACCACGTACATAATACGGTTTTGCAAAGTAGGAACGGATACCTCGAGGGATAAACAATGCCCAGTCAATCGGTTTGATGCTGTCTTGCGTGTCGTCAACCACAAGGTGGTCAAGCTCGTAACGTTCAATGTCTTCAGCGATGGTGCCTTTGTAGGAAAAAGTTTCACCTTTGGGTATTATGGCAAATGGTTCGCCTGCGCCAAATACCACGACCTTGTTTTTTCGTATTTGGACATCAGAAAACATGACTCCATCATACTTTCCGTCGATCATTGGACTTTCCAGGGCTTTATGCATGATGTCGTCCATGCTTTCCACCCCCTCTATGGCCTTTTGAAGAGAAAAATCTTTGGAACAGTCAATGCCGTTATTTTTGTTTGTATTTTTCTGTATGATTTCAGGGTTTAGCAGTTCGATCAAAAGTAGTTTTAGGTCACCGTGCATCATGTACTGAACTTCAGTTTGAGCTGTAATCATTCCCCGTTCGGCGCAGTAGTCCAATTTTCCGGCCCATTCACGAGAAAAAGGTACTTCGGCACGTATGTGCTGAATCATTTTATTCATGGATCGTGGCATTAACTCACTCAGTTTGTTGCGCTCCATGGCCTTTGGAGTACGACCAAACAGTGATGACATTTTTTCGTTTACTTTTAAAATGGAGCCGTTCTCCGCATTTGCCAGAAGTGCCGGAAAACTGTTTTTTTCGAGCATGGTTTGCAATTCCATGTCATTGTCGACGATACTGCGAATGACGCGAACCGTGTCGGATACATCTAGAAGATATCCATAATAGTATTTGGGATTACAAGAGTTTGTGGCACCAGTCAATTTTAACCAGACTTTGCTGCCGGTCCGATCATGAACTCGAAATACTGTTGATGCAGTTTTTCCTTCCTTGACGGCTTCCATGAATCCATCAAGCAGATGTGCATCTTCCGATAGCAAAATCTTGTTGCGGAAGTCAGTGTTTTTTAGAAAAAGCTGTGCATCACTTCCCAGTTTTCCGATTGAATGGTTGTTGAGAAATTCAATGCGGGAGCGAGTGATTTCAATACGCCACAGCAGTGCAGGAAAGTCGTTGATAAATGCTTTGAAGTCGTCAATGGGAATATTGATGTCTATATTATTGCCTGCGACTATTTCATCACGCATCATGGATTGCTTTCCTTTGATCCTGTTGTCTTTGCTGCCGTTTATGTTGTCTGGTCTTGGACTATTGTTGAGAATGATAGTTAATACTTACTAGGTCAGACGTCAAATATACGAGTGATAAGGCTGGGCATGGGACAAATTGAGCCCTGAGTATTGGTTAAATGGGTTGTCAGAGAGAGGGTAAGGTCGTGAAGTCAAATTTGTTTAGACTACTGAAATTGAAAAACTCCAGCCATTAATGAGTTGAGGGCGGATTTGCAGGAGAAAAAAAACAATTGGCCACCAAGGACAAACCCCTTTGATCGCTATGTTCAAAGGGGGTTGTGGTTGAATGTAGATGACATTTGGTGATCAGGACAAGGTGTCAGCCAGTGATGATTTCCAGGCTTCATCGATGCGGGCTTCCGTGTAGGTTGCCAAATCAGCATCAGCCGTTGATAAATCGAAACAACAGGCATCCAGGCCGCCAAGTCCCTCGGGAACCCAGTCTCCGCGTTCATCGGCATCTGTTATCTGATCATTGTAAAAACAGACTGAAAGCCAACGATCAGCAGGATCGTCGTCTACTACGTCCACCATGACGAACAGATCTCGTTCATGGCCAGGGCAGGCTCCGCGCAATGAAAAACTGACTCCGGGGCGAGCTTTGAAGGACAGGCTTGCACCTTTGCAGGATTCCAGAAATTGCTTGAACCGCTCAAACACTGGTTTGACATTGTTAGGATCGGTTTCCCAGTCATTCAAAAATGGTAAAAAATCATTCATAAACAATCATCTCCAGATAGACCAGATCAGGACATCATCGGTTCAGATAGAAAGGGTGAAGCTTTAATGGCTTTTCCCTTCCTGCGCCATATTGCGAAATTTTATAGAACTAATTTTTATATGACGTCATCAAAAATATACGATTTAATCCACTTTTCATTCCGGTCCGTTCTGGATCATAATTGCGTGATTCATTGCATGAATCAGGTCGTCGACTAATCGTAACTTTCTATTAAACATAAGTTTATACGGGAAATATTTTACAAAATCAGCTTGCTAACGAATCAGAACACTGCGTTGACTTGTGGTAATTTAGGGCATAGTAGTCCCCGCCTGTAATCAAACTTACCCAACCGAGAGCCTCCAGACATGGCCCGACCTGAATGGTT
>JAEINO010000136.1 GCA_016342345.1 Pseudodesulfovibrio sp. | reverse complement strand
CCCCAGCTTCTGGAACGAGCAGGCAAAAGCCGGGATGGTTCCATCACAGGCATATACACGGTACTGGTCGATGGCGATGACTTCACGGAACCCATCGCCGACTCCACTCGTGCCATTCTGGATGGACATATCGTCCTTACCCGCGAACTGGCCGACCTCGGCCATTACCCGGCTATCGACGTACTCAAGAGTATCAGCCGACTGAGATCCGACATCACTCAAAATGAAGCGCAAGTCGACGGACGAACCTTGCTCCGACACATGGCCACATTCAAACGAGTGGAAGACATGGTAAACATCGGTGCGTATCAGAAAGGAGCCAATACGGAAGTGGACAAAGCCATTTCCATGGTTGGTCCCATCAATCAATTTCTCAGGCAACTGGTGTCCGAGCAGGAACCGCTTGAAGGCGCATTCTCCAAGTTACATCAATTGGTCAACGGCGATGAAAGTCAACCCCAGCAGGCGCAGGCACAACAACAAGCCAAACCGCAACCCCAGACACAACAGCCAAACAAAGCCCCCATTCCGCCTGCGGACATCAAAGTCAAGATCAGTTAATCTTCCAGACTCTGCGGCAGAGCTACAACCATGGTCCTGATTTCGTCACGAACACGACGATAAACGACCAGAACATCGTCTTTGCTTTCCATCCCCATGGTCTCGGACGGCGGATCGTCAAATCCCCGATGCACACGTTTAGCCCCGGAAGGGAAAAACGGACAATTCTCTGCGGCATGACCGCACAGGGTGACAACGTAATCAAACTGCACATCCGGAAGCTCTTCCACAGTCTTGGAATATTGCCCTGACATATCAACGCCAGCCTCCGCCATGACCATCAGGGCATTCTCGTTCATGCCGTGCTTCACGACCCCGGCAGACCAGCATTTGATATCCGTGCGCAAAACCCGGGTCCACCCTTCAGCCATCTGGCTGCGACAGGAATTACCGGTGCAAAGATACAGGATGTTCATAATAAATAACTCCTCTGTCCAATTCGCATTAATGCGAACAGATCAGGCCACTCTAGCCTGCCACAAAAAAAGAGATATGACGATTGCGTGACAATCCAGAACTGATTATTCATTAAAAAATGGCAGAATCAACATCCTTTAATAACAAGGAAAGGATTAAAAAACAAAATGCAGCCTAGAATATTCCCAGAAAACGCTTTCTTTTTTCCGGTGCTTCTTTTTTGGTACCATTATCTTCACAGCAACTTCCGTTGATGGCACTCCCCACTCCCTTTATGGCATCCTTGACGCCACCGAGCACGGCACCGGCTGTTCCTATAACGGCTCCACCAAGTGCCTTGACATATTCGGAAACACTGACCCAGTAACGAGGATTGTCCAAGTTTCCAGAAATCCGAATAGGAACCATGACGCCATAGAGATCATCAGAGGACTGGCCTCCCTGCCCCTTGAAAGTCGGGGTCAATTTGACCTTCAACAAGTAATCGATCTGTCTTGTGGGAAGGACCACCGCACCCTGACCTGTGGCTCGCAGACCTGGAGCCTTCACCTCAAGATCGCGGTTGCGAAGGATACCGCCAGTGATCACACCAGTTCCGGAAATCGAACCAAATGCGGTTGAATCCGTCTTTGCTGCTTCAACCGTTCCTTTCTGGGCGCCCTTGCTTTTGTGGGTATTCTTTACCATGCGTATCAGATCAACTCCCGGGAAAACCCCATCGGACAGATTGAATCCGACTTTTCCGTTCATGGATCTGAGCATACCGGAAACACGTTCGCCCTCACAGGAAATCGCGGAATTGAAATTCGCAATCCCTTCATAAGAGTCCTCTCCAAGTACATCCTGTGACAATAACCCGATATTGATCTTGTCCACGCCCAGGATCAGATCAGTCTTGGGGTACTTGCTCAAGGCGTTGATAGTCATTCCGGCTGAAATAGTTCCTCCATAGCTGTTTGCTGAAACAGGACTGATGCGAATCAGGCCATGCCGGGCCTTGACTTGACATTTGACGTTCTGCATACGCAAGCCGTCAACCTTCAACTCGGCAACCATGGCCTCAAGGTCCAACGAAAGTCGCCGAAGGACACGTGAGTCCATCAGCCGGTCGCTCTTGCCCCCTGAAGCAACCGCCTCCTTGGACATTTCCGTATTTTCCTTCAAAGCTGGCGGCATATACCGATCCAGATCAAGGTTCCCCACATCCAGACGAACAAAATACGACGGCTCTTCCTCACCCTTCTTCACGTGCCCGTTGCCCACCACACGAGTACCATCAAGATCGGCCTGCAACTTTTTCACCTGTATCTGTCCGGGGGTATAGACAAAATCAAGCATGCCCCCCACCTGGGTCAAAGCTGCCGGGTCCAAAGTGACAGGAGCGTCCTCTCCCAATGCCACAAGAGTCTTTTTCGCATCAAAAGAATCAATGGTCACCGTGGCTGCCATTTTCTGCAAGTCCTTGGTTAATCCTTCAATGGAGCCATCCAGATGTGCTGTTGCTCCATAGGAGGAAACCGTGAACCCGGTAATCTGGGCATATCCCTTGTTGAAATCAAGAGCCATGGACTGCAATGCCATCTCCGCATTCCCCTTGCCACCGGGAATATCCGCGCCCTCGGCAGATATCGAAAGTTTCATGTCCATGTATCCATATTGACGAGTCTCCAAATCAATGGAGGAATTGCCAACCAGCGTCAAAGATCCCCGGACGTTGGGTTTCGTACATTCAAAATCGAGCTTCGCGTCCACAGGGAACGGTGCTCCCTTGTAAATTTCCCCGGTCGTAAGGCTGGCTCCTCGAAGAAAAAATTTGGAATCCCCCTTACGGTCATCCCACATCAGATTGGCGTTCGTGATGTCCACGCCCTCTATCTCCAGAGAGAAATGCGATTTTTTCTCACTTATAGACTCAGTCTTTTCACCGTTCTCAATCCTTCCAACCAGATCGTCCCAATTGGTCTCCCCATCTTCAGCCCGACTCAAATTCAGGGTCAAACCATCAAGTTCCATATGCCCGAACCGGATATTTCCCCTGAGCAAAGGTAGCACCCGAACAAAAACACGCGCCGAAACAACCTGAACCATGGGTTTTGGCCCGAAAGACTCGACATTGGCCAAACTCATGCCCCCCAGCGTGACTCCGAGACGAGGAAACAAGGTCAGTTCCAACTCTCCATCAAAGTGAAGCGTCCGTCCGGTCTGGTCCAGCACCGCATTGGTAATTCGATCCTTGTAAGCATTAAGATCAAAGGTAGAGACAAAAACAATCAGGGCTGCAACAAACACCGCAATGACAATTCCGATAACAATCATGCTCAATTTCACCGCTTT
>JAEINO010000135.1 GCA_016342345.1 Pseudodesulfovibrio sp. | reverse complement strand
GATTCACTGCCGCTGTCGGCCGCCTTGCGGGCCTCACTGGAAAGATTATTGGCCTGGGCGGCATTCTCGGCGTTCTGCTTGGTCATGGAGGACATCTCTTCAAGAGAGCTTGATGTCTCTTCCAGACCGGCAGCCTGCTCGGTTGCACCTTCAGCCAGTGACTGCGATGCACTTGATACCTGACCCGCTGCCGAGGACACCTGCTCGGAACCTTCGGTTAAACCATTGATAATTCGCTTGAGGACCGAAGTTATGCCACGGGCGATGACAAAGGCCAGAACGATACCCGCCAGAATACCGATTATGCCAACTACACCAACGTTGCGTTTTGTCCCTTGTGCAGCACCGAGCATAGCTTCCTGGGTCATAACATTATCTTTGACCTTTTCTCTGGCATCCTGCAGCAACCCTTGTACCTTATGCAAATTTGGGACAGTATGCTCGGCATAAATGCCATTGGCCTGATTCATACCGGCCAGCGCACTCTCAGCGGCAGATTTCATAGCGTGCATATGTTCCAGGGTCTCGTTTAATAAGGGTGTAGTCTTTTCGTCATAAATCTTCTTGGCCTGTGCCTGTTGCCCGGTAAGTCCCTTTTCTGCCGTGATGGCTTTATGGAAACATTCACCAACATGGGCTAAAGCCGGTAACGTGGTTTCCTGGAATAGCTTCTCGGCTTCGGCTTTACCCTCGACACCTTTTTCCAATGCCTTGGAAATCTGAATCGCAGATTCGTGCAACTTGCGGTGCGGTTCCTTGCTTTCTTCTACAGCATCGCGAAATTCAGGGAAAGTTCTCGTATATTCGGCACATTGTTCTGATGCAAGAAACTTGCCGTATGCACATTTTGAGTGATCTGTCTGAACGCCGAGGTCGCTTTTGCCCTCAATAATGGCCTTGCTGACATTTTCAGCCCAGTTCTTGTGGTCCAGCAGTCTGTTAAGCAAAAGTGTTTCCAATCCTTGATGGATTTGAGCATACCCGTCTGTGATGTCTTTGGCACTTCTGTGGAGTTCGGCATGGCTTTTGGCCATTGCGTCCCAGACCTTCCTGAACTCAGCGGTGCCGTTGTCATAGTTCTTCTTTGCCTCGGCTGTAGTCAGCCATTTACCCAATGCACATTGCGTGCCGTCAACCTGGACATTAAGCTCTTCCTTATTCTCAAGGAATGTGTCCCGAATTGCATTTGCCCAGTTCAGATGGTCAACTTCACGTGCAGCTATTAAACCAGGTAGTTCAGCATCGGCCTGAATGAAACATTCGCCAATATGACCTGCGCTTTCGTGCAGCTTGCAGTGGGGCTCTTCGATCCCTTTGAGGGTAGAAGCCAGTCCTGGGATCTGTTTCTCGGCTTCTTTCCGGGCATCACTATATAACCACTTGCCGAAACCGCATTGATGGTCATCCAATTCTACATTCAGCGTGGTAACATTTTCGTCGGTTAATAAGGCGCTAACCTTATTGACCCAGTTCAGGTGGTCAACTTCCTTCTGGGTCATATTTCCATCGAGTTCATTGCCGTAGATGACTTCCTGGGCATTTGTAACAATACCACCTACACCAGTAAATGCCATAACTACAATACCGCCCAACACACATAGCACAACAGCAAATCCTAAAGCCAGTTTTTTTCCAATTGTCATATTTTTCCACATTGTTCTTACCTTTCAAAAAATTCTTCTTTTTCTGTCCCCTGCCCTACATCGGGCAAGGCATTTACATCTAACATTTACATTCTTACAACACCGCCATCACGGTATTACTCGGTTCGCCGTCTCCGACCTTGTTGACGGCGATGACGCGGTATTCCAGCTCCGGTCCGCGAGGCTGATCGACGAGGGTAACCTCGGTGATAACCGCCGTTGCCGCTTCGGCCCATGTTCCCGCCGGTCTTTCGCGCCGCATGACCTTATAGGCCGCCGGTTTTCCGCCGTCGGCAGGGGCCTTCCAGTCGAGCTGTATCCACCCCTCACCCTGTTTGACCGCTTCCAGCAACCGGCACTGGCCGGGGATGGCCAGATGAGTCGCCGCTTTGCGTCCCGCCCATCCGATGAGCTTTAGCTTGTCATCATCGAAATCGACCGTGTTCTCGGCGTAGCGCAGGTCCGTCTTCATACCGTCGGCCAGCGCCTCAAGGGCATCGGCCTTATCGGTATAGGCCTGATCGGCAGCGGCCTGGGCGGCAATAGCGGCGTTCTGGGCAGTATAATACGCGTTAAACGAAATCGCTAATTGCGCCGTCGTTACCGGCGGGGCCGGATAGGTGGCCGCATTGGCCGCCAGACCCGATAACATCTCCTGGGCCAGAGCGGCAATTTCGGCTTCTGTTCTGGGAAACTGTGCCATATTCTGTAACTCCTTATTGTTTAATGTTTTATGCTTGTTTATGCCGCCTTGACGGCCCGTTTTGCTCGCTTACATCTATCATATGTAAGCTTACATTTACCGATTGTAAGGTTACATTTGCCGATTGCAGGCTTACATTTGGCGATTGTAAGGTTTCATTTGCCGATTGCAGGCTTACATTCAGCGGCTGCATCCTTACATTTACCGATTGTAAGGTTGCATTTGACAGTCGCAGGCTTACATTCAACGATTACGAGCTTGCATTCGTCGCCTGCAGGTTCCCATTGGCTCGTTGTAAGCCGGTTATTATCAAATGCCGCTTTCATTTTCAGTTCCCTGCTATTTTGCGTCCGCTGCCTTTGGCGTAACTTCCTTGATATCGGTTGCTTCGGCAACTGCTTCACTGTCGAAACTACTGGCAAAACCTGAGAGGTCCGCCTCGCCCAGCACCTTGTCGATATCCAGCAGAATCTTGACCGAATCACCGATCTTGCCCATCCCCAGGATGAAGTCAGTATCGACAGATGATCCGAAACTCGGGGTATCTTCGATGTCTTCGCCGGCGATATCCAGTACCTCCTGGACCCGATCAACCACCACGCCGGTGCTGATCGCGTCGTCGGCGCGGCTGATCTCCACCACGATGATGCAGGTCGCCTCGGTCCGCTCGACGCTCTCCATACCGAACTTGGCCCGCAGATCGACTACGGGGATCACCTGGCCCCGCAGATTGATCACGCCCTGCACGTACGCGGGCGTCTGAGGTATGCGGGTCACCTCGACGTAACCGATAATTTCCCGGACCTTTAGAATCTCCAGTCCGTACTCCTCACTGCCCAGAGCGAAGGTCAGATATTTACCTGCTTTGTTCTGAACTGCCTCATTCACCGCCTCTAATTGTTGGGTCGCTGTCTCTGCCATAATCATGTCTCCTATAAAATTGTTC
Organism: Pseudodesulfovibrio sp.; assembly: GCA_016342345.1. GTDB lineage: Bacteria > Desulfobacterota > Desulfovibrionia > Desulfovibrionales > Desulfovibrionaceae > Pseudodesulfovibrio. The sequence goes on along the minus strand of JAEINO010000135.1, from coordinate 122 downwards.
CTGTCTAAACCTGAATTTCAGTTTTTCAACACATCAGTAATATTACCCAAGACTATGAAGCGTCCTTACGCAATCCCAGGTCCTGGGCATGTCTTTTGACCGCACATGGTGTCCGGCCTACT
>JAEINO010000027.1 GCA_016342345.1 Pseudodesulfovibrio sp. | reverse complement strand
GCCATTCTTGAGCAGGTTGACAAGGATGCGGTGACACAACTCAATCTGTCAACGACACTCTCAACCAATGCCATTGTGCAAGGCAAGACCGAGGATGTTGGCGTCATTGTCACGTCTGGTCCGGGCATTGATCCGCATAACTACATGCCGTGCAGGGATTTTCATGTCATCGATGGTTCCATTGATCATCGGGGTAATGAGGTCCGTGCCCTTTCCAGCCGTCAGCTTTCTTCTGCCATTGATTCTTGTCGCGCCAATGGTGTACGCGTGTTTGCATCTGTGGGTAAATTCTCAACTCGCAATCCGCGTCATGAGAATGTCATTCGGCGTTCGGTGTGCCAATGCACGGATGAGGCGCATTGCGAATACGCCGACTTTGTGACACTCGGGCATCAACTGGGCGGTGCACTCAATTTTCCGCGCCGGGTGGCGACCGCCTATTTCAATTGTTCGGTCTGGCGGCTGTTCAATGATTTTGCCACAGCCGTTGAAAAGGGACTGGCCGAGATGGGGCTGGGTCACGTGAAAGTGAATATTCTCAAGGCCGACGGCGGAACCATGCCGCTTCCCCAGTCGCGCAAGATGCCGGTGCAATCCATTTTTTCAGGTCCTGCCGCTTCGGTCATGGGCATTATTGCGCTCACGGATATTTTTCATGATTCAGTGATTCTCGACATCGGCGGTACAACCACAGATATTGCGATTTTTGCGGACGGTTCTCCTCTGATCGAGCGAGAGGGCATTTCCATCGGATCGCATCCAACGCTGGTCACCGCGCTCAAAGTTCACTCTATTGGTATTGGCGGGGATTCGGCCATTTTTCTTGTCGGGGATACTGTTCGTGTCGGTCCCACCAGACATGGTCCGTCTGTCTGTCTGGGCGGCGAACGGGTGACATTGACCGATGCGCTAAATTATGAAGGCCTGTGCGAGGTCGGTGATGTGGCGGTATCCATGTCGGCCATCGAAGTCTTTGCCAAGAGTCATGCCCTGTCGCCGGAACAGTTGGCCCGGACTGCCGTTGAATATGCTACCAACGCCATATACGATGCCACGCGCGGCCTTATTGACGAGATTAATTCAAAGCCTGTGTACACTATTCACGAGCTGCTTGACGAGAAGCGGGTGGTCCCCAAGAAGATATATCTCATGGGCGGGCCGGCCCAGGCCATGAAGATGGAGGTTTTTCGTCGATTTCAGTTGTCAACCGAGGTTCCTGATAATTATGACGTGGCCAATGCCATTGGCGCGGCTTTGACGCGCAGTACCTGGGAGCTGGAGTTGTTTGCTGATACGCAAAGACATGTGTTGTTCATTCCATCTCTTTCCTACCGTGAGAACGTCCACACCAATTACGATCTGGAAGATGCCCAAAAGGATGCGGTCAATCAGTTGTCCATGCAACTCGATTCCATGGGTGTTTTTCTTCAGCCCGAGGATGCTCAGATCACCCATTCATCCAGTTTCAACATGGTTGAAAACATGGAACAGGTGGGCAAGAATATCCGAGTCAAATGTCAGGTCCGTCCCGGTGTGGTCGCGACTCTGGTCGAGGAGAGATAGTTCATGCTCAAGGCAAACAACAAGCTTGGTATCATTTTTTTTCCGGCATATGATTGGGCTATTTCACCCACCCATCCCGAGCGTCAGGAGCGATTGCTCTACACACAGGATCAATTGCGGGAAGAAGGCCTTTTCGACATCGAAGGAGTGCGTGAATACAAGCCTGATGTCGCGTCAATAGAGGATGTGGAACGCGTTCATTTCTGTTTTCCCGGAGTGTCCGAAGTCACCACACGGTCACATCTTATTTCCGCAGGCGGGGCCATGAAGGCCGCTGATCTGGTCATGCAAGGCGAGCGGGATTGCGCCTTTGCCATGATTCGTCCTCCAGGTCATCATGCCATGAAGGTGGTTCACGGCTCGCGCGGGTTCTGCAATATCAACATCGAAGCCGTGATGATCGAGCATATCCGCGAGAAATATGGTCACAAGCGCGTCGCCATTGTTGATACCGATTGTCATCACGGGGACGGTACTCAGGACGTCTATTGGCATGACCCGGACACGTTGTTCATTTCATTGCATCAGGATGGCCGTACTCTGTATCCGGGTTCCGGATTTCCACAGGAATTGGGCGGGCCGCAGGCCATGGGCAAGACCCTGAACATCCCGTTGCCGCCCAATACGTCGGATGAAGGTTTTCTCATGGCCATGGAACGGATCGTCATGCCCATTCTCGAAGATTTCAAGCCGGATCTGATTATCAATTCAGCTGGTCAGGACAACCATTTCACTGATCCCATCACCAACATGAATTTTTCGGCCCAAGGATATGCCGCCCTTAACGAGATGCTCAAGCCGGACATTGCGGTGCTGGAAGGCGGGTATTCCATTCAGGGCGCGCTGCCATATATCAATCTCGGCATTTGTCTGGCCATGGCCGGGGTGGACTACTCCCATGTAAGGGAACCCAATTACAATGCCGAAGTCATCAGGCAGGATGCACGGACCACCGAGTATATCGAAGAACTGTGCAATCAGTTGCCCAAGCTTTATTTTGACCCACCACGGTTCGATGCCAAGGGCGATGGCAAACAGGGCATGGTGTCCGGCGATCTTTTTGTTCGCCACAAGCGGATATACTATGACACGGATGACATTAATGAGGTGCAGCAGGAGACTTTGTTGATGTGCGAGAAGTGTCGCGGGTTGTACAAGGTGGAGACCAGAGCGGATTCAGGGCCGTTGTGTCTGGGGGTCGAGATTCCCATTGATGCATGCCCGGATTGCAAGAGTCTGGGGTATCAGCTTGTGGAGGATTCGCAGTTGAAGAGTAATTATAGGTATGTTCAGATGATTAATCGGCGGGACAAGGAATATGTGAGGTATGGGTTTTAGCTGGAATTGCGAGTATGGAAAAACGAATGACCGCTTGATGAGGCGGTCTTTTTTTTGGATTGGACTGCGCCGTGATACGTAAGCCGCATAAAAATAAAAAAGAGAAGATGTAGGCGAAGACGCCTGAAGGTAGTGTCCCAGCCGGAGTACGGTGTGGTTTTTTTGCGATACAGGCCTGCGTGATTGGCGCGAAGTGGAAGAAAGCAGAGCGGGTGTGTCTATTTGTAGGAAAAGGTCCAGCCCGTGGGCAGTGAGGACGACAAGTCAATTTTGAAGGAACCGAGAATTTCCTGAATGAAGGTGCGCTCTTCAACAGGGCCTTCAAGGAGAGCGGCTTTTTCGGTGATGCCGCAGAGTTCCTTGAGTTTGGCAAAGGCCTGCTCCTGACTGCCGAGCATGTCGATAAGGCCGAGAGCGAGAGCCTGGCGACCTGATACGGCGCGTCCATCCGCTATGGCGGCTACGCGTTCCGGGTTCATCTGGCGGGCTGAGGCGACATCGGCAACGAATTGTTCATGAAGATCCTGCATGAGACCCAGAAGCTGTTCGCGCTGTTCCGGGGAAAGATCGCGCATGGGTGTGCCTGCGGCCTTGTATTTTCCGGTGGTGAGAACTTCCGGTTTGATGCCGAGCTTTTCCATGGCCTGCGTAACAGTCACGAATTCGGCCATGACCCCGATCGAGGCGGTAATGGACCCGGGATTGGCAACGATGACTTGAGCCGGGACCGAGGCATAATAGCCTCCGCTGGCCGCCACGGTGCCATAAGAGGCAACAACGGGTTTGATGTCATTGAGAGCCTTGACTGCCTGGTAGATTTCCTGGGACGGAGCAATGCTCCCGCCCGGTGAATTGACCCGCAGGAGTATGCCCTTGACGGATTCGTCGTTCTTGAGAGTACGTATCCAGTCCACGATATCCGTGGAATCGAGGATCATGCCCTCGATGTGGACTACGCCTATCTTGTCCTTGCCGAACATGCGTATGCCATCGGATATTCCCATGGAACGGAAAAAGGCCGTAGCCCCCAAAATGAGGACCACGGCCATTATAATCATCAGTACCCCAAATATAAAGGGGTGGCGTTGGGAGAAACGAGAGTCGGTTCCTTCCATACGCATGATGTTGCTCTACTTGGTCTCTTCGCTTTCCTCGACCGGAGCTTCTTCAACAGGAGCTTCGGTTTCGGGAGCGATTTCGACTTCAGCAGCAGCTTCAACTGGAGCTTCAACCGGTGTTTCGACCGGAGCTTCTGCTTCGGGAGCAGCTTCTACAGCAGGAGCATTCTCGGGAATTTCTCCGGCAGCTTCCTGCAGCTTTTCGCGAAGCAGGTCGCCAAGGGATGATCCGGCATCAATGCTGCCGCCACCGCCAAAGCTCTTGGACTTGCGGGGGCCACCAGATGCAGGTTCTTCCGTGGTCTGCTTTATGGACAGGCCAAGACGGCGTTCGTTTGCGGAAACGTGGATGACCTTGGCTTCGATGACGTCTCCTTCCTTGAACAGTTCGGAGGGGGACTTGATCTTCTTGCGGCTGATCTCGGAGACATGAACCAGTCCTTCGATACCTTCCTCGACCTCAACAAAAAGACCGAAGTCAGTGATGTTGGTGACGGTGCCGTTGACCTTCTGGCCCACGGGGTATCTGGAGGGAACCTGAGTCCAGGGGTCTTCGGTCAGTTGCTTGACACCAAGAGTGAACTTCTCGTTTTCCTTGTCCACGGTCAGAACCTTGGCCTGGACTGCATCTCCGCTCTTGAAAACCTCTGAGGGGTGGCGAATCTTCTTGGTCCAGGAGATATCTGAAACGTGGATCAGACCGTCGATGCCTTCTTCGATTCCGATGAAGACGCCGAATTCGGTGATGTTCTTGATTGCGCCCTCAAGGACAGTGCCCTCGGGGTACTTCTCAGCAACCACATCCCACGGATTGGGGCTGATCTGCTTCATGCCGAGAGAGATGCGCTTCTTTTCCTGATCGACGCCGAGCACGATGACTTCGACTTCGTCTCCAACCTTGACCATCTGGGAGGGATGACGGAGCTTGCGGGTCCAGGACATCTCGGAGATGTGAACCAGGCCTTCAACGCCGTTTTCCAACTCAACAAATGCGCCGTAGTCGGCGAGATTGGTGATGGTTCCTGTGAACCTGGACTCTTCGGGGTACTTCTCGGCAATGTTTTCCCAAGGATCGGAAACAAGCTGCTTGAGTCCGAGAGAGACCTTCTGGCCTTCACGGTCGAAGTTCAGAATCTTCAGTTGGAGATCATCACCCAGTTGGACCATTTCCTTGGGATGCTTGATGCGCTTCCAGGACATGTCGGTGATGTGCAGCAGACCGTCGAGTCCACCGAGGTCGATGAAGACACCGTATTCGGTGATGTTCTTGACCTTGCCCTCAACAACCTGGCCCTCTTCGAGGGTGCCGAGCAACTGGTCACGCTGTTCGCTGCGCATTTCTTCGAGGAGCACGCGGCGGGAAACGATGACGTTGGAGCGGCGACGGTTGATCTTGAGGATCTTGAAATTGAATTCCTTGTTGACCAGGGCGTCCATGTCCGGGACAGGGCGCAGATCAACATGAGAACCTGGCAGGAAGGCTTCGACTCCGCCGAGATCAACGGTGTAACCACCCTTGATGCGACGAAGGATACGGCCAATTGCTTCGCCGTCCTTCTCCATGAGTTCTTCGAGTTTATCAAAAAGCTGCATCCGCTTGGCCTTGTCACGGGACAAGTAGATGGTGCCTTCGGCTTCGTTCTTGCGGGCGACGAAAACGTCGACCTTTTCACCGATTGAAACGGAAACAGTGCCGTCTGGTTCGGTGAATTCGGAGACGGGAATTTGTCCTTCGGACTTGAAATTCACATCGACGAGTACGTAGTCCTTGTCAACTTTGACGATTTCACCGGATACGATGGTGCCTTCGTCCAGGTTCCCGAAATCAGAATTGAGATACTCGTCAAGAGCATCAGCAAAATTCATTTCCATTTCAGGTTCTTCAACAGATTCGATAGTTTTTTCCATGGGTTACCTCCACAACGGACCTCGGGCAATTTGTATTTGCGTATATTTCTAAGATGAGGGTACCAGCGCGTCCGGGTGAATCGTTCCGAGGCAGTCGAGCCCCCGAATGCGCGGTCGGTCCAAGGGACCGGCTCCGTCATCTTTACGCTCCTTGTTTGGAAGGCCAGCCATTCTAGCTGGTTGCAGATAATAATCTGCCCCTCCTCTTTTAAGAAGAATCATGTACTTAACGGAAAAAAGGCACCCTGTAAACTCTTTTCCCCAAAGGTTTTTTGAGAAAAACAGAGCCTTTCCGGGGTGAGCAAAATTGCTAATAACGAGGGTGAAGGAGTGGTTGTTTTCTAATCCTTGCAGTGGTGTTTCATGCTTGTCCCATCCTTGATAAAGGCCACTGATTCAGCCACATTTGTGGCGAGATCGGCCATTCGTTCAAGGTGACGCGCGCCGATGATGGCATGAACGCCGCGTTCTACGATGCGGGATTCGGTCACCATGTCGCTGACCAGGTGTCTGAGGATGGAAATGTTCAGGTCGTCGGCCTTGTCATCCATGCGGCAGACCTGATTCGCAAGTTCAACGTCTTCGTCCACATATGCCTTGAGAGCATCGGACAGCATGAGCTTTGCGGTTGCTGCCAGGCTTTCCATTTTCGGGCTGTGAGGCAGGGGCGGCCGGGTGCTTAGGAACATGGCACGGTGCGCGAGATTGACGGCCTCGTCTCCCAGTCGTTCGAGGTTCACCGTAATGCGCTGAGCACCGACGATTGTACGCAGATCAATTGCCATGGGCTGGTCAAGTGCCAGTAGTTCAAGACAGAAATTGTCCAGATCGTCTTCCATTTTATTGATGGCATTGTCACCGACAAGGACTTCCTCGGCGAGATCGGCATCGTTTTCGAGGTATGCCTTGATTGACTTGTGTACGGCTGATTCGGACAGGGACGCCATGCGCAGAACCTTGCCCTTGAGGGTTTCAATTTTTTTTGAAAAATGTGCGCGCTGTTTCATGTATTTCTCCATGCCTTTTCTGATTGTCGAAAAAGCAACATCTGCTTGATTGCTGCAATAAACTCCAACTTTTTCGACAACCATGCACTTTGCTTCCGGTGTTCCTGAATGGTCTGAAAATCAGGTTTTCAAGGACTTGCAAGGGGCATCTTTCATTACTTTATATATACTCTTCCGGTTTAGCCGAAACGACCGGTAATGTAGTCCTCGGTCTGCTTGTTGCCGGGTTTGGTGAACATGGATTTGGTGTCGTCCGTTTCCACGAGTTTTCCCATGTAGAAGAATGCTGTGCGGTCAGACACACGTGCTGCTTGCTGCATGGAGTGAGTAACGATGATGATCGTGAACTCTTTCTTGAGTTCGTGGATCAGGTCCTCGATTTTTTGCGTGGCGATGGGGTCCAGGGCGGACGCAGGCTCGTCCATGAGCAGAACTTCCGGTTCCACTGCCAGTGCGCGGGCAATGCACAGGCGTTGCTGCTGACCGCCGGACAGTCCCAGGGCTGAAGTATGGAGGCGGTCCTTGACCTCGTCCCACAGGGCCGCGCCCTTGAGACTTTCCTCGACCTTCTGCTCCAGATATTGTTTGTTTTTCACGCCATTGACGCGAAGGCCATATGCTGCGTTCTCGAAAATTGTCTTGGGGAACGGGTTGGGCTTCTGAAAGACCATGCCGATCCGGCGGCGCAAGGAAACCACGTCGATGCCGGGTGCATATATGTCTTCACCATCAAGAACCATCTTGCCGTGAATCCGGGTGCCGGGGATGAGGTCGTTCATGCGGTTTATGCAGCGCAGATAGGTGGACTTTCCGCAACCGGAAGGTCCGATGAGGGCTGTGACCTTTTTTGATTCGAACTCGATGCTGATGTCTTCCAGTGCCTTGAAATCCCCGTAGTGGAAATCGAGATTCGCGGAAGCCACCTTTATGGAGTTGTTCATGCCGTCAATTCTCCGTTTGGAAAGAAAAGTGCAACGAGTCGAAGGACTCGCCGAATCAACCTTTTAAATCGATGGAGTTACGATAGCATGACCCGAAGGTTACAATTGTGCAACAGAAGTCTGTAAAAATCCTGCTGGTGCAGAGGGGTGCTAGGGAAGAGGAACTGTCACAGTCAGCGAGTTCCCGGTGCGTTCAAACTCGGGGGCCAGCTTCCCGACTGGAGGGGTGCGAAAATGAACCACCAGCCGGAGCCTGTCGGGATGAGTCCCAACAACGATGTGTTTGACAGGGCCAGCCTCTGGTCTGACCACGTTCCTGGTCTTCAAAGCCCATTTTTCGCGCAGGTCGATGACTAGTCTGTGCGGGTTGGAAAGGTTCATGTAAGTAGTGTCACCGATTGGCCTGTTAGCACGGACCGTGATCGAGAATCCTGCATCTGTCTCGCTCAGGTTTATGGCCGTGATGGTTCCGAGTGTTTCGGCTGTGACAACGGGAGCGGGTTGAGGCGCAGGAGTCGGGGTGTTCTCCTGTTCTTTCTGAATAGGGGCTGGCGGTTCCTGAGCAGCGGGTACTTCGGTCAAGGCAGGTTCCTGATGAACAGGTTCCGGTTCAGTCTTTTCGATTGCCGGAGGTTCGGTCTCGTAGCTGGGGACAACTGGCAATATGGTGGGGTCCACCATTTGGCGGACCTGACTGTGTTCGTCGTCCCTGGTCACGCCGACATTCGTGTGCAGAACGAAAATGACAAGACCAGCCATGGCGACAATGGCGGCGGAAAGCAAACGTTGTCTGATTGTCCTCGACATAAAATATTCCCCTCGAAAAGTTGCTTAGACTGAGCGGTATACTGGAAATGATCCTGAATGGCAAAGTCGCGAGACTGCCTTGAGAATCAGATGGTTTCGTAGAAATCGACGAGATGTCCGGCAACGTGCTTGTCTGACCAGTGCTTTTCCATGAATTCCCGGCTGTTAAGCCCAAGGCGTTGGCAGCGCGCCCGGTTCTGGTCCAGTTCCCTGAGGACGTGTTCGAGATCGGCCTGATCATGGGCGGTGATCCATGGCAACTCGTCGGTTTGGGCAAATTCCGCCACGTGTGTCCTGTTCCAGTCGTCCAGACCGGCGATGACTGCTACGCCCTGGGACAATCCTTCCAGGCTGCTGACACCATAATACCCCTGCATGTGGTCGAACAGGACGTGACACCGTCGTTTTCGGGCCAGACATTCACTATTGGGCACATCGTCGATCAGGTCCACTTCCAGCCTGACGCCTTTTTTATTCAGTCGTGTGACTGCGTCCATGAATTCGTCGGTGTTTTTGAGGTCTTTTCTGGTTGGCGAGTGACAGACCTTGAGCGCGCCATGGTCGTCGAATCGTCCCCACATGGGCATGAGCAATGTGGAGTTGATGGGGACCAGATTGGGTTGCCAGCGGGCTTCGGGTAGTTTTTTCATCAGGTCAGGTGTGCTGACGAGCAGATTGGACCGGCCAAGCTTTTTGTATTTGTCGCGAAAGGATTGCGGGTTGGACCGAAAGTCGTGGTGGCCGTGATGGTGGTGGACAATCGCTTTGCCTTTCATGAAATCCGCAGGCAGGTGAGGGCCGAAAGTCTGGTGTTCGTCGCAGGTCATGTGGAAATGGAAGATGTCCGCTTCGCGCATGAGGATGGCGATTTCCTCGATGCCGTCAGGCCCCAGTTCCGGCACATGGAGATCTTTTTCCCAGGAATGGCTGTAGCGGGTTTCGAGGGTCACCAGACGCGCGGAGTGCTGACTGAACTTGTTGACCGCCTTGCAGAATTGAATGGCCGTTCCAGCAGGGTCATTGATGGCAAACATGAGTATATTCAAAGTAATGCCTTATTTCCCGTATATGATTTCGGCATTCTCAAGGTAGTTGCGCATTTTTGTTGCGAGCTTTCCTGTCGTTTCAAAGTCTTTGCTTTTACTTGCTGTTTCGATTGCTGCGCCCAATTCGGTCAGCCTGTTGAACCCGTAGGATGAGCCTGTTCCCTTGAGTTTGTGACCGAGTATACAGGCGGTTTCGCTGTCGCCAGATTCAGCGGATTGTTCGAGGATCGAGAGTTGTTCCCACAGGATTTCGATGTACCGCGGGAGGATCGTCTTGAGATCTGGATCGACAATAACCTGGAATTTTTCCATCTCCACTCCAAGGGTTGCTATTGTTTCATGTCAGGGTCTTTTTCCACGGCGTCCATTTCTTCGCCCTTGTCATCAGTCAGATTCATGTCGTCGAATTCCTTGGAGTCCGGCAGCTTGACGGTGAGTATTCGCAGGGAATCCAGGCGTGCTGTGGTGGGAGCAAATGAGCAATCCAGCACATGGCCGCCGCCGGTACGGTCCTGAGTCAGGAAATGCCAATGGAAACCGGGGACGTTGACTCCCTTTACAAAAGGCGGGGAGTAGTAGCCGACCAGAGTGCCTTTGCCCGAGAACTGGACCACCACCTGATGCTTGACCACTTGGGCCAGGGGTTCATAAGGTTTGTTCTGTTTGGGAATGGCCCGGGCTTTGACAAAGGAAAATTGTCCATCAATGCGAATGGCATAGAAAACGTTACGCGACGGCAGCCCTTTTTCCACGGCTGTGTTCAGGGCTTTCATGCTGGTGATCTTGTCCAGTTTGAGGATGGAATCCTCTTCGAAAAAGGATGTTGTTGCAAAGGGGATTTTCGAGGAGTCGGATGGAATGGATGCCTTGCCTCCTGCCGAGATGTGGTAGGGGGTGCCGTCAAGGACGACCAGTTCTCCATCGACGCCGTTAAGGGTTCCCAAGCCGAAATCGCCTTGATACAGAAGCTCCTTGAGAGTCATTTCACCATCGTACAATCCGCCAAGAAGTGCGTCGATTGTCGAGTATTGAAAGGCAGTGTTTCCTGCCAGAGCCCCGGTGCCAATGATCAGAGTCATGCACAGGGACAGGAAAAAACCGAAAAGCCGTTTTGAAGAAAGAGTCATTGTTTCCCCTAGAATTTGGTGTCGATGGAATCGCTGGTCGTTTTGTCCGCAAAAGAGAGGTGACGAAGTCGCTTGAGCCAGACTTCGCCGGTCTGGGTATGGAAGAGGATCTTGCGTCCCTGATTGCCGCCCACATCCTTGACCGCGATGTCGAGCCGCGCAAAACGCAGGAGTTTTTTTGCCATTTCCACGTTGCGCCTGCCAATGTCGTAGGAGCTGTACTCCATGCCGCGAACAGCAATGCCTGATGAGCCGCCGAACATCTTGATGACCAAATCGCGCCGAGGCACTCCGATTCTGTCGAGGGATTCAAGCATGTTTTGCAGGGCGGTGTCCACGAATCGGCAGATTTGCGGCTCAGAGTCTTTGTCGCGCTTGCCTTCGGAACTGTCGGGCAGAAAGGCGTGACAGATGGTGCCTATGCCGTGTTTGGGTGCGTGCATGATCACGGCGACGCACGAACCGAGCACGGTGGTCACCAGCGTTGGCTGAACTCCGAAAAAACAGTCACCAGTTTGCAGGAAGACCTTTGGCAGTCCTTGTCCCAATCCTTTCATGTGAATCCTGTTGCGGCTATGGTTGGCTCGCACAAATGATAATAGTATTTAATACTCTAGATGGTAGCGCAGTCTGAGGTCAAGTCAACTTGTTGATTTCGCTAATCGCAATTGGCCAGTGATCAGCTGGCTCAGGGTGAGCGAGATGATGCACATTCCCACTGCGCCCAGAAACACGGCGCGATAGTTGGTTATCCAGAGCAGTCCGCCAGCAGCCGGGATGAATACGGCTGCGATGTGGTTTATGGTGAATCCCACAGCCATGCCTGAAGCTATGTCGCGCGGGTCGGCAATTTTCTGATAGAAGGTCCTGATAGACATGGCGAAGTTGAAGAAGATATTGTCCACCACGTACAGTGCTCCGGCCATGAGTGCGTTTTCGGTAAAGGCATAACCTATGAATACCAGTGTCAGGCTGGAATATTCCAGACTGAGCAAGGTCCGTTCCCCGAATCGGTTTACGGCTTTTCCTATGAGTGGATTGATGAAATAGTTGATCACGTTGTTGATGACAAAGAGAATGGTGATTGCCTGAACTGTGTAGTCGAATTTTTCCACCAGCAGGAACACCGCGAATCCCACGAAAATCTGTCGTCTGGCACCGCTCATGAAAGTCAGGGCATAGAAGAGCCAGTATTTCTTTTTGAAGACCATTTTCTTGCGCTGAAGAGGCAATCCCTCTGCTGAGGGGTCGCGGGTCAGTGCCCACAGACCGCACACCACGGCCACGGCTCCGAGGATGGCGAACATCTCGGTGTAGCCCATGTGTTTTACCATGAGATAGATGGCTCCGCCCACGACGATATTGGTCAGGGCAGATATGCTGCGCAGTCGTCCCATGACCAATGGGGCTTCGGTGTGACTGAAATATTGAAGTGTCAGGGATTGATTCATGGTCTCAAAGTAGTGGAATCCGAAGCTCATGATCAAGGTGGTGAAAATGATGCCCGTGGTGGTGGGCATGAAGCCGGTCAGGGCTACGCCCACGCCGAGAACTGCTACGGACAGGGCCGCCAGCTTGTGTTCGCGGACAATCATGATGACATAGATGGCGAGCAGCGCCAGAAATCCTGGAATTTCGCGCACGGATTGAACAATGCCGATGTCCAGTCCGTTTAGACCTCCGACATCCACGGCAAAGTTGTTGAGCAGCGTGCGCCAGCCTTGAAAACCTGTGTGCGCTCCTACGATGAGCACGATCAGGAACAGGTACATTCGGCGTTTTTTTAAGATATTGTCCATTTGATGATCCCCTTATGCGCGAGGCGCACAATAGGGCTTTGACAACTGAAAAATCAAGGATAGAATATGCATAACTTCATGCATATAACAAACAATAGTATAACCATATGAAAAAAAAGAAAATAGTCATTGTCAGCGGATGCCTGGCCGGAATTCCCTGCCGATATGACGGCACGGCCACTCCTTTTGAGCCTGTACTCGAACTTGTCCGGCAGGGTCTTGCCATTCCCTTTTGCCCGGAGGTTTACGGAGGTCTTCCCACACCGCGTGCTGCCTGTGAGTTGCAAAATGGCCGGGTGGTCGATTGTGGCGGAATTGATCGCACCGGGTGCTTTGTTCGCGGAGCCGAAGAAGGGCTTAGGCTTGCCCGATTGGCCGGATGTACCGAAGCCATACTCAAGGCGCGCTCCCCGTCCTGTGGCAGCGGAGTTGTCTATGATGGCACCTTCACTTCCACACAAATTTCCGGGGATGGTCTTTTTGCCCGGTTGCTCAAGGAGAACAGCATCAAGGTGAGTTCCGAAGAGGATTGTGATTTGTGATCGAATACAGAGGCCTTCCGTTAACTATCAAGATGAATCCGCGTGCCCGGCGCGTGTTGGTCAAACTGGTTCCCGGTCAGGGGTTGGAAGTGGTGGTCCCTAAACGGTTTGATGCCGGTCTGGTCCCGGAACTCCTGGACGGAAAACGGGCGTGGATCGACCGGACACGGGCCAGGATGGAAGCTTGCGGCGTGGATTTGTCAGGCAGGCTGCCTGATTTGCCGGAAACCATCAATTTCCAGGCTGTCGAACGCACGTACCGGGTGGATTATCTTGATCAAATCGGAAGAGTGTCGGTGGTCGGAAATGGCGGGAGGCTCATGGTGCGCGGTCCCATTGAGGATCAGGGGGCGATCCTTGAGTCCTTGCAGCGTTTTGCGGCCGTCAAGGCTCGCGAGATCCTGCTTCCTCTTCTTGACGACATGAGCTGCCGTCTTGCAATGCCCTATGCCTCCATGCGAGTTCGTCGTCAGAAAACCCGTTGGGGGAGTTGCTCGGCCAGAGGGACCATCAGTCTCAACGCCAAGTTGTTGTTCCTGCCCGGCGAACTGGTCAGCCATCTTCTGCTTCACGAGCTTTGCCATACCCGGCACCTCAATCATTCGGCAAAATACTGGGCTCTAGTGGCCCGCATCGAGCCTGATTTCATGCGCCTTGAAGAGGAGTTGAAGCGTGGCAGCCATCATGTGCCATCATGGTTTGTCTGATTTTTTTGCAGATTCTTGATAAAGGTCCGATTGCGGCGGTGCTGCGAAAAATATCAAATCCTGACGTACAAAAAAGTACATATTGGATTTGGTTTTTTTTGTGCCTTGCACTCGAATCTCTTTTCAAGAGGCTGTCAGATTGGCTAGGGAAGCACTGCATAATTGCTCTCTGGCTTCGTTGCTGCAAAAAAAATCAAACCCTAGCGTGCAGGAAGCACGCGTCAGCCTAGACTTTTTTGCGCGCCTTGCCAGCGAACAATTCTACAGCACTTCCTGAAGATTGAATTAATCAGGGTTTCCCTAGCCGTCCGGGTCATACCCGGACGGCTTTTCTGTCGTGGAAAGGGTCAGCCTATCCGCATTTGGTGTATGCGCAGGATTTGCAGATGTGGCAGCCTTCCTCGAATACGAGGGGCTCGCCGCAATCTGGGCAGAGTTCCTTGTTGAGTGCCGCAGCCTGGACAGCGACCTTGTCGCCTTGCAGGTAGCGGGCTTCAAAGACGTAGGCAATGGCATCGGGAATGGACTTGACCAGATGCTTTTTCATGAACTTGGGATTTTCGCCGCCAATGCCCTTGAGCTGCTGCACTATTTCGCGAACCTTGACGCCGGAGCGCAGGGCCAGGGAGACAAGACGTCCAATGGCTTCGGCCTTGGCCGTGATGGAACCGCCGGACTTGCCGATGGTGGCAAAGACTTCAAAGGGTTTGCCGTTCATTTCGTTGACTGTAAGAAAGAGTACGCCAAGGCCGGTATCGATTTTCTGGGTGAAGCCGTAGACCACGTCCGGCCGTGCCTGGACAATGGACTTGTCTGCCTCGGCTTTTTCCTTTTTCTTTTCACTGTCACCAGTGCACAAGACCTGGGAGGTCTTGGAGCCATCGCGGTAGACCGTGACTCCCTTGCAGCCGTATTCATATGCCTTCCAGTAGATGTCCCAGATGTCGTCCTTGGTGGCCGTGGCAGGCAGGTTGACGGTCTTGGAGACTGCGTTGTCAGTGTGCTTCTGGAAGGCGGCCTGCATCTTGAGATGCCAGATGGGTTCGACGTCCATGGAGGTGACAAAAATGGTACGCAGTTCCTCGGGAAGGTGTTTCATTTTTCTGATGGTGCCGACCTTGGAGATCTCTTCCATCAGATTGGGGGAGTAAGCGTTGGCCTCCTTGACTGCGGCCTCGAAGAACGGGTTGGTTTCCACCAGCTTGTCGTTATCCATGACGTTGCGGACAAAGCTGAGTGCGAACAGGGGCTCGACCCCGGAGGAGCATCCGCCAATGATGGACAGGGTTCCTGTGGGCGCGATGGTCGTGGTGGTCGCGTTGCGGTAGGGACCGAGATTGGCCTTGCCAAAGACGGAATTCGCATAGGTGGGGAATTCTCCCCGCTCACTGGCAAGTTGTTTGGACGCACTTCTGGCTTCGTCATGCATGAATTTCATGACGCGTTCGGCCAGATCAACGGCAGTCTGGGAGTTGTAGGCAACCTTGAGCTGGTAGAGCAGATCTGCCCAACCCATGACGCCAAGACCGATTTTGCGGTTTTTCCCCACTGTTTCGGTAATTTGGGGCAAGGGATAAACCGAGGCGTCGATGACATTGTCCAGAAAACGGACCGACAGATGAATGATGCGTTTGAGTTCATCCCAATCAATCTGGCTGTTTTTGCCGTTCTTGCCCTTGGCAAAGCATTTGCCCAGATTGATGGAGCCGAGGTTGCAGGCCTCGTATGGGAGCAGGGGCTGCTCTCCACAGGGATTGGTGGACTCTATTTCGCCAAGCTCGGGAGTCGGGTTGTCGCGATTGATGCGGTCCAGAAAGACAATGCCCGGATCACCGGATTCCCATGCCTTGTGTACCAGAAGGTTGAAGACATCGCGGGCATTGAGTGAGCCGACGGCTTTGCCTGTATTGGGGGCAATCAGGTCAAAGTCGGCTTTCTTTTCGACAGCCTCCATGAATGCTTCGGTCAAACCGATGGAGAGGTTGAAGTTGTTCAACTCGCCATCGCGTTCCTTTGCCTTGATAAAGTTCATGATGTCCGGGTGATCGACCCGCAGGATGCCCATGTTGGCTCCGCGACGGGTGCCACCCTGCTTGATCTGCTCGGTTGCGCAGTTGAAAATCTTGAGGAAGGAAAGGGGGCCGGATGCCACGCCGCCGGTAGACCCGACCACTGAATCCTGGGCGCGCAGTCTGGAGAAGGAGAAACCGGTGCCTCCACCGGACTTGTGGATCATGGCTGCATGCTTGACCGCATCAAAGATGCCTTCAATGGTGTCTTCCACAGGAAGGACGAAACAGGCGGCCAATTGTCCAAGACTTGTTCCCGCGTTCATGAGCGTGGGCGAGTTGGGCAGGAAGCGGTATGACACCATCAGGTCGTAGAATTCGCGGGCGAGTTTGGCCGGTGTCGTGGACGACTTTGTATACTTGCTTTCCTCTTCTGCAATGGCGGATGCCACCCTCCAGAACAATTCCTTTGGTGTTTCAAAGACGACACCCTCGGTGTCCTTTTTCTGATACCGCCTCTTCAAGACTATCTTGGCGTTTTCGTTGATGATCGGGTCTGGAAGATTGGCTGGCATCTTAAGTTTGGGCATAAAAGGACCTTCTGTAACTGTCTGGAATAATGTGTTTTCCCGGGATTGGCGTCTTCTGTAACATGCAGTCTTAGAGAATATCTAGACTATATAAACGATGGCAAAAAGACCAGCCAAAATTGCACTAGAAGTGTAAAAAATGGGGAAAGCCCCGTGGTGTAAGGGTTGTCAGCCAGGCCATTGTCAGGAATCACTCTCGTTTTGGGCATGGCAGAATGACTGTGATGGTGGTGCCGTCCTCTTCCGAGGTCGTGAAAACTATCTGACCTCCCAGTGATGTGGCAATGAGGTGGGATGTGTAAGTGCCCAGGCCTGTGCCTTGCTCCTTGCCGAAAGTGACGTACTTGTCAAAAAAGGTTTTTCGAATCTTTTCCGGTATGACTCCCTGATTGTGAACCTTAATGGTGTTGTTGTTCGAGGCGTTGAAATCCAGTGTGACCGATTCGCCTGTCGGAGATGCCTCGATCGCGTTTTTTAGAAGATTGGAAAGCAGGGCGTAACAGGGTATTTCATCGGATTCTACCATGAAGACGTTGTCCTTGCTCACTGGCTTGCCTTCGAGGTTGACGATCAGGGAGATTCTCTTGATATGCATGAGTGGCCTGAGTTCTTCAGCCACATGATTGACCAGGTGTAGCAGGTCCACCGGTTTCGTGATTGGCGTGTATGTCCCGGCCTCCATTTTGTAGAGCGTGCGGGACATGTCGATTATGTGGAGCATGCGGAGGCTGGCATTTTTCACGCTATTGAGCAGTTCGTGCTGGTTTGTAGTGAGATTGTCGGCCCTGTCAAACATTTTGAACAGGGTTTGCACTGCCAGGGTGGGTGATCTCAAATCGTGCTGGACCATGCGTTCCACATCCTGGCGCAACTTTTCCACCCGTTTGCGTTCGGAGATGTCGGAAAAGAATCCGATGGCGAGTTCCGTGCCCTTGAAGAGCAGGTAGTAGACTGTCAATTCTGCCGGGAATGCCTTGCCCGACTTGTCGCGGATTGAGAGTTCAAAAGTGAGCATCTGGTTGTACTTGAGCCGGTGCCAGAAGGCAGACCATGTTTGTGCTGTGAGGTCGGGTGCGATTTCGGGGATGGTCTTGCGCTTGAGTTCGCTGCGGGTATAGCCGAGCATCTTGGCGGCAGATCTGTTGATGTAGACGATGCGACCCGATTGTTTGACCCTGAAGATGCCGACAGCGGCGTTGTCCATTGCAAATTGGGTAAGTCTCAATTCCTCCTCGGCCTGGAGTCGGTTGGTAATGTCAGTTCCAAAGGATATGGCCGCAAGACCGTCCTTGTGATCTCCGGTGACCGAGTTGCGCCATAGAATATTTCTGGTTTCGCCAGTCTTGGTCAGGATGGGGTTTTCAAAGGTGTCAGAGGATGCCCTGCCTCCTTCGTTCAGGAGTCTGGTAAACTCATCCCAGACAAAAGGATATTGATCTTTGGGGACCACAACGTCGAACCAGTTCCTGCCGATGAGTTCTTCTCGACTGTAGCCGGTGAGGGTTTCGCCAGCCCGGTTCAGCAACTGTACCTGGCCTGCGTAGTCTAGGCCCACGATGATGACGTCTGCTGATTCGATGACTCGCTGGGCGACCCCATGTTTCTTTCTGTAATGAGTTTCCGCTTGTTTCAATTTTTTGACTTCAGCGGCCAGTCGTCGGTTCCAGAACAGGATTATTCCCATCAGGCAAAAGGCCCCGGCAAGAATCCCCCCTGCAATCTGCCAAACGTGGGGGCGTTCCACCCATTGACTGTCGTGCAGTACGGTCCAGTAATCGTGAATATCCTTTTTTTCCTTGTCCGGGATGGACGCCAGGGCGCGGTCTACCAGGGTGAGCAGAATTGGCCAGTCTTTTCGAATGCCGATGGAGACACGATAGGAGTACTCGGTGATGGCTGCGATGCGGATGTTGGTGATGCCGTGCATGCGAGAGAGGTATGCAACGGACGCTTCCGTGCCCATGAAGGCGTCAGCCTGTCCTTTTGCCACTGCATCCAGGCCCAGTTTTGGTGATTCGACCGGCATGGGAATGATGTCAGGATGGTCTTTGACCATGTGAATGTGACTGACATGTCCGGTGTTCACGGCAACGATTCTGCCGGTGAAATCGTCGAGCCCGGTAATGAAGGGAAAGTCTGCTCGGGTAACAAGAACAATGGGCATGTGGAAATATGGCTTGGAAATGAGCATGTCGCTGGCCCGCTCCGGCGTGCCGGTTATGGCTGGCATCATGTCCACTTCTCCGGCCTTGGCGAGTTCCCATGCGGCATTGAAACCCGAAGCCCGTATCCGCCGGGGATTGAGACCGAGCTTTTGTGTCAGGATGTCGATGTAGGCCGGGACAATGCCTTGCAGGGACCCGTCGTCTCCCCTGAACATGATGGGTGGTGCGCTGAGCCAGACTCCGAGTCGGAGGTCCCTGTGGGCGTCAAGCCATGCACGTTCCTTTTCATTCATGGGAATGAGGGAGGCTTCCGGGGATTGTTGCTGTTGAGCTTGTGCCAGTCCGTTGCAGAGCACCAGCGAGAGTGCCAATACAATCAGGGCTGTGGTCCATTTGCGGTATCTGGCTGACATGAGGACTCCGAGGTGGAGGACGGCACAGGTGATACGACAACAGGGTCTTGGGACTCTCACTCAACGGGGTTGATTCTTTTCATAGCCTATTTTCGAGGTTGGGACAAATCAGGAATTTTTTAATAATATAAGGCTTCGTCTCTCCCTCAACTCACTTTCACGATATAGGCTACGCCTTTGCACCAGAGGATACCAAAACTTTCCGGCTTGAAGTCGTGTTCGGCCATGTCCGGTTTGACGAGGGGGCTCTGAATGGCAGCGTTTCGCTGTCATTGCGCCTGGTTGCCGCGTGTTTTGCGTGTGTCAGATTCTCGTGCATGAAGGATGAATTTATGGACAGGTAAACACGAAGAGCAACTTTTTTCAGTCAGGAGTCAAAAGCCGATTTACGTTCTTTTTTTTTTGGTCTATTGGCTATTTTGCAGCAACGCAGCAAGCGTGCGTTTTTCATCAACCTGCCAACCACCAAGAGAGCCTTCAGATGCGCATTTCCGATCGTTTGGCGCGGATCAAGCCGTCCGCCACACTGGCTGTCAACGCCAAGGCGCAGGAGCTTCGCGCTCAGGGCCGGGAAATTATCAGCCTGGCCGTGGGGCAGCCTGATTTCGGGACTCCGCAGCATGTCTGCGATGCAGCCAAGGTTGCCATGGATGAGGGTTTCACCCGATACACGCCGGTTCCGGGCATTCCCGAGTTGCGGGAGGCCGTGGCTCAGTATTATACCAGATTTTACAATGCCAGGGCGTGTGGTGACAACACCATAGTCAGTAACGGAGGCAAGCAGGTTCTGTACAATCTGCTCATGGCTTTGGTGAACCCCGGAGAGGAAGTGCTCATCCCGACTCCCTACTGGGTCAGCTATCCGGCCATGGTTCAACTGGCAGAGGGCGTGTCCGTGTTCGTCCCCACCACTGCCGAGCAGGGGTATCTGGTGTCTGTCGAGGACCTGGAGGCCGCTCGCACGGACAAGACCCGCGTACTCATCCTCAATTCTCCGTCCAACCCGACCGGTTGCTGCTACACGCAGGACCAGCTTGATGGTATTGCTGAATGGGCTCGGGACAACAATGTTTTCATCATTTCCGATGAGGTCTACGATCGTCTGGTCTACGCCCCGGCTGAACCCGCTTCCCTGTCCAAGGCATGGGAGGCCAACCCTGACTCCATCGCCATTGTCGGTGCTCTGTCCAAGTCTTTTTGCATGACTGGCTGGCGGGTGGGATATGCACTGGCTCATGAGGATCTGGTCAAGGCCATGTCCAAGATTCAGGGTCAATCCACGTCCAATATCAATTCCATTACCCAGAAGGCAGCCCTCGCGGGACTGACCGGTTCCTGGGATATCGTGGACGAGATGAAGAAGTCCTTTGTCCGCCGACGTGATATTGCCTACGAGATCATTACCGGATGGGGTGCCCTGTGTCCGAAACCGGACGGAGCCTTTTATCTTTTCCCGGTGCTCAATCAGTTCTTCACGGATGATGCACCTGACTCCGCGGCCATGTGTACCAGGATTCTCGATGAAGCTGGCGTGGCCCTTGTACCTGGTTCCGCTTTTGGCGATGACAAATGCATTCGGTTTTCCTATGCCGTGGACGACGAGGTTCTGAAGGATGCCCTTGCCCGAGTCGGCAAGGTCCTGACCGGCAAGTAGTGGGTCTGAAACAAATGATCGAACGGGCCTGTCGAGTTACCTCGACAGGCCCGTTTCGTTTTGGCTCGTGAGTCAGACAGATTCCGGGAGGCTGTTGTCCCTTGACGTCTAAAATAAAGCCGCCCGGGACAGTGTCTCGGGCGGCTTTCAATTCATTCTGGCTTCAGGCTTAATCAAACAGTTTTTCGACTTCTTCGTATACGTGTCGCATATGCATCATTTTCGGGGATCCACCCATGGCAACGGCCAAGAGTCCGGCATCAATGATTTCATCCCTGGTTGCGCCGTGTGTTGCGGCGTTCTGCACATGCAGGGAGATGCACATGTCGCACTGGGAGAGGATGGAGCAGGCAATGAGAATGAGCGACTGGTACTTGCTCTCGATGGCACTGCCCTTTTTGATGGTGGAAGTGAATTCCTGATACGCCTTGAAAACATCACGGCGATTCTTGTTCATCTGACGGAAGAGCTCTGTAGCTTTTTCGGCTGGTTCGGGCATGGGTGCCTCCTGAAAATCCCTGATTAGGGGGTCGATTATACAGGCTCCGACCCCGGAGGTCATCTTCGAGGTCGGAGCACTATGAGAGGAAGAGAGTCCCAATTGGGTAAAATCTGCCTACATTCAAAAAACACGGCTGTAAAGTGAAAATTTGAGGTTATTTTTTGCTTTTTGAAGAATTTTGTTACACTTTTTTTCAAAAAACCAACCGAACATGCATAAGAATGCGCGTTCGGTTGGTTTTGTTCCTGATTGGCGGGAAGGCTATTCTTCCTTTCCGTTGACAAGAAGGTGCAGTGCACCCCTGCGTTCCATGAGTTCCTCGTAGCCACCCTGTTCCACGACCTTGCCTGCCTTGAGAACCACTATTTTGTCGTAATAGGGCAGCATGTCGAGACGATGGATGACTGCCAGAACCGTGGACTTTCCTTTCCAGTTGTTGGTGAGGATGTTCTGCACACGTCCTTGGGACTTGTTGTCCAACGCGGCTGTGGCCTCGTCAAGAATGAGAACTGCCGGGTTTTTGAGGAATGTGCGGGCCAAGGCGACTTTTTGGCGTTGGCCGCCGGACAGTCGGTCGCCCATGCTGCCTACTTCAAAGTTGAGGCCCATCTCGGCCACCGGCTCCAGGGATGCCTGCATGATGAGAGCCTGCATGATTCGGTGGTTGATATCGTCTTCGGCACCAACGGCATCGGTTCGGACGCGACCAAATAGGATATTGTCCTGAATATTGAGACTCTCGATGTATTTGTCGGCCTTGAAGAAGCTGAAGGCTCCGGGGAATTCGGTGTTGACCAGATCAATGAAGTCCGGGCGGGATTTTACAACCCTATTGGCAAAGCCTTTGTCCAGGTCAATTTGTCTGTGGATGCCGGGGATATAACACAGGGCCAATTTGAGAATCAGGCCTTGTTCTTCATCACTCAGCGGCTCGCCGGAATCCAGTCGGTTGGCGACCTTTTGATATTCTCCATAGCTGTTCTCGGGGATGGGACTGGTCGCAAATGCACTGTGCTCGGGTTCGGGTCCCATTCCGTCTGTCACAACGCGGGCCAGGGTTTCGCCCAGCACTGTGAGATGGGCAAGCAGACCGTGGTCTTCCAGGAATGTAAGGAAACTGGCTCTTTCGTGCAGATGTTCCTGGTCGAATTCTTCCTGGATAGCGGCACCAAAGGCGATGTTTTCGGCTACGGTCATGTATCGGCTGTAGACATTCATGTCGAAGAATTCGATGAATTCTGCCACATCTGCGTACATTCCGTCGTCACCTTCCTGAAATTCCCTGCGCGAGGAAAGGATGGCTTCCCTGAGGGGTATGTCCTTATTGTCTTCGCCGAGCTTGGCCCTGAGGGCAAAGGAGAGGACATCGGTGAACAGTCCTACCTGCTGGGTGATCTTGATAAGGTCATCCAGGGAGGGCTCTTCGCCGGAGTCGGTGCAGCTTCCGCCTTGCATGGAAAGGGATTTGCACGAATACAGGAGGTTTTCCTTGACCGTGCCGTCGAAAATGAACGGATGCTGGGCAACCATGCCGAGGTTGTAGGAGATGTCCTGTTTGGTCAGTTCCGAAATTTCGCGGCCGCCCACGAGCAAACTGCCGCCTGTGTATTTGTAAAGTTGGGCAACGCATAGGGCGAGGGTTGATTTGCCTGAACCGGAGAAGCCGACCAGGGCCACATGTTCGCCCCCCTTGACCTTCAGTGAGACGCGGTCCAGCAATTTGATGTTTCCGCCAACCACAAAGGAGAGATCTCTGATCTCCACATCGTTGTCCAGGGCGTAGGGTTCACGAGCATCGGTGGATTGGGCAAATTCCGGGGCATGGTCGAAGGCGCGCATGATCTGCTTGTAGCGGACCGAGCTGTCCTGATAGACCTGCCAGAAGTCCATGAGTTCCTTCCACGGGTCGTAGAGCTTTTCATAGGCAGACAGGAAGGCGACGATGGCACCCACGTCAAAGTGTCCCTTGATGGCGTAGTATCCGCCGATGAGGAAGAGCACAAAGGGTCCGAGGCTCATGAAAAAGTTGTTGATGAATTTGATGCCGAACTTGATGGAATTCTGCATCAAGGTGGCCTTGTAGAGCTTTTTGAGAACACTTGAGAACCGGTCTTTTTCAAGAGGGATCGAAGCGTTGGAGTGGACTTCGTGTACACCGGAGACCGCTTCGCCTATCAGTCCCGAGAGTCTCTGGGTGTGTTTGATGCGGTCGCGGTTGGCTCTGCGGAAATATTTCTGGATGCGTGGCAGGATGATGAGTTCGATGGGGTAGAGAGTGATGGAGATCAGGCCAATGGTTGGATTGAGATGAATCATGTACCCGGCCATGGCGAAAAAGGTCAGGATATTGACCGCAGGCACGGCCACGGCTTGCCCGATAAAGGTCGCTACAGGGATGAATTCGGTGATTATGTAGGAAATGACGTTGCCTGGCGAGGTGCGGCGAAAGAATTGGACGGGCAGGGAAAGAAGATGTTCGTAAAGTCGTTCGCGCACGATCATCAGTGTTCTTTCACCGATGTAGTTCTGCATGAGGTTGATTATATATTTGAGGATGCCAGCCATGGTTACTGCTCCGATGTATAGAGCGCAGTAGCGGTACAGGGCCGGGAGGTCCTTCATGCCGATGGCTTCGTTGATGATGCGTTTTTGCATCTCAAGCGGGAAGACGCGCATGGCGACCGTGATTACGATGACTCCGACCACGATGAGCTGAAGCTTGATGTTTTTGTAAAGGACCCAGGAATAGAGAGATGTCTTGGTGATGCGTTTTTGGTCGTTGGGATGTGCCATATTTCTGTCCGTATTGTGGAATTGTTGACGTACCTTAGGTATATAGACGGAATCTGTCGTTTTTCCAAGTGTTATAATGGATCGGTAGGGTGAGAAAGTGGACAATTGGTCCGTATCTGTGATTAAACGGCTATAGGCGGTCAAAAAAGCGTGTCCAACAGGTAATGATAATGAAAGTATCCATTCGCATCAAATTTTTTGTTGTGCTTCTTGCATTCAGCTTGGGGCCGATATTCATTTCACGCGGAATCACGATGCGGGCTGCCCAGAAAATGGCCGATGAAGTGTCTGAAAAGGCCCGCATTGAACTGTTGGATATCGTCAGTGCCGAGCTTGAGTACAATGCCGTGTCGTTGCTCGCCATTTTGGACGCGAAAGGGGATGCCATGATGATTGGGGCACGCATGCTTGCCCAGCGGGTCGAGCATTTCCTTGAATGGCAGTCGCCTGAAGCAGGGAGTCCCCCCTATTTTTCCAATGGCTTTGCAGACACGGACAGCGGACCTGCGGGCGCAGGATATGCTGATGGCTATGTCCGGGAGACCATGGGCGGCAAGATTCGGCCCATCAAGATAAGCCTGGAGCACTCTGCCTATTATCTGCCTCCGGGCGTGATTCGGGCTGACGTGGCTGATCAGATCACACGGCTTCAGGGGCTGTTGCCTTCGTTTAAGGAAATATACGGGGAGTTGAAAGACACCGCATATTGGTTGCATGTGGGGCTGGAATCCGGTGTCTATGCGACATATCCCGGCCATGGCAACTTCCCCATGATGTATGATCATCGTAATCAGGAATGGTACAAACGTACACGTCAGGCTTTGGGAGCCAGTGTCTGGACCACGCCGATTGTGGACCCGTCTACTCATATGGTCGTGGCAACCGTGGGGCATTCTGTTCGTGACGAAACCGGAAGGTTTATTGGAACGGCATCTCTTGATGTTCCGATTTCAGTCATGTTGGACGAGGCTGACCTGAAGTCTCGTTGGAGTGGGGATATCCGTTCGTTCATGGTGCAGCGCATATCCGACGACAAATCCGGGGATGACGGGTTGCTCATACTGGCCCAGCAGGAGCATGGAGAGGGAGGCCGTCGTCATTGGATGAGCGGTGTTGAACAGGATTGGCTTGTTTCCGGGGATTCTGGTGGCTTCAAGAATCTCATGCAGATCATGACTGAGAAGACTTCCGGAGTCGTGCATCTTTCATACAGGGGGAAACCCTCTGTCTGGGCGTTTGCTTCCAACGAATATTTCAGTTTCATGCTTATTGTTCCGGAAAGTGTTGTTTCCAAGCTGCCGGATGAAGTGGTTGGTTCCCTGACCGGACTGTTTGCCAGGATGCGTGACATCTCTTCCATTATCAGTGGTGTCATGCTGATCATTACGGGGCTGATCGCATGGTTTGGTTCCCGGGCCATCACCCGACCGATTCTTGTCATGGCAGAAGGCGCACGGCGTCTGGCCCGAGGAGATTTTTCGGCTCGAATGCCCATGCGTATGGGCGATGAGCGTGATATTCTCATTGATTCCTTCAACGAAATGGGGCCTCAATTGAAGGAGCATTTGCGAATCAGCAAGGATCTGGAATTGGCTCAGGAAGTCCAGAAGTTGCTTCTGCCTCGAACCGAACCGCGGATTTCAGGGTATGATGTTTCCGGTGGCATAGCCTATTGCGATCAGACTGGTGGCGACTACTACGATTTCATCGAGGTCAGGAGCGAGTCCGGCCGGATTTGTGGCGTGGTGCTTGGGGATGTGTCAGGCCATGGTGTGCCGTCTTCATTGGTCATGGCAACGGCCAGGGGGCAACTGCACAGTCTGTCCAAGGTCATGATGGCTCCGGAGGTTCGTATCGGGGCAATTAATAATTTTTTGAGTGCCGATCTGGATGGCACGGGGCGTTTCCTTACGATGTTCTATCTTTTGCTGGAGGAAGACTCCAACAGGATTCGCTGGGTTCGGGCGGGTCATGATCCGGCCGTACGCTACACTCCTGAAACCGATGAATTCGGGGAACTGGGTGGTGAGGGTCTTGCCCTTGGAGTCTTGCCTGATTTCCAATTTCATGGGTATGAAGACATTCTTGAATCCGGTGAGATTCTGGTTCTTGCCACGGATGGCGTATGGGAAGCACGTAGCAGTACATCGGAAATGTTCGGGAAGAAGAGAATGCTTGCCATCATCCGTGAGAATGCTCATAAAAGTGCTGAGAGCATTCAAATGGCGATCATGGACGGGGTGTCAGCATATCAGGGCAATGGACAGGAAGATGATATTGCCGTGGTAGTAATCAGGAAAACGTAATGGAAACAGGAATGGCTGAAGATTTTATTTCCTTCCGCATGACCAATAAAATGAATTGTTTCAAGTGTTTTCACTCCAAAGTGGAAGACTTCGGGGCAACACATGGTTTGTCCATGAAAATCATTTTTCATCTTACGTTGTGCTTGGACGAGATGATCACCAATATCATCTCATATGGGTATGCCGATTTTGACGAGCATCCCATTGACGTGACTCTTGTCTTGAAAGACGGCGTTCTCATCATACGGATTGAGGACGACTCCGAGCCTTTCAACATTCTTGAGGCCCCTGAACCTGAATTTGATGTGCCGCTGGAAGAGAGGAAGAGAGCTATCGGCGGCATGGGTATTCACCTGGTCAAGAATATGGTGGATGATATTAACTACAAACGGGAAGATGGCAAGAACGTCTTGCTTCTTACTAAAAAAATCTGCGAGGAGTGTTGTTCGCGTGGATAGGACATATGGAGGTTTATCGTGGCAATGATTGAATCCAAGGAAAATGGCATCACCATTCTGGCTGTGGACGGCAACCTTGACGCAGAGGGAACCCAGGCCATGGAAGTGAAGGTTCTGGCTTTGCTTGAGGGTGGCGAGACTCAACTGCTTTTTGATTTTTCCAGTCTTGACTACATCAATAGCTCGGGTCTGCGAGTGCTGGTCCTTGCCTACCAGCGGCTGAAGAAGGCTTCGGGTAAAGTTGCGATATGTGGCGTCAAGGATTACATTCAGGAGGTTTTTGAAGTCTCTGGATATGACAAGATCTTTTCACTTTTCCCCAGCAGGGGCGACGCGATTTCCGGCATGTAGAACTGCCTTTTGACCTGAGTTCCATTTCCGTTTGGAAAAGAAATACTCAAATCCGTGCGTGCCGATAGGTTGCATTGGGTTTGGGTGTTTTTTTTGCGTCCTGTTTTTATCTCCCTCCGCCGGAATAAAAAAATCCGCCTGTCCCAGTCGGGGCAGGCGGATAAATCTACAGAGGGAGCGTATTCTTAGAAGCTGTAGCCGAGAGCTGCGCGCATTTCAGCGGGGATAAGGGCATCCTGACCGGGCTCGAGAGCCTGCCATGGAGCTCCTGCTTCCTTGCGTGCGGACTTGACTTCTTCGAGGTCGAAGCCGTAGCGCGGGACGTCGAATTGTTGACCTGCATAAATCAGATCCGGGTTCTTGATCTGGTCACGGTTGGCCTTGTAGATCAGGGGCCACATGAAAGCATCATTGTAGACATGTTTGTATTCCGCGATCCACCACAGGCATTCGCCCTTGGTGACCGTGTGGGATACGGGAAGAGCATCGTATTCTGCCTTGTAGACCTGCATGGGATCAATCACGATCCTTTCAACGATGACTTCTTTTTCTTCGACCACAACCACTTCCGGTTCGGTCTTCACTTTTTTGGAGCAACCCCAGGCAAAGACAAGGCACATGGCGATTGCGAGTAAAATCAGCTTCTTCATTAAGGGCCTCCTCAAATTTGTACTCTTTCTCTAATTTTAGCGGATCGCTAAATTAAATTTTCATTCTATCAGCCCAATTATCAATTATTTTCTTTTCTTGCAACACTATTTTACTTGTAGGGTTTTGTTCAAGTGCTTTTTGTACGGCTTGGGTTGCTTCCTCCATCCATCCACCCATTCGCAGACTTTGACTGGCAAGGATGAACATGCGCTCGGACTCGGTCCCGTAGATAGCAAGGACAAGGCCGTTGTACTCATCCTTGAACACGGCTTTCACAAGCTCGTTTTCTGAGAAAATGTAACGTGCCAGGAGCACATTGTCGCTGTATCGGCGTAGATAATATGGCAGTAATTGGCGACATTTTGCGGTAATGAACCTGATGCGGTCGATTTCTCGACGTATGGATTCCTCGGTTTGATTGAGAATCTGGAAAAGCTGTTCGGTGATATCTTTTTCCGAGCTTGGCAGGTCCTCTTCATACAATTTATGGAGCCATGGGGCATAGTTCTGTTTTTGGTAGGCGTCTTCCTTGAGCTTGATGGTTTCATGAAAGATGTAGCCAAGAGCCCAGTCAAGGAATTTGCCGCCGAGTTGCGAATGGGGGTCGTTTCTGAAGACATGGTGGGCCGTGTCTTTCATGCGCCAGAGCAGCCCTTTGTCCATTTCTGTGCCGACAAGGTCCACCAGTGTTTCGAATTCCACAGCCCCATTTTCATCGAACTGCTGGAATTGTTGTTCCAATTGCTCGCAGGCCTGACAAAAAAATTTGAATAAATCCCTTACAAATTCGGGATGTTTTGCTTGTATCCATGCTTTCGACATGTGTATCGTCTCCGTTTGAACGGCTTGTTAGTCCGGGAAAATAAGGTCCACCCGAGCACCACCTTCTTCGGCGTTGCTCAGGGCCATTTCGACACCATGGCTTTCGAGGATGGTGGAAACAAGGGCAAGCCCGAGTCCTGTGCCGGAATTCTTGGTGGTGAAAAACGGGTCGCGGACTTCTTCGACATGGTCGGGGTCGAATCCCGGTCCAGTATCATGAATGGTGATGTGCAACCGTCCTTCATCGCGTGTGGCACTGATGAAGAGCTGGCCTTTGCCATCCATGGCCTGGAGCGCGTTGGAAACCAGATTGTACATGGCTCGATACAGCAGGTCCTTGTCGCCCTTTGCCGAGAGGTCGCCGCTGTACTTGCTGTCAACGGTGATGTTGAGTCTTTCGCATTCTGGTTCCATGAACACGATGAGTTGGTCGAGGATCTTGCCCATGTCGAGATCCAGCATGGCTGGTTTTTTGGGGCGTGCATAGTCCAGGAATTCACTCACGATGCGGGACAGACGTTTGGCTTCTTCATTCAGGGCTTCTAAAATCCGGCTGTACGAATTATCTTCTTTCTTCATTTTTTTCAGAACAAGCTCCGAGCTTGAACAGATGATGCCCAGAGGATTTCTTATCTCATGAGCCACTCCAGCTACCATGCGTCCCATCCCGGCGAGCTTCTCCTGCTGTTGCAGCTCGAAAATGAGTTTTTCCTTTTCCTTGAACTGGAGGTTGCTCAGGCGTTCGGCGCGCCGGAGCACTATGAGAACGAGGAAAAAGAGCACCAGCGAGGTTATGAGTGAGAAGGCGATGATCAGCCGTTCGAAATTGAGCGTTGCCAGGAAGTCGTGCGTGATGTCCTGATTGAATTCGAGAATACCCATGATGGGGTTTGCATTGATATCCGTGAGGCTGCGTTCAGCTCTCAGGGGATAATATGCACGGAGCATCAGGCTGCCCGGTTTGAGGTCGAGGCGGAAGAGCGAGGCTATCTTGGAAACTTTGGCCAGGATCTCGGCACTGAATTCTGCGGTCTGCCATGTATGGGTGATCATGTAGAGCGCACCTCCCTTGCTCCCGATTTCCTCTTTGTTGAGGGAATAGGTGATGACGCCATCGGCATCATAAATGCGAAGGGATGAGACATGAAAGCTGTGTATGGTTGAGCGCACGACTTCATCCAGGACATTTGCCTGGGTTTCGTTTCTCAGCTTGATGGCTCCGTATTTCATGACCGTGGGCAGGACAAATCGTGTAAAGACCTGGTGGCTAACGTTTTCAGCCAGCAACAGGCCAAACTGTTCCTGTTTTTCCAGCAGGGTTTGTTCGGCGTATTTCGAGATGAAAACCGAGAGCAGCAGGCTGAATCCCAGGATGATGATGAAGAGGCTCCATGAAATGACCTTGACGAACTGAAGCGGCCTGCTGCCGCTGGAATCATTGTGTCGCAATTATTTAAAACTCCCGTATATCCCTGTCTGCCGTGAGAAAGGCGTTGAGATCCGATTTTTCTTCTTCCAGGCCTTTTGCGTTCATGCGGGCCTTGGCCAGCCGTTTGCCGAGCTCAACGGCTGGTTGGTCCAGAGGGTTGATGCCCATGAACCATCCGGTCAGGATCGTGGCCGCACCAAGGAGTGCAATCAGTTTGCCTGCCTGTTTTGGTCCGTCCTCGCTAAGCCTCAATTCGACCAAGGGGACACCGTTTGCGGAAAGAGCCATGCGGTTGCCAAGCCCTTCGGCCTGAATCAGTTCCCCGAAGTCCTTGCCCCGCACATAGCTGAACTGGTCCGGGAGGTCACTGGGAAATTTTGGTCCGGCCGGCAGATTCGGGCAGGTCAGGAACAGGCAGGCCTTGTTGCGCACGCCATCCATGAACATCTGGTTCACGGAGTGTTGATC
Organism: Pseudodesulfovibrio sp.; assembly: GCA_016342345.1. Classification (GTDB taxonomy): domain Bacteria; phylum Desulfobacterota; class Desulfovibrionia; order Desulfovibrionales; family Desulfovibrionaceae; genus Pseudodesulfovibrio. The sequence goes on along the minus strand of JAEINO010000027.1, from coordinate 16,539 downwards.
CGTGACGCCGATGGCCGGGACCGGTTGGCTGCCCTTGCCTTCCTTGCCAAGGGATTCTGCCCAGAGTTGGGCGAACCAGTCACCGAAACTGGCCCACAAGGGAACGTATGTGAAAAAGATCATCTCATCAAAACCCTTGTCCATGAGAGCTGCACCCCAGACTGCGAGTTGGAAGGAAGGGTGCCGTGCAAGAGCTTTTCCAGACAGGTCGGGATCGGTTAATGGGGCGGAGATTTCCGATGCTCCGGCCATGAGTGCATCGATGTCCATTCCAAGGAACAGGGCAGGGATCAGCCCCACGGCAGAAAGTACCGAGTAGCGTCCGCCGAGGTTGTCGGGAACCGGCAGGGTCGGAATATTGTATTTATCGGCTTCGCCGCGCAGAAATCCCTGTTCTTCGTCGGTGACGAGCAGCATGTGCTCGAACCATCCGTCTCCAAGATGGTGCTGCATCCATTCCTTGAATATGAAATATTGCCCCACGGTTTCAATGGTACCACCGGACTTGGATACGGTGACGACCACGGTTTTTTCAGGCGGCAACTTGGCGAGGTAGGATTCCAGAGCGTAGGCATCCACGTTGTCCGCGATCCATAGGGACGGGCCGCTATGTCCCGGCTGGTCCTGTTGCGGGAAGAAAGCCTGTTGCAACGCTCGTGCGCCCAGTGCCGAACCTCCGATGCCCAGAAGAAGCATGTGATCAAAGGTTTTCAGGAAATCCTTGAGGTGGGCGAGTTGTTCCTTGAGGGCTGCGGCATATGGCATGGTCAGGAAGGGCAGTTTGCCTGTGCCGGTTTCTTTCCGTAGCCGTGCGGCCATTTCTTCAGCCTTGGCTTCGTAGACATCAACATTCAATTTGTGCAGTTCTGCGCCTGTCCAGTCGAGAATATCAGCCATCGTGTTCTCCTAGTCATTATTGCAGCGAATTGTGTAATCCGGCACACATTCGAGTGTGAGGTCTGGCCAAAAGAATTTACCATGTATTTCTTAAATCACTTGATGCGAAAATATACCATGATTTTCAGAAAAAGAAATCAGTGAAAATACGTGATCCTATCCTTGTTTTCCGAACAGGAGTCGTTGCAGGTCTGCCAGGGTCGAGCAGGTGCCAGAGTGGCAGACTGGTTTGTGTCCCAATCTGACCGCTTGCTTGACTCGTATATCATGGGCGGCCACGGGACGGACTTGCCCGTTGAGGTCTATCTCGCCCCAGAAGACAGAGGATTCGGGCAGGGGTTGGTCGTAGAATGAGGACATGACAGCGGAAATGACTGCCAGATCCAGTCCCGGATCATTGGACGCGAGGCCTCCCGTAATTTTTGCATAGATGTCGTAGCCTCCGAGATTGAGGCGGAGTCGTTTCTCGAGCACGGCCAGAAGCAGGTTGAGGCGATTTGTGTCAAATCCCAGGGCTGTTCGGCGCGGGAAGTTCAAGAAGGATTTGCTGACCAGAGCCTGGACTTCAACGGCAAATGGTCGTTGCCCATCCACGGCCATGGCCATGGCTGTACCGGACAGGCTCGGGTTGCGCGCTCCGAGGAAAAATGTGGCCGGGTCTTCGACTACTTCGAGACCATGCTGTTTCATGGTGAAAACCACCAGTTCATCGCTGGGTCCGAACCGGTTTTTAAGAACACGAAGGATGCGGGAGAAATGTTTGCGGTCGCCCTCCAGATACAGAACCGTGTCCACCATGTGCTCAAGGAGCTTGGGTCCGGCGATCTGTCCATCTTTGGTGACGTGGCCGACAAGGATGAGCGTGGTGCCGGTTTTCTTTGTCTTTTCGACAAGCACCGAGGAAACGGCCCGAACCTGGCTTACCGATCCGGGAATGCCTTCGGCCAGAGGAGAGGCAAGGGTCTGCACCGAGTCGACAATGAGCAGTTCCGGCGGGTTTGGCGAGTCGAGCACGGCCAGTCCGTCTTCCACCTTGTTGGTGGCAATGGCCAGTAGACCGGGCACGAGAAGGCCGAGCCGTTCGGCCCGTGTCTTGAGTTGAGGCAGGGATTCCTCGCCCGAAAGATAGACGGCGGTGTGCCCAAGTCTGGCCTGACTGCCTGCCAGTTGCAGAAGCAGGGTTGATTTGCCGATGCCTGGTTCTCCGCCGAGCAGTATGGCTGCGCCGGGGACAAGCCCGTTGCCGAGCAGGTCGTCAAGGGAATCCATGCCGGATGGTCTTGATGCAACGTTCTCGGCTTCAAGTCCTTGTAGCGGTCTGGGAATGCTTTGGGAAGCGGCAGCACCGACCGGAATGGAGGCTTTTTTTGTCACTGTAATGACTTCGAGAGTGTTCCATTCCTTGCAGGACGGGCATTGGCCTTGCCAGCGGAGAGATTGTGCGCCGCAGGCCGCGCAACGGTATGCTTCCTTGGTCTTCATGATTTGTTTGTTTCTTGTCCGGTTTTTATACTGATTTGATGTTTGAAATATTGAAAAAACATAATGTTAATATAATAAAAATAAAATTATTTCAAAATGATACAATCATATAAATTTAATCAAACGGCAGAAAACACCTCTGCGCTGCCCGGTTTACGGAACCTGTTTTTGTCCATTCATGGTGCCGACAACGTGACTCAAGGGCACTATCCCGTTTTTTGTACTATAATGTCCAGTGCAGAAAGGAAGATGTCTGATCGTTGAAGTGATGTGCAGTTTTTTGAAGGGGGAAGCTGAAGCCCCTGCAATTTGCAGGGGCTTCAGGGGAGGGTTTAAGCGTATTTTATTGCGTCGGCTTCGCGAATGTCCTTTCGCTTTATTTTGCCGCTGATGGTCTTTGGCAGGTCTGTCACATATTCGATTATGCGCGGGTATTTGTACGGCGCGGTGAGTTCGCGGACAAAGGCCTGAAGTTGCTTGGTCAGTTCGTCCGTACCTTCATAATCCGGTGCGATGACGACCGTTGCCTTGACGAGTTGGCCGCGAACGGCATCGGGTATGCCTGTGACTGCTGCCTCGATGACGGCATCATGGGCAACCAGCGCGGATTCAACTTCGAACGGGCCGATGCGGTAGCCGGAGCTTTTTATGAGGTCATCGGTGCGGCCCATGAACCAGAGATAGCCGTCTTCGTCTGCCCAGGCTTTGTCTCCGGTGTGATACCAGCCGTCGAATTTGACTGAGGCTGTCTTTTCCGGCTCGTCCATGTAGCTGTCGAATAAGCCCAGGACAGGTTTGTCGATGCGGATGCAGATTTCACCCTCCTCACCTTGAGGTACGGGCTTGCTTTCTTCGTCCATGAGCGTGATGTCCCATCCGGGTACGGGTTTGCCGATGGAGCCGGGTTTGGGTGTCATGAATTTGAAGGTGGCTACCTGCAATGTTGTTTCGGTCTGGCCGTATCCTTCGTATATGGGCATACCAAAGGCTTTTTCCCAGGCGAGAAAGACCGATGCATTGAGCAGTTCGCCTGCCGTGGTGCAATGGCGCAGGGCAGACAGGTCGAATTCGGTCAGGTCTTCGCGGATGAGAAAGCGATAGACCGTGGGCGGTGCGCAAAAGGTCGTGACCTTGTTTTCGGCCATGATTTGCAACAGGGTGCTTGCCTCGAATTTGCCCCGGAAGTCCCAGACAAAAACAGTGGCTCCTGCCATCCACTGGCCGTAGAATTTGCCCCATACGGATTTTGCCCAGCCCGTGTCGGAAAGCGTCAGGTGGATGTCGCCGTCCTCCAGGTCGTGCCAGAGTGCTCCGGTGGAGTAATGGCTGTAGGGATAGTTGAAGTTGTGCAGGACCATCTTGGGCAGCCCCGTGGTTCCCGAAGAGAAGAAGATGACCATGGGGTCGTTGCCGCCGGGGGTGTCAGCCGTCCTCGGGCAGGAGGTGTCTCCCTCGGCCATGACTGCTTCATAATCAAGCCAGCCCTCGTTGAGTTCTCCGTCAACCTGGACCAGGTGATTCAGGCCGGGGCAGTCGGGTTTGGCTTCGTTGACCCGCTCGACAATGGAGTCTTCGCAGATGATGGCGGAAATGTTAGCGTAATTGACGCGCTGGGTGATGTCTTTTCTGGTCAGCAGCGACGGGGACGGAATCGGGAGGGCCCCAATGCGGTGCATGGCGAGCATGAGGGTCCAGTACTCTACCCTGCGATAAACAATCAGCATGACTCGGTCGCCTTTTTTGAGGCCCCGTTTCATGAGGGCATTGGCGAGTTTGCTGGAGCTTTCCTGAAAGAATCGAAAGTCGAATTCTCGGCGATTTCCGGTATCGTCGACATGGATGAGTGCGGTTTTTTCCGGGTCCATCGCATCCAGAACATCGAAGGCGAAGTTGAAGTTTGCAGGGGGATTCAGTTTATATTTTGCAAGTAGGTCGTCGTAATTTTTGTAGGTATCCTTGGTGAACACTGTAATTTTCTCCATGATTCGGTGTCGGTTCAGTCGAATGTATTCAAAAAGTAGTGGACATCTTGATTTGGGGCAGGCCGAAATCTATCGGCCAGCCCTACAGAATCACGTCGAGAAATTTGGCTTCCTTGTTGTCCAGTCCGCGCAAGCCATGTGGTGTTTCGGAGTTGAAATACAACGAATCACCAGCTTCGAGGGCAAGAGGTTCTCCGTTCAGGCGGAGTTCCAGGCGACCTTCAAGCACGTAGATGAATTCCTGTCCGCGATGACTTGTTTCGGTCATTTCGTCTTCATTCTTGGGCGGGACCGTGATCAGAAAGGGTTCCATTTCGCGCCCTGCGAACTTGTATCCGAGGCTTTTGTAGTCGTAGTCCTTGCGCCTGTCCACGGCGTACCCTTCGCCCTTGCGGACCATTGCATAGGACTTCAGGTGCGGCTCCCGACCGGAAATGAGTGTGGTCAGGTCCACGCGGCACAGTCTCGACACATCCAGCATGTACCCAACCGGTATTTCGACCGTGCCGGATTCATATTTTTCTACTTTTTCGACAGGCATGCCGAGCAGGTCGGCCATTTCAGCGGTTGTCCAGCCGATGCCTTCACGCAATCCGATCAATCTCGGCGCAATTTCTTTGTATTGTTCCATGGTACCCTCCAGGTCTGTGCATTGACGGTTCTTGCGAATTAGTTCGAATAAAAAATCGATCTTCAGAGATAATACGAGTCCCTAAGCGTCCGGCCAGAGATCGTGGGCGAGGTCGCGGAGTTTGTATTTCTGGATTTTTCCTGATGCAGTCATGGGATATTCTTTTGTGAAAGTGACGTATCTCGGGGTCTTGTAACGTGCGATCTTGCCTCGGCAGAAGTCGATGACGTCTTCGGGAGCCATGGTTGCACCATCTTTGAGGATGATGAACGCGCCGACCTCCTCGCCAAACTTTATGCTGGGCACACCTGCCACCTGTATGTCGAGGATGCCGTCCATGGTGTAGAGGAATTCCTCGATTTCGCGTGGATAGACGTTTTCCCCGCCTCGGATGATCATGTCCTTGAGGCGTCCGGTGATGGAGAGATATCCGTCCTTGTCCAGAACTCCGAGGTCGCCGGAGTGCATCCAGCCATCGGAATCAATGGCTTCTTCGGTTGCCTTGGGATTATTGTAATAGCCCTTCATGACGTTGTAGCCTCGACAGCAGACTTCGCCTTGTACATTCATCGGGCAGTCTTCGCCGGTTTCCGGGTCAGTGATCTTGATTTCGATTTCGGGCATGGGTGCGCCCACGCTTTCGGTCATGTGTTTCATGGAATCGCCGATCCTGGTCTGACTCATGACCGGGCTGGTCTCGGTCAAACCGTAACAGATGGTGATTTCGGTCATATGCATCTTGTCCATGACGCGTTTCATGACCTCTACCGGACAGGGCGATCCGGCCATGATTCCGGTGCGCAGGGTGGAATAGTCGAAGCGGTCGAATATTGCGTGATCGAGGATGGCAATGAACATGGTCGGCACGCCGTAGAGTGCTGTGCATTTTTCCTGATCAATGGCGGTCATGACATCCAGAGGCACGAAGTCTTCGAGGATGACCATTGTCACGCCGTGGTTGACGCAGGCGAGCACGCCGAGCACGCAACCAAAGCAATGGAACAGTGGCACGGCCAGACAGAGACGGTCCCCTGGGACGAGTTCCTGATTCTTGCCGATCCAGTATCCGTTGTTGGCGATGTTGTAGTGCGTGAGCTGTACGCCTTTGGGAAACCCGGTGGTGCCTGAAGTGTACTGCATGTTGACCACATCGTGCGGATCAAGCGTTGCCTGTCGGGCTTCGTATTCATCATTCGAGACCATGGCTGACATGGCCTGTAGCTCGGGCAGGGAATACATGCCGCGATGTTTTTCGTGACCGAGGTAGAAGACGCGCTTGAGCTTGGGGAACTTGTTGGTCTTGAGTTGGCCCCGTTCCTGTGTCTTCAGTTTGGGAATCTGTTCATAGACGCTTTGGAGATAGTCGTGATCCCGATATTCTCCGATGATGAAGAGGTTCTCCGCCTCGGAGTGTTCCAGCAGATATTTGAGTTCGTGGGAGCGGTAGTGGGTGTTGACGGTCAGGAGAATGGCACCGATTTTTGCGGTGGCAAACTGGAGGGCAACCCAATAGGGCACGTTGTTGGCCCAGACAGCGACTTTTTCGCCTTTTTGCACACCCAGTGCCATGAGCCCCTTGGCCACGGTATCGACGAGTTCGCCGAATTCGCGGTAGGTGAGTCTGAAGTTGCGATCAACATAGACCACCGCTTCGTTGTCAGGCCATTTTTCAACGGCTTCGTCCAGTAGTTGTCCCAGAGTGATTTCGCGGAGTGCTGTCATGTGCTTTGCCTATTCCGGGAAGTAGAGGACAGCGTAGATTTCGGCTTTCACATCTCCGGCACAGCCCACGTTGTGTGGTACGACTGAATTGAAATAGATGGAATCGCCGGGCGAGAGAACGGATTCTTCGCGTCCGTAAATGACACGTACCTGGCCGGATTGGACGACGATGAATTCCTCACCTTCGTGGGAAGACAGGTGCTTGTCCTTGCAGGATTCGGGAAGCAGTTCAATGAAGAATGGTTCCATGTGGCGGTCGGTCTTGCCCCTGCCCAGAGAGTGGAACTTGACACCAGGTTCCTTGCCGTCTGGATGCATGGTCAACTCTTCCTCGTACTCGTTCGGGTGAACTATGAGCGGGTCGTTGCTGACATGATCGTCCAGAAAGGTTCCCAGCCGGACACCCAGCGAGCGGGCCAGCTTTACCAGCGGCTGGAGCGAGGGGTACATGTCGTTGTCTTCCACGGCGTGAATGAAGTCCACGGTCAGGTTTGTGCGGTCTGCCAATTCCTCGATGCTCAGGTTCTGTTTCTTCCTGTAGGATCGGATTCTTTCTCCGATTGAATTCATGAAAAGTTCTCCATACGTGCAAATAGTGAACGGAATTATGTAAAATTCTGTATGTAAACAGAAGAAAAGAGATATTTAACAGTCACTGCGTGTACCCGAAATGAGGTCGATTGTCACTATTGTGAGAAATGTTCACTTTGATGGAACATTGTGAAGGGCATTTGCTATAGTCTGTTTTGCCAGCCTGAAAATGAACAGTGTGTCCGTCGAATCTGGCATGTAAATAATTTTCGGGGCGGCAGGATTGTTGCCATCATCTGCGGGCCGGTGTATCTTTCAGTATCCACCAGTTGCAATAAGAAACGAAAGGCGAAACGTGATGTCGGAAGAAAGTCAGCCCCACAACCAGAAGACCGTATTGGATGAATCCATGCCAACCGATATCCCTGCAGATGTGGAGCGCGGGAAAATATCCGGTGTATTCTCGTCCCAGAATGTAGGTAAGGTCGGGACCGGTACCACCACGCGCAAGACCATCCAGAAAGCTTTCTGGTTCGCCATTGAAATGGACTCCAATCAGGACGGCGAGGTTTTTGTCGAGGTCCAGCCTTTGAACAAGAACAACATCCCGTCCGGGCCCAAGGAACTTGTGCCGATGTCCGATTTCCTGGCGCGGTTCAATCCGGAACTGGAATATTATCAGCAGAAGGTCTTTCCTCGGATCAAGGAACTCGGCACGACTTTGAAACGTGCCGAAGAGCAGCGCGATCAGGGGGCACTCTATTCCGCCCAGTTCGAGTTCGAGGCGGCCCTTGGTATTGACGAGGAGAATGTGCGCGGCAATTTCGGTTTGGGATTGACCTACATGGAACGGGGCGAAACCGAGAAAGCGAACGATATCTTCAAGCGTGTGGTCACGCTTGATGCTGCTTTTGCCCCGGAACACAAGCATCTGTTTAACGAGTTCGGCATCAATCTTCGCAAGTCCAGTCTTCTTGATCAGGCCGTGGAATACTATTCCCGTGCCCTGGAGATGACCACTGATGATGAAAATCTGTATTACAATATTGCCCGTGCCTATTTTGAGCGAGGGGACAAGGACGACTGTCTCGAAAATCTGCAAAAGGCACTGGAAATCAATCCCGGTTTCGAGGAAGTCAAGAAATTCATGGACTATCTTGAAAAAGACAAAGGATAACACCGCATGTCCCTGTCCCTGGATCAGGTCTCCTTTGCCTATCCTGATGGGCCGGTTGTCCTTGAAAAGGCGTCAATAACCTTTGAAGCCGGCTCGTTCACGATTGTCCAAGGTCTGTCCGGCGCGGGAAAATCCACACTGCTTCGGTTGCTCTGCCGTTTGGAGGAGGCCCAGTCCGGGCGCATCCTGTTCAACGGTCAGCCCATAGAAACCATGGCTCCGGCTGATCTGCGCCGAAGTGTTGCCTATGTTCAGCAGATGCCGACCCTGCTGTCCTCGTCCGTGCGCGAGAACCTGTTGCTTCCGTTTTCCTTCAAGGCCAACGTCGGACTCAATCGCCCTTCGGACGAGGTGCTGACCTCTCACCTTGAATCCTTTCTCCTGTCCGGGGTGACCCTTGAAAGTGAAGCTACCCGGTTGTCCGTGGGACAGGCCCAGCGAATATGCCTTGTTCGCAGTTTGTTGCTTGATCCCGAAATCGTGCTTTTGGATGAGCCGACCGCTTCCCTTGACGCTGAAAGTGCCGGGGTCGTGCTTGAAAAGGCTGCGGAACTGGGGCGAGGAGGCATGACAGTGATCATGATCTCGCATTCACAGACCATGCCCGAAGGCGTTACGCATGTCGTAACCATCAAGGATCGCAGTCTGGAGCGCGCATGACCCCGTCAATCATCGAAATTACACCACTGCAACTCATGCTGTGCTTCGGGTTCGTGCTGCTGGCCGGGATCACGTCCATGGTCAACAGGCTTGGGCTGGAACGCGATCTCCTTGTGGGTACTATTCGTACTTTTGCCCAGTTGTTTCTCGTGGGCTACGTACTCAAGTTCGTTTTCGAGATTAACGTCAGTTGGCTGGTATTGCTCATGTTCGTCGTTATGGTGGCGGCAGCCGTGCATATTATTCGGGGTCGGGTCAAGGAGCGTTCGGTTTCGTTTCTCCTGCCCACCTTCATTTCCATGCTTGTTACCTACACGCTCATTTCCGCGCTGGTTACAGGTGTTATCGTGGGAGCCAAACCCTGGTGGACGCCGCAATATTTCATTCCTCTGGCAGGCATGATCGTGGGCAATTCCATGACTGCCATTTCCATTTCCCTGGATCGCCTTTTTTCCGATCTCAAGGCCCGCCGGAGTGAAGTGGAAATGATGCTTGCCCTTGGCGCAGACTACCGGGAGGCATCCCAGGATGTTTTGCGTGGGGCCATCAAGGCAGCCATGATCCCGTCAATCAATTCGCTCATGGCTGTGGGCCTTGTTTCCCTGCCTGGCATGATGACCGGTCAGATTCTTTCGGGCGTTGATCCCTTGGTGGCCATTCGGTACCAGGTAGTGGTCATGCTCATGCTGGTTGCATCCACGTCGATGGGTGCATTTCTGGTGACAGGATTGGTTCGCAGGCGGTGTTTCAGTCCTGCGCAGCGGCTTGTCATACGGTAGGCAGACGACCTTCATGAAAAAAAGGCTCACCTGGCTCCAAGATGTTCTTGGGCCAGATGAGCCATGGTATCATATTTACCCACCGGGAGAGAGGCTCTACTGGTGGCGACCCTTGTCAGGCCGTTGGCAAATGATGCTTTCGCATCGGGAAAGCACTGGTTTGCTTTACGCCTTGCCGCACGGGACTCCGTGTGAAATGTAGATTTCACCCAAGGTGCGAATGAGTTTTTTGTTGTCGAAAACATCACGTACCTTTTCCTGCGCAGCCGGGATAACCTTGGCTCGCAGCTCCTGATCCTCAAGCATGCGCCGTAGAACCATGGCGAGTGCGTCCACATCATTGGACGGACACAGCAGGCCGCTTATCTCGTGATCGACCAGTTCCGGTACCCCGGAAACTTCGGTGGCCACCACTGGCACGCCTGTGGCCATGGATTCGGCCACCACGTTGGGGATGCCATCGCGGTCACCGTCATCCGCTTCACGGCAACCGAGCGTGAAGCAATCGGCCTTGTGCAGGAGTTCGATGACATCACCATGAGTGATGGTGCCGGTCATGGTGGTGACATCGGCAAGCCCCAGTTCCCGGATGAGGGTCTGGATCTTCTGGTTTTCCTTTGCCTTGCCGGTTCCGACCAGGGTGTAATGGAAGTCCAGTCCCTCGGCGCGAAGTTTTGCAAGGGCGCGGAGTACGGTGTCCAGGCCTTTCTTGGGAACGAAGCGGGCCACGGTCAGTATGTTGTAGGGTGCGGTGGCCTTGGTTGGGCGGCCATTGGAGGAAAAGAGATCGAGATTGATACCGTGATAGACGCAGTGGATGGGCTTGCCGTTCGAGACGGTCTTGACCAGATGCTGTTTGTTGTAATTGGTGCAGGTGACCACGAATTTGGCGAGATCGACCTTGTCCGCGATACGACGCGGGTCCTGGGTGTAGATGTCCTTGGCATGGGCCGTGAAACTGAACGGGATATCGGCCAGGTGTGCGGCGTACATGGTTACCGTGGTTGGCGTATGCGCGAAATGGCCGTGGAGATGGGCGAGGTCCACTCCATCGTCGATGACGGATTTTTGCATGATGTACCCGGCCTGAAGCATGTGCTTGACCCAGGTGTATTTCTTGGGTGCAAGTGCAAAACGGCTTTTCATGAGTTTCAGGCAGGACAGGTAGCGTTTGGGCATGTGGAAGAACAGGCGCAGGTTGTACCACAGGAATGCGGGCAGCCCGAAGAACATGGATGACGGCAGGTATGTGACCTTGGCCTTGATCTGCTTGATGGAGTCGTGGGAGAAATTTTCGCGCGGGGCCCGCATGGAGTAGATGTGGATGTCAAATCCCATTTTTTCGAGCAGGCGAAGTTCGTTGGAAATGAAAGTTTCTGAGATGCGCGGATACCCTTTGAGGATCATGCCCAGGGTTTTTTTGGCGGGTTGGGTCACTGTCAGGCCTTTGTAAAAGTATTTTTCCGTGGGTTGTTCAAGGGGATTTGAGTGCAATATAAAAAAAGATCAAGACTGACGGGCAGTTCCTTTGAGAAAATGGGTCAGAAATCTGACAGCATTACTGGCAGTTCTCTCTGAAATGCTCAAGGCGTTTGCGCATGACATCAAGGCCGGTCATGGCGAAGTTCTCGAGATCCTCCACGCAGGAACCGGGATTGTTGAGGAGCATGTCAACCTTTTCGCGCATGGTCTCAGGCGAGACATCGTCCCACTTGATGTAGTCGCACAGTCCGCGGCCCTTGAACACCTTGGCCCGGATGAGTTGCTCCTGACGCGGCTTGTCTCGCGGGATGACCAGGGCGGGTTTCTTGAGGGAGAGGATTTCGCACATGGTGTTGTAGCCGCCCATGGAGACCACAAGGTCGGCTGAATCCATTTTCTTTTCGATGTTGCGAACGAAAGGATTGATCTTGACCTTGAGGGCGCGGGCTCGATCGGCCAGTTCGTCCAGTCGGTCGCGGGAAAGGAACGGGCCGGTGATCATCAGGGTTTTGAAGTCCACAGAGCCGTTGGATTCGAGCATTTTCAGGTAGTTGTCGAGCACGATGTAACCGTCGCCGCCACCACCAATGGTGACCAGGACATGCTTGTGCTTTCGTTTGACCTTGCGGGTGTTGGGAGCCTTGCGCGGGATGTAGCCGGTGAACACGGTTTTGGCCGCAATGTCATCCGGGAAGGCATATTCAGTGACCGGGTTGTACAGGTCCTTTTCGCCATAGACCCAGATTTCGGAATAGAGGTCGCGCAGGATTTCAGGAAATTTCTTTTTTTCCCAGTCGGCCCGGGTGGATTTGGCATCATCAAGTATGTCGCGCAGACCGAGGACCACGCGGGTGCAGGGCAGCTTCTTTTTGATCCATTTCAAGGTGGGCAGGACTTCGTTCTTCAGGCCGGATGGAACCTTGTCCACGATAAACAGGTCGGGCTTGAAGGTCTTGGCCGTGGCCGAAATGATTTCCTTGCGAATGGATATGGCTATCTTGGGATCAACCTTGATGGAATGCGGTACGTAAAGGGAATTGCTCTTCTTGATCATGCCGGGCATGCGCACGAAGTCGATGCCCTTGGGCATGGAATACCGACCGACAATGGGGGAGCCGGTAACGATGAGGATGTTGACTCCCGGCTGAACGAGATTCCTGGCAATGGCCATGGTGCGCCGGATGTGTCCCAGACCATAGGTGTCATGGGAATACATTAATATATTATACGCTTTTGGTTCCATAGACTCGTTCTTATGAGCAAAAAAAACGTCGTGCAATATCCCTTGTGACAAGGGACGTGGCGACAAAAAAACAGTATTACCGATTTGAGGCGTATCTGTCCAGACGCGCTGACCCGACAGACATACCTGAGAATCGGAGTCAATTCCACCTCTAGTTTGAGAGAATCGGATTTACGTTCAGGCAGATTTCAGGATCGAAATCTGCACTGTCTTCCAAAGCCCCTTGTACGTTGCCAACATAGGCATCGTGTTCGGGCGTGGCTGCAAGGGCGGCCTGGAAATGGCTCATGGCTTTGGCCTTGTCTCCGCATCGCCATGCCAGAACCCCGAGATTGTTCTCGGCGCAGGGATGACCGGGCGACAGGCTTGTGGCCTGTGCAAAGGCCTTCCGCGAGAGATCGTTTTCGGCAACCACAGCGTATTGTATGCCCTGCACGAGGTCTTCCTGTGTGGCTGTCAGGTGAACGTGTTCAAGGCCCCGGCACGGACAGCGTTTTTTTGTGCATGGTCTGGGCTCAGCGTATGTGTTTACGGTGTCGAGCACATTGCCGAGCACGGTTTTGTCGCCGGGACAGCGGAAAATGGTGCCGTCCGGTTCCATGCGCAAAAGCGTCATGCCTGCGGAACAGGGAATGCCGAAAAAATTGAAGGCGACTTTCTTGCCCTGTTCGGGGTGTTTTCCAAAGATGGTCCTGGCTCTGTCTCCATAGGCTTCCGGGTATCGTCTGCCATTGAATTCACCTTTGAACGGTCGCGGGGTGATGGGAATTCCCTGTGAGGCGAAGAATTCGCAATCTTTTTTAAACCGGTCTTCAAGGTCCGGATGCACCACGTAGTTGACGATGACGTTGAATCCCTTGTCGATCAGCAGTCGGGCGCTTTCGATAAAGGCGGGCACGCCCTTGATTCGTTCGCGTTCCTGAATGTGCAGAGCCACGTACATGTCGTTCACGCGGTCCGGGTCGATGCGATCGGCAAATTCTCTGACCTTGGAGGGCATGGACAGGTTGGTATCCACCCCTATGATGTGATTTTTGGTCAGGGTTTCGCAAATATCTACAAATCCCGGATATATGAATGGCTCGCCTCCGGTCATGCCCACGTTCCACGTGTGGCCTGTGCCGTTGAGGAAATCCGTGATTTTTTCAACTGACAGGGTCTCGGTGACGGGTGAGTTGTCATGCGGAAAGTAGCAATATTCACAGCGGAAATTACACTTTCGCGTCATGTTCCAAATGATGTTGTGTGTCGGTTTGATCATGAGTTTACATCCTTCGAGAACCGTCCTGCCATGTATCCTTGGAAAACACCAGAGAGAGATTGGCGTTTCGTGCTTTCCTCTGGTACAACAGACCCGGTCAATGAGGGAATTGAACATGATGGATGTTTTGCAAAGAATTTCAGATGAGCTGGACAAGTGGAAACGGGTCGGCATGACTGCTGCCATGTGGTGGCGAGATGATGATGCTGCCGAGCCGTGCGTGGATCTGGATCGATTGATCCGGTTGAGCGATGAACATGCAGTTCCTTGTGGCTTGGCGACTATTCCAACGCGTTCGGGAGAACCGCTTGGAAAAGTTGTGTCTCGCGCTCAATACATCTGGATCATTCAGCACGGATATGCCCACAAGAATCATGCACCATCAGGGGCCGGAGCCTGGGAGCTGGGATTGCACCGGCCCAAATCCGCTGTGCTCGATGATTTGCGAAAGGGCATGCTTACGCTTTCCCGACTTTTCAATGATCGTTTTGTTCCGGTGGTGGTTCCGCCCTGGAACAAGATGGATTCCGAATTGATACCTTCCCTGTCCGACATGGGCTTTTTGGGGGTGTCGGCAAGCTACAAACGGCATCGTTCGACTTCTCCAGCAGGTATTCGTGTTGCCGATGCACATTGCGATGTTCTTTCCTGGAAGAAAAAACAGGCTGTTTTTTCCGGTGTTGAGCACTGCGTAACTGACATTGTCGAGCATTTGAAGGACAAGCGAACCGGTTCAGTCGATTCCGATGAACCCACGTGTGTGCTGACGCATCATCTTGAGATGGATGAGGCCGCCTGGGATTTCATGGAAAAGCTTTTATCCGTGACCTCGGCTCATTGCGCGTTGCAATGGGTGAGTCCTGCCGATATATGGAATTGTAACCAAACGAACACGCGGCAGGCTGTCTAGAAGTGTCAAAGTGCTGCATTGTTTTCTGGAATTTGAATTTGAGCGTACAGAAGTTATGCTCTGTTTTTGATTTTTTTTCGCGTCCTTTGTCCGAATTGTTCTTAACACATACAGGAAGACAATCATGACCGCTACCTTGCGCCGGGCCGAGCCCCGCGATATCGACGCCATCTGCACTTTTTTGAATACGAACATGAACCCGGATTTCCCGGTTGAGCGGTGGAAGGGTTTGTTTTCGCATAGCTGGTGCAGGGATAATTCGGACATAGGTATTGTGGCCGAAGACGGTGACAGGATTGTCGGCTATCACGGTCATATTTGTTCCTCCCGCACCATTGGCGTGCGTCGTGAGCGGTTCGTGAATTTTACTTCCTGGTATATCCTCAAGGAATACAGGGGCCAGGGGTTGGGAAGTGCCATGATTGCCATGGCGACCGCAGACCCGGATGTCACGTACACGGCCTTTTCTCTTTCTCCCAAGCGTATCGATTTTTTCAAGGCGCTTGGCATGGATGTACTTGAGGAAGAACGTCTGCTTTGGCGCAAGACCGGTGAAATCTACGACAACCTGGAGCTGATTCACGACCCGGTCCAGATGGTGTTGCGTGCCAATCCCGCAGAAGTCAGGGTTCTGGAAGATCATTTGGATCTGCCTGTTACCCCGGTACTCGTTTCCACCAAGTGCACTCAATGCCTGTTGCTCCTTTCCATTTCCGTGAAGGGCGACAACGTCACGTATTACGATGTGCTCTATCGCAGCAATCCCCGCCTCTTTTCCGAGCGTGTGGGTCATATCGTTGAAGCTTTGCTGCCTGAAGGCAATTGCGTGCTGGCAGCAGACCGTCGTTTTGTGGAAGCGGACGAATACGGGGCAGAGGTCGAGACCATAAAGTCTCCCCGTTTTTACAAATCCGCTCGGGTCAAGCCGTGCGACATTGATCTGGTATATTCGGAATTGGTGTTGCTGGACTTGAAGCTGGATTAGCTGGCTGTGCAGGTGCGCCTGCTGCCGCTTGCCGTGTCTGTTCTGCTTTGTCCCGGATCGGCCTTGATGAAATGCCTATGGCAGCGTAGGGTTATGCCATGACTGAAGAAAAAAAATTCTATCCCGTGGCTGTGGACGCGCCTGAAACCGATGTGACTCCCCTGACCTTGACCATGGTCGGCAATCTGCTTGCCCAGTCTCGGGAAAGTCCGCGCAAACGGATTTTGCAAAAGCTGCACAAGAGCCATGGTGCCGGGGTTCATCGGATGTTCAACGCCATGCAACCGGGAACCTACATTACACCGCATCGCCATTTGCAACCAGCCAAGGACGAGACTGTTCTGATTGTTGCAGGGGCCATGCTGGTCATCCAGTTTAGCGATGACGGTACAATCGTGAGTCATACCCTGTTGCAACCGGGAACCGAAAACTTCGGTATTGATGTCGCTCCGCATGTCTACCATACATATATAGTTCTGAAGGCCGACACTTTGATTTTCGAGGTGAAGGACGGACCGTACGAGTCCGAAACCGATAAGGATTTTCCGGCCTGGGCTCCCCGTGAAGGTTCGGAAGAAGCCGAGCCGTACCTTCTTGAAATGATCAAGGATCTGGCAGAAAGGGCCAATGCTGCGGTCGAGGCTGCCAAGGCTGCCGAGGCTGCCGAGGAACAGGCGGAACCCGCTGAATGATTTTGCTCCCGACTGCCACTTGCGCCGAAGTGCGATAATGATTTAAGCAGTGCCATCTTTTTACAGGAGATTGACACGTGAACACTCGCGCACTCAGGGCTGACA
>JAEINO010000026.1 GCA_016342345.1 Pseudodesulfovibrio sp. | reverse complement strand
TCTGCTTCTTCCTTCGGCTTCAGATGATCCGGCACAATGGCCATTTCAACCAGAAGAGGCTTGAGGAAGGACCACTTGATACCAATCTTGAATTCTTCTTCAAGATCACGAATGGCATCCCAACAGTTGTGACACGGAGCTATGACGAGTTCTGCGCCAGTGGCGAGAATCTGATCACGCTTCTTCTCAAGTGCAACGTTGCGCTGAGGACGGTACTTGCCGACGCCGTTGAATCCTCCACCGCCGCCACAACAATAGTTGTGCTCACGGTTGGGAGACATTTCCCTGAAGTACTCAGGATCAACAATGTAACTCATGATCTCGCGGGTAATATCGGCAAGACCGTGATTACGGACATAGTTGCAGGAATCCTGCAAGGTGACCGGACGTTTGAGTCTCTTTGCCGGGTCGATCTTGAGACGACCTTCGCGCAGGACTTCGGCAACCCATTCCACATAGTGGATATATGGTGCCGGAGGCAGACCGTCAGGACGTCCTGCCCAGTATGGTCCCTCGATAACCGTGGCGCGATGTGCGTGACCGCACTCCGTACCAACGACACGCTTGGGCTTGAGTCGCTCAATGGCATCGTACACGCTCTTTACCTGCATGGTGCAGGCTTCCCAGTCGCCAGCGAACATGGCCAGTGAAGTCTGTTCCCATCCGACACTCGGCACTGTCCACTTCGTATCGGTCAGATGAAACAGGATCGCGGCCTCGGCAATATCCTCGGGATAATGCTTGGGCTCGCGAGCATTGACGGTATACATGATATCCGCGCCTTCCACATCCATGGGGATGGTCAGACCCGGCCATTCCTCTTCCGTCTCCTCGGCCATCCATTCGCAGGTCTCGACCCAGTCTTCGGTGGTCACGTTCATCTGGGCATTGTAAACGCGATGCATACCGGCACCGACCTTCAATTCCCACGGCACAAAACCCTGGGAATACAGCAAGCCGCGCAAGTAGCTCATCATGACACCCATGTCGATGCCATGCGGACAGTAATGACCGCAACGATTGCAGCAGGTACACTGGGACCAGGCCACATCCATGCAATGACGCAGGAACTCGTTGGTTACATTACCGTTTTTCTTGACGATCACGCCAAGGGTAGACTGAATCTTGTAGGCAGGAACCTGTTTGGGGTCCTTGTTATTAACTTCGTACAGGAAACAGGAATCAGCACACAATCCGCAGTGAGCACACATCTCAAGCCAGTTCTTGAGCCTGGATTTGAGCGTGGCTTTCAGCGATGCCTGGAGCTTTTCGACGTCAACGTCAAGCTCCTCCATTTCCGCATAATATTTCTTGCCGGCAGTATCGCCGAGTACCTGTTGCAGGTATTCCTCGGTGTCTATCGGCTTTCTGTTGCAAAGCTTTCCTTCAGACATTCTGCTTCTCCTTCTTTAGCTGGTGACTTACCAGTCGAAGCTCTTGTACTTCATGCCGCCACGCTTGATTCCAAAGTCCATGCCGAGCTGGGCACGGGACCAGAAGAATCCGACAGCATGGAACAGCTTGGTGAACGGCAAAAGCACGATCCAGGCCAAGCCACTGATAATGTGGGCAAGCAGCCAGAAGTTGTAATCGCCGAATTCATGCACGACCATATAGCCTGAAATGAACGGAGCGATGGAGACAATAAGGATAAACCAGTCTTTCGCGTCAGTCACGATGCGGACTTCCGGCAACACCATGCGACGCATGGCGATGAACGCGGCAGCAACCAGCATGGCGACAGTCCAGAAGTCGGCGGATGCCATGGACATGGTTGGCCAGGCAATGCCAAACCGTTCCATGATGATCACGGCATGGCCTTGCAGCATCAACGGGACGGCCAGCAGACCGAAATGGAACACGAAAAACATGATCGTGAATCCGGGTTTGGCCCTCCAGCTATGGTTGCCGAAGGGAATCAGGAACGCCAGGATGGAGCGGATTGCTCCCTTGGCGCCGGCAGCAGGATGCGCACGATAGGCAACGCGGTCCAGCTTCCAGCTCAGGCCTTTGATATAGAATATGGTTCGCATGACAAGCCCAACAACAGCGATGACGAATGCGCCCCACAATGCCGGACCAGTTAACAATTCATACATGGTTCTTCTCCTCGTATGCTTATGGGCCTAGTCTTTGTCCCTGCTGAACAGGAATTTCCAGTAGGCCACGAAGACCACCAGGGACGCGCCCATGAGGATATATGCCCACCCTTTGGTGTAGAGCAAAAAGTCCTGCAGGGTATAGAATGCATGTTCCATTTTCTCGTCCTCCTAGGATTTAATGTTCATCCTTGTACTCAGGGTGATCGTAGAAGATCGGCATCCTGGTAGCGATGAACTTGAAGGTTACGACGAGCATGGTGCATACAAACACGGTCACACCAATCTCCTGCCAGCTCGGAACATACCGCATCTCGGAGGGCAGGTGCCAGTTGAACGCGATCACGGATACGTTCAGACGGTTCAGGATAATGCCCAGAACGGTCAGAAGCGAAGTCCATCTGATCAGCTTGAGATTCTTCTCGCGTGTGCCAATGGCGTACAGAACGGACGGCAGCAGTACGAATCCGAGAAGTTCAAACAGGAACCACTGACCCCAACCGGTGCCAAGCAGATTCCATTCGTTATCAACAGCAATGCCGATGACCTTGATGAAGAAGTAGCCCATGAGGACAAAGGACGCGCCTTTGGCAAATCCAAAGTACAGGTCATCATGCTGGGCGAGATATTCTTCACTCATCTTGTCATGCAGGGGCTTGTGGGTCAGCCACCCTTCCAGCATGACCATGGACAAACCCGCGGCTATTGCCGAGATAAAGAAGAAGGTCGGCAGATAGGTGGAATACCACAACGGATGCAGCTTGGCCGGGGCGATGATATACAGCGCGCCAAGCGAAGACTGATGCAAGGTGGAAAGCACCACGCCAAAGATGGTCAGGGCGATGGTGAGCTTATGGATAAGGTTGCGAAGTCTCTTCAATCCCAGCCACTCCAAAGCAGCGGGTGAGAATTCGAGAAACAGGACGGTGAGGTACAAAGCCACACACAAACCCACTTCAAACAACATGGAAGTCGTGCCCGACTGCACCACAAACGGATATGGCAGACGCCAGGGACGACCAAGGTCGTATTGCAGGGCGATGACAACGAAGAGGTAACCGAGGAACGCGGTCAGGATGGCCGGACGAACCGCAGCGTGATGCTTCTTCATGCCAAACAGATAGACAGCCGATGAGGTGACAAAGCCACCCGCAGCCAGAACGACTCCGCAGAGCAGGTCAAACCCGATCCACAGGCCCCAGGGGTTATTGTTATCAAGATTCGTCACGGCACCAATACCCCAGCCAAAGCGCCAGACCGTAAGGGCGGCACCCATGACCAGAATAAGACCGGTGATGACGTTGAACGGGGTCAACAATGATTTCTTGGACACGGTTTCAGTCGTCATTTACGCGCCCTCCTCTTCCTTTTCGACATCGCCTTCTTCGGCTGCCTTGGCGGCTTCCTCAAGGGCTTTGGCGACTTCACGCTTGACTGTGGCTTCCTTGTCATTTCGGGCCCGCTCCATGGCGGCCTTCATGTCGGAATTGGCCTTGTCCTGCGTTTCGGTAATGGCCTGTGCAACAGCATCGGCCTTTTCCTGCGTGTTAATCTTGTCGGTGCGCCTGGTAATGCCGTAGACGCCTGCCAGAAGCAGGGGCCACAGGGCCGGAACCATTGCGACCACGGACAGTGCGCCACTGTTCAGTTCAGGACCGGACGTGACACCGAGGTCTTCACGCAGGCCTATCTCGCTGAATGGGACACCGGAAATGAACAGCCAGCTTGTGCCACCCACTTCACGTTCTCCGTATATGTGATCGATGTACTTGTCCGGGTTGGCACCGATACGGTTACGGGCGATTTTGAGAAGCTCTTCACGCTCGCCGTAAACCAGGGCTTCCTTGGGACAACTATTTACGCAGCCAGGGACCGATATCTTTCCGGCCTTTATATTGGCATCGCACAAATCACACTTGATCACCTTGGGCGTGATCGGATCGTCATATGTGTATGTCGGAATCTCGAACGGACATGCAATCATGCAATAACGGCAACCAACGCAAACCGACTCGTCGTAAGTGACGGCACCGGAAGGCTGCTTGGCAAAAGCCGCGACAAAACAGGCAGATGCACAAGATGGTTCCAGACAATGCATGCACTGAATCTTGCGGTAGACCGGGGCTCCACCTTCCTGATCATATTTGTTAACCACTGTGTACGCTTCATTCTCTGTGCGACGAGCTGTGTCGAGCACGGTGAGATCGGTGAAGGGCTTTTCCGGTTTGGCAAGGTTGTTGACTTCATTGCAGCCAATTTCACACTTGCGGCAACCAATGCATCTGGTTGCGTCAAACAATACGCCCCTGCTTCCCGGATATCCTTCAAAGTGTACATTTCCACCGGCTTGAGCCTTGGTGGCAAGCGTTGCGGATACTCCCGCCGCTCCCATCAGGCCGAGGAAGTTTCTTCGTTTCATGGACTGACTCCTAGTATATTTTCACCGATTCGGATTACTTCTTCTTATGACAGCCTTCAGCGTCATCACACGTAGTGTTCACGGGCTTTTCAAGCTTCATGGCAGTGTGACAACTCATGCACTGGCCGTGATAGGCAGCCTTCAGGCCCGGCTTGTTCGGAGTGGCCGGGTCAAAGGGAGTGCCATGACAGCTGGAGCACTTGGGCGGGGTCTTGGAAGCAGGGCTCTTATGATGGCAACCCTGACACATGAGCGTTTCCTGCCCATGGAAGTATCCCGCGAGACTATCGCCCTGCATGTCCTTGATCAGACGCTGGACGATTTTGCGGTGCGGGAGTTTGCCGGGTTCGTATTTGTCGGACAGGGTGCCGATAACCACGTTTTCCGGGATGTCCTCGGTGGTGATGGTGACGACCTTCATGTCGCGACCAGCCAGAACTTCGGCAGCTTTGGCAGCCACGACTTCCTTCTCGGGAACCACGCCGTCAACATAAAAAGCCTTCAGGGACTCATCATGACACTTGGCACAGGACGTCTTGCTCGGAGCCTTGACTTCAGCCATCTGGGAATGACAGCCAGCGCAGACCTGCTTCTCTTCCTGCTTGGACTTGTGACAACCGATGCAACCCTGCATGTTCGTGACCTGATGCATGTCACCAGCGAGTTCAAAGAACTTGCCGTCCATTGATCCCTTGCCAACATGGCAGGAGTTGCAGTTGTCCTGGTAGGTTTCATGCTTCTCGTGGTTAAAGGCGACCGGGCCAATATTGGCCTGGGCCTTGTCCTTGACCACGGCAACCAGCAAGGTGGCGTTGGGCTGACCGCGCTTGAGGCGAGGCACATCCTTCACTTCCTTGATTTTGGCTTGATCTTCGGCAGAATGGCAACCGGCACACTTGGCAGGACCGGTATCCTTCTTCTGGGCAGCAAAATCCTGATGACAGGACACACACTTGGTGTGAGCAGCCTGGTCAAAGGAGCTGACAGTCAGGTCCGCAGACTTCACTGTAGGCTCTGCAAGATGACAGCTACGACAGTTCTGTTCCTTGCCCTTGACTTCAACCACTTTCTTGAGGGTCTCGTCATACTGGTGGTGACAGGTGCCACATTTTTCGTCGCCGCCTGTGGCTTTCACGTGGCGGTAATGCAAGGATTTGTCCATGGCAATGGCTTCCCAATCACTGGGAAGCGGCTTAACCGTATGACAGGAACGGCACTGACCGTCCAGAGGTCCGGTCTTCTGTCCGCTTGCAACCATTTCCTTGTGGCAACCGATGCATGCGGAATGGTAAATTCCCTTGATCTTTTCGGCATCGTTGTCAGCGAACCGCTTGAACTTGATAGACAGTTTTCCTTCGGCATCCTTCTCATGACAGCTCGCACAGTCCTTGCCCTGCTTGGACAAAGCATCGGTGTGCTGGTCATGATAAAAGGTCACCACGGGCAGTTCAATCTTTCCGAATGCAACGAGCGTATCGATGGTCACGGTATCAGCACGAGCCTCAGAGGCAGCTTTCGCTTGGGCATCAAGCCCTTGTGCTTCAAGACAGACAATCGATGTCGCAGCGAACACGAAAAGGATTCCAGCCCAAAATAGCAGTCGTCTTCCTTTCTCCATAACGCATTCCTTAGTAAAGTTTTGGAATACTATGCACCCTCTCCAACCAAACCGTCCCCTCGACAGAACACATGCCACACACGGCACACGATCCGCCGAAACCCATCGACAAACATAACACTTCGTCATCGACGGTCGTAGGGACGCTTCTCAGGTTGCAGCAACGCGCCGAAGCACTAATGCAACGAGTCCCTCAAATCCAGGCACCTCTCCATTGGCCACTTCAATCAGCACATCCAGTACATGGACACACCAAACCACCAAACGAGAAGCACCCCATGTCCAAATCGAGCAATGCTTGAAATCAGCCCCTCAGCCAATTTCACCCACAGACTACAGCCAGTTTGCGCTCAATCCCTTTTCCACAAGAGGATTGAACCTGACATTCATTTGCAGATTGAGCCTTAAAAACAGACACTTATGCCCATTCATGCCCAACTCCACAATTCATACTACGTTAGTACGAATTATTGTATACCGGTTTGGTATACAATCATCAAGATTGCGTCAAGTAATTCCGAAAAAACAGCAACTACAAATAAGTAAGCCGAAATAATTACATATTTTATTAGAAAGACAGCCCTTGTCACACATCTTAAATTCAACCGAATCGCCTTCAGCCAAGTATTCATCATCATTCCAACCTATTATGGTATGAAACAAACTTTTTCCTTATTCTTGGGCAATCCTGAGAGTAACGGATAGATTCAATCATGGTTCACTGTTTCAAGTCCGGGACAAATCACCATTCAATGCCGGAATTTTCAAGCCTACCATATACCATGCTTGCCAATTCCTTTCCATCCGGTCATTGTTATAAATGACAAGCATTCCAATTAAAGCGACAGGACATACAAGAGAGCATCCACACCCATTCATCTGTCACTCCGCAACGACACCAGGAGGGAAAGTCCCACATGCAACTCAAAACAGTATTTTGCGACACCTCCATGCAACGAAACAGAGCATTCCTTGGAGCCCTTCTGGTCGCCGTTGCCGTGGCCATCGCCCTGCCCCTGATCAATTACCTATTCATTTACCCGGCGTTCACCGATGTCATCAGTTCAGCCATTCAGGAGGATGCCCAGCGAATATCCAAATACATTCTCCCTGCCTCGCTCAAACACAGCGAGCTCACGACTGAAAGACTGAATTCTGATTTTTTTGCCGATATTTACAAGCTGGAACACGATTTTGAATTGATGAAAATCAAAGTTTTTTCTGCAAAGGGTGAAGTGATCTACTCCACCGAACCAACTGATATAGGACACTTGAATACCAAGAAATTCTTCAGAAAATTCATTGTCAGGGGACTGCCCTATACCAAGCTCATAAACAAGAACACAAAAACACTCGATGGAGAAACAGTCACCATCGACATGGTCGAAACATATATCCCCTTCATGTCCGGTGACCGCTTTCTCGGTGCTTTCGAATTGTACTACGACATCACAAAACGCAAGGAACGCATGGAGCATCTCGTCCATTATTCCACTGCAGGCATGATCCTGCTTTCGGCCTGTCTCATGACGGCGGTTGTCGTGTTGTTGCGAATGGAATCGGCCCGAAAGGACGCACAGGAAAAAAACAATATACTCAGGGAAGACATGGAAAGGATCACCCAGCATGACCTGAAATCGCCCCTGACAGGTCTTCTCAGCGGTCTTGAGTACCTCGAAAAATACACTGTCCTGGACAAGGAGCAGGCTTCAATTGCAAGCGACATGCGCCAAACAGCCAACAGGGGCATGGATACGATCAACCGCAGCCTCGACCTCTACAAGATGGAAACATGCCGCTACCAGTATACTCCGACTTCAGTCGATATTCTCCGCGTTTCGTTTCAGGCGGCATCGGATCTCGCAGCACTTGCAAACCAGAAGGATATCAGCGTCCTGATAACCAAGACCGGAAGGCTTGCCAGTGAAAACGACACAGTATACGCCTTGGCCGAAGAACCGCTCTACTATTCACTCATCGCCAACCTGCTCAAAAACGCCGTAGAGGCCTCGCCGAAAAGCGAGCAGGTAACGATCAATCTGACCGCGAACACGGATGTCATCATATTTGTTCACAACCATGGCACGGTCCCGGAAGAACTCCGAAAAAACTTTTTCGACAAATACACCACGTCCGGCAAGCGCACAGGGTCCGGGCTTGGCACATATTCCGCCAAGCTCATGACCCAGACCATGGGGGGGACAATTTCGATGACCACTTCCCAAAAGGATGGGACAGGAATCACCGTAACCCTGCCCGCGTCAACGCCAAAGGAAACGGGCTGACAGATTCCGGCAAACTATTCGAGACCGTGTTTCCACATAACAAAATCAAATTCGACACATACTTTCCGTATGATCGAATTTGATTTTCTCATAAAACACCTGAATTGTGCGACCGTGCAGACATTCCCAACTCACGGACTCTGAACCGGGCCTCCGAACTCTGCTATGCTTCATCCTTGAGATGCAAAGTCATGCGCACGTCAGCCACAATAGCCTTCTCGTGGTTGACCAGCACCGGATTGAACTCGGCCTCCCAGACCTGGGGAAGGTCGATGGCAAGCTGGGACATGGTAAGGATTATCTCTTCCAGTGCCTCAAAATTCACGGGTTGCTCACCCCTGAGACCCTTGAGCAGCATGTACGACTTGATCTCACGCACTATCTCGAACGCATCCTGACGTGAAAGCGGAGCCAGTTTGAAACTGATATCCTTCATTATTTCCACGTAAACTCCGCCCAATCCGAACATGAGCATGGGGCCGAACTGTTCATCGCGCTTGAAACCGATAATTACTTCCCTGACGCCGGGAGGTGCCATTTCCTGAACCAGACAACCGGCAATATACGCATCCTGGCGCATGCGCTGGACCCGGGCCGTGATGTCCTTGAAGGAATTCATGACCTCGGTGGCATTTTTCAGGTTCACCTTGACGCCACCCACATCGGTTTTGTGGGAAATATCCGGCGAAGCGATCTTAAGCACCACGGGGTAGCCAATCTCCTCGGCTGCGGCCACGGCTTCATCACTGGTACGGGCCAATATGGTCTGCGGAGTGGGCAACCCGTAGGCCTTGAGCACTTCCTGAGCCTCAAACTCCACGATCTCCGGCTCATTGCGCCGCTCGTGCGCCCTGATCACCTTGAGAGCCAGTTCCCTGTCACCCGTTATCTTGACATATTTCGGGTCCGGGCGATTTTTCCACAAATAATACTCATACATGGTCTCAATGGAATGCACTGCCGATTCAGGAAAGGCATAACATGGAATCCCCGCTTCCATGAGCATCTGACGGGCCGCCTTGACCCGTGTCTTGCCCATGAAGCAGGCAAAAACCGGCTTGCCACATTTTCTTGCCGTATGAATGACCGCCTTGGCGGTTTCCTCAATCTCCACTGAGGCCGTGGGAGTGAGCAGGACCATAATGGAATGGACCAAAGGGTCCTCGGCGACCACATCGAGTGCCTGCCTGTACCGTTTGGCATCGGCATCTCCGACAATATCCACCGGGTTGTAGAATGCAGCATAACTGGGCAAAAATGCCTGAAGCCTCTGAATGGTCTTCTGGGAAAGAGCGGCCATGGTCAGGCTGGATCGATCTGCAGCATCAGCCGCAAGGATTCCGGGACCGCCGGAATTGGTGACCACAGCCAGATTCGGACCCTTTGGCAACGGCTGGCTGGAAAAGGCCTGAGCCAGATTAAAGAGCGTTGCCACGTCATCCACCCGGATTATTCCCGATTGACGAAAGGCAGCGGCGTAGGCCTGATCCGAACCGGCGATGGCTCCGGTGTGCGATGACGCGGCCTTGGCACCTGCGGCAGTGGTGCCGGACTTGATCATTATCACCGGCTTGTTCAGGCAGGCCTTGCGTGCCTGTTTGAGAAACGCTTCTCCTCGTTCGACATTCTCTATGTAACCAAGAATGACCTTGGTATCCTCGTCCTTGTTCAGATATTCGAGCATGTCCGCTTCATCGAGCACGGCCTTGTTACCCAGGCTGATAAACTTGGAAAACCCGACATTCTCGCCCAGGGCCCAATCAAGAATGGCCACGCAAAGCGCACCGGATTGGGAAAAAAAAGCAATGGAACCGGGTTGGGGATGTCCTGCGGCAAAAGAGGCATTGACCCCCTTTGCCGTGTTCATCATGCCAAGGCAGTTGGGACCAAGTAGGGCGATGTCGTGTTTTTTGCACAGGGCAGCAATATCCTGTTCGAGAAGATATCCGTCCTTGCCGACTTCCTTGAATCCGGCGGTAATGACAATAACCGCCTTGGTGCCAATTTCAGCCAGGGCTTCCAGGGACGAAAGGACAAGCTGACGCGGCACCGAAATGACCCCGAGATCTAAACCCCGTGGCAAATCGGCTATTTCCGTCACCACTGCAAGCCCTTCGATCTCACCGCCCTTGGGATTCACCGGATACAACTTCCCCCTGTAACCGGCCCCGATCATGTTGGACATGATGGTATTACCCACCTTGCCGGACGACGAGGACGCGCCGATAACGGCCACGGTCTCGGGATAAAAAAAGGCGTGCAGATTGTCCTTGATGCCCAACTCAAACTCCTGAAGATTGTTTACGTACCCGCAGATAGCAACCTAACCCTAAACAGGTCACGGAACAAGGGGAGCAATTCAAAGGAACCGCCCCATGATCCGATCGATTATTTCTTGCCCTCGGCCTTTTTGGCCTTTGCCTTCCGGTTCACCTCTTCACCGGCTGCGGCAGCGATGTGCGTCCGCTCTTCAGGGGACAATTCCACCCCGTCCGGGATGTGAACGGACACGCGCGGTTTTGCGAACTCGATACCCGCGTCGGCAAACTTGTTGCGCATCTTGGCAAGAACCAGTTTTCTGAGCGTGAACTGCCCGCCCGGCTTGGTCATGAATTTCACGCGCATCAACATTCCGTATTCTTCCATGGCCTTCACGCCCTGGCTCTTGATATCGGCAAGCATTACGGCGTCGAGTTCCGGGACAGCACGTATTTCCTTGTTGATTTCCTTGATGATCTTCTTGACCTTGCCGAGATCCGTGTCAAACGGCACCCGGTATTTCAATTTCATCACGGCCCAATCACGGGTATTGTTCTTGACCAGCTTCATGGAACCGAACGGAATGGTGTACAAAAACCCAAGGTGATGCCGCAACTTGAGGGACCGAACCGATATCTCTTCCACGGTTCCCATGGCACTGCCGGTTTCAATGTAATCCCCCACCCTGAACGCGTCATCCATGAGAAAGAAAATGCCGGAGATGATATCCTTGACCAAAGTCTGTGCGCCGAAACCAATGGCGATGCCGAAGACGCTGGCACCGGCAATAAGCGGCCCGATATCAACACCGAGCGAAGACAGGATAACCAGAACAGTGATGACGAGAATCGTCACAAAAATAAACTTCTTCAAAAGCTGAAGCAGCGTGCTGAAACGATCGCCACCGGGACCGCCACCCTCGTGCCCGCCGCCCTCTTCATCAATGCTCTTTTCCATGAGCTTGCGTGCAATCAACCTGCTGGAGAAAACCCACAGGATATAAGCCAGCACAAGGGTGATCAGCGTGTTAAAGGCAGCATGAACCGTGGCTCGCCCCACCGCGATATCGACGCCCCAAAGCCGAAGCAGCCCAAAACCAGCCCCTGCCAACACTATTGTTCGAAAGCCCTTGCTGAGAAACGATTGAAATCTGGTAACATCCTTGCCCACGATGCCGGAAGTACAGACATCCGACACACCTTCTGCGTCACTTTCACCATCATCGTCTCCCGTGTCCTCTGGAATGGGAGGCCCTGCCATGTCTGCGGCAAAAGACACCAGACGCTGGGTGCTCCAATCAAGTATGAGATAGATGGGCACGAACAACAGGGTCATCACTCCGGGCAGCATGGCTCGGGAGCCGAAAACCATGAGACCAACGACCCAGAACATCCAGAAAGCCAGTATATACGTAATGGCAACCATGTGCCAGACATTGGCAAATTGATACACGACTGTATGGGGCGCGGCACAATTCCTGATAACCTCGGCAACCGGCTTCTTGTTCCACAACGCCAGCAGTACAAGCATGAATGCCACAAGGAATCCGCAAAATGTCGTCACCAACAGAAAGAGAGCCTCGCTGCCACCCTGAAGACGAATAAGAGTGGTGAGCAAAAGTCCTGCGGCAATGACGCGGGCAATCCAGACAGTCCATGTAAAAAGGTACTGCGCCGTGCTATCGGAAAGGGGCAGATAACGAAGAGCCGGGGCTTTTGGAGCGAGAATGAAACGCGACACGAGCTTGACCAGTTCCAGAAAGACCATGGCAGTCAGCCATGCGATAATCACGGGCTTGCCGGAATGGCCCTCGCTGAACAAGGTCAGATAACATACGAAAACAACCAACACGATGAGAACCAGACCGAACATATCCAAAAGGGCACGCAGGAAAAGACGCCCCATCCGGGTGTACCATAATGAATCCAAAGGCGTAATTTCAATGCCTTCACGGATGGCAGCGGTTTTTCTGCGAAAGAGATACATGGCTCCAAGCCAAAGTCCGCTCAGGACCACAAGACCCAGAACAAGGTTTCCAGCGGTCAAAGTGCCTTCACCAACCAGAATTCCCCGCAAAGCTTCGGGCAAAGCCTTTGGCGCAATCGCTGCACCGGAAAACAGATATTCAAAACGCTCGCGAACAAAGGCGGCATCATTCTTCATGGAATGAATAAACCCGGCAAGCCCCTTGGGGCCAACATCTGCCGGTATCCTGACGGATTCCTTCTTCAACTCCTCCAGCAACAGACTGCGAACCTGTTCGTCGGTCAGTCCGGCCATAATGTCCATGACCTGTTCGGAAGTTGCATCCTTGGGAATGGAGACCGCATCGGAAGCACCGCCGCTCCGGGCCGTGGAGACCGAGTACGGTCCGGCCAAAAGGCACAGAAAGAAAACACCCATAAGAAGGATGAAAAAACGTTTAGTCATGACGCCCCCGTCTTAATTATCCGAAATACCTCTTGATTACCAACTCCTATCAAGCAGAGGCATTCTTTGTAAACTCAAAAGGAAAACCCTCCATTTCAAAAACCATTCTCATCACTGGCGAAGCGTACAGCTTTGCTATACTGTCAGCCCACATCAACGATCAAAGAATCTTCGGAGGAATCCTTGCTCACAATTGGAGTCGATACCGGCGGCACATTCACTGACCTCATTTTCAGAAACCGGGAAAACATCGGCACCTACAAGACCCTGTCCACACCGCACAACCCCTCAGAAGCGGTCATACAAGGACTTACCCACATCATGGAAACCCTCGGTCTGGGCAAAACCATAACCGACCAGGACCTGTTCATCGTGCACGGCTCCACAGTGGCAACAAACGCCATTCTGGAGCGCAAGGGTGTCAGGACCGCCCTGGTGACCAATGCTCGATTCACCGATGTCATCGAAATTGGCCGCCAAAACCGATCCCGCCTTTATGACCTTGCCTACCGTAAAGACCCGCATATCGTACCGCAGGAACTGCGCTTCGGCGTTCCGGGCCGCATCACGTCCAAGGGCGATATCCTGGAAGATTTCGACAGAGACGCCGCCACGGATATCGTGGCTCGCATCAAGGCATCCGACGCCGAGTCCGTGGCTGTCTGCTTCCTGTTCTCGTTTCTCAAGCCCGATCACGAACGGCAAATGGGCGAATTGCTCAAAGACCTGGGACTGCCGGTTTCTCTTTCCCATGAGATACTGGCCGAATTCCGCGAATTCGAACGGACCTCGACCACAGTGGTCAACGCATATGTCTCGCCGATCATGACCCGCTACCTGACCGACCTGAAAAATGCCGTCACCGGCAACACATTGCGGATAATGCAATCAAACGGCGGTTCCATCTCGGCAGACACAGCCATGCGCGAATCCGTGCGCACCATTCTCTCAGGACCGGCCGGCGGCGCAGTGGGCGCACTTGAAATAGGTCGCATGGCCGGGTTCGACAAACTGATAACCTTTGACATGGGCGGAACCAGCACGGATGTCAGCCTCATGGACGGCCAACTGCCACTGACCCTTGAATCATCCATTTCCGGCTACCCGGTGAAGGTCCCCATGATCGCCATTCACACGGTCGGCGCAGGTGGCGGCTCCATTGCGGCACTGGATTCCGGCGGTTCACTGACTGTTGGCCCGGAAAGTGCCGGAGCAACCCCCGGACCGGTCTGTTACGGGCAAGGCGGGACCAGAGTCACAGTGACCGATGCCAACCTCTATCTCGGCCACATCGTACCGGAACACTTCCTCGGCGGCGGCATGGCCCTGGACGAAAAAAGCGCACGCGCGGCCGTGGAAACCCTTTCCGCGCAACTGTCCATGGACCCTGTCGAACTGACCAAAGGCGTGCTGGCCGTGGCCAACACCAACATGGAACGGGCCATCCGGGTCATTTCCGTGGAAAAGGGCTTTGATCCGCGTGAGTTCACCCTTTTTTCCTTTGGAGGGGCAGGCGGCATGCATTGTGCCGAACTTGCCAGGCTGCTCGGCATGCCCAGAATCTTCATCCCGGTCAATCCGGGCATCCTTTCAGCCATGGGCATGCTCATGGCCGATGTGGTCAAGGACTATTCCCGCACGGTCATGCGCGATGCCATGACTTTTCCCATTGACGAGATGGAAGATATCTTTGCCCAAATGGAGTCCCGAGGACTCAGCGAACTAACAGATGAAGGCGTGCGAACCGAAAGTGTGGAGCACGAACGCTATCTGGACATGCGCTACAAGGGCCAGTCCTTCGAGATCATAGTCACGTTCGAAAAGGACTGCATTGAGGCCTTCCAGTCCCTGCATGAAAAACAGTATGGACACCGCAACCCGGACAAACCTGTAGAGGTGGTCAATGTCCGCCTGAGAAGTCGGGGTCGTCAGGATAAACCGAAATTCGAAAAATGTGAGACAATGGAAAAGACATTGCCTGAAGCCGCCCTGCTCGGCACTCGACAGGCAGTATTCGGAAGCAAAAGGCTTGAAACCGCCATCATCGACCGCGCCGAACTGCTCCCCGGCAACGAATTCAACGGGCCGGCCATCATCACCGAATACAGTTCCACCATCGTGATCCCGCCCGACTCCTCTGTCCGCGTGGACCCGTGGTCCAATCTGATTCTGGAATTTGTGGAATAAATCAGAACTCAAGGCCACCCGGCAGCCTGACAAAAAACGTGCCGCCATGACCAAGAGAGGACTCAACCCAAATCTTCCCTCCATAATGCTCGACTATGAGGCGACAAAGCGACAAGCCCAAGCCCGATCCCTTGATATTATCAACCAGCGTATCACCAGTTTCCACTTGATGGAACACATCAAAGACAGCCTCCAATTCCTCTTCCGGTACGCCCTTGCCCGTGTCGATCACCGTGATTTCAAGTCCAAAACCGGTCGGACTCTTGACACGAAGCGTAATCTGTCCCTCATGGGTAAACGTGATGGCATTATCCAGAATATTCCCCAGAAGCTGCTCGAAACGAGCCTGATCAATCAACATTTCCGGCAGGGATTCGGCAACATCCACAACCAGATGGACTCCCTCCTTTCCAGCGAGTCTGGCTTCGACCGACTCGACAACCCGTGCGATACAATTCTCAATTGATATGATCTTGTCATGCCACTGAACGGCCCCGGCCTCAATGGCAGTCAGATCCAGGAACCCGTCAATCAATTTGGTCAGCCGCTGCCCCTCGGCCTCCATGACATTCAAATTGCCAACAATCCGGGCCTGACCAGAGATACACCGATTTTCCGCACCACCAAGAGCCTTTTCCAGATCCTTGCGAATCAGCTTTGCATAACCAAGCACTGAGGTCAGCGGTGTACGCAGATCATGAGACACGGTGGTCAGAAATGAAGATTTCAATTCATCAAGCCTCATGAGTCGAGTGTATGCCTTCTCCAATTCCTGAGCCTTGTGAGCCACAGCCTGGGTCCGTTCTGCTATCATCTGTTCCAGATTTTCCCTAGCCTGTTTCTTCTCGGTGATATCCACCATGGAAACAAGGCCAGCGTTGCGGCCATCCACCTGAATAGTCCGTGAATGCATCTCCACCCATCGAATCCGCCCTGTGGAGGTCAATGCCCGCCACACACAAAAAGAAATCACATCCGAACCATCTGCCAGCCTCTCCTGCTTCTGTTCCAGAAAATATTCACGATCATCGGGATGCACAAATTCGATAAAATCATCAAAAGGCATGGCCTGCATATCCTTGACTGACATCTCGAAAATATCACAATAAGCCTGGTTGACAAAAATGACACGACTGTCCTGAACCACACAGATACCCAGCATGGCCTGTTCTGCAAATGTACGAAATTTTTCTTCGCTCTCCTGAAGTTCCTTCAATATGAGCAAATTGCTCAGGGCATCGGCAATCCGACGACTGACTTCCTTGAACAGTCGGAGTTCATCAGGACTCCAGATACGGGCATCCCTGCACTGATGCAGACCCAACATCCACGGTTCCCCCAAACGAGGATAAATGGCGATCACAAGTTGTGAACGAACCCCGAACGGCTCGGTCACATCAACAGAGAGTTCCCGCCCCGTAGAAGGATCAAATGCAACCGGATCAGAGCTTTCCAGAGCAGCAATAAAAATCGACTTGGTGTCCTCAAACATGGGAACATCCTGTCCCAGAGCCAAAGCACCGGGACATTCCGGACTGGTCCGTTCCATGGGGACCCTGTACGTCGGGGATTGCGGATTGCACGGGTACAAAAGCCAGGCCCTGTCTGAGTCAAAAGACCTCCGAATAGTCTCCAAGGCATCGAAAAGAATGGTTTCCATATCCACCGAACTTCTGAGATCCCGATCCACCCGTTCCATGGTCTCAAGAAAATGCAAATGACCGTAGTAATCGTCCTTTGCCTGCTTCCTGTCAGTGATATCAAAAATCACACCATCCAGTAAAACAGCATTTCCATCGTCATCATATCGGGCCTTACCACGCTCAAAAAGCCAACGAAGCTCTCCATCAGCCCGAACAATGCGGTACTCGAAGGTAAACGGCCGATGTCGTCTCACCTCGTCTCCGATGGCCTCGATTACCCAGGCCCTGTCAGCCGAATGAATGATCGAACTATAGGAACGAACCGCATTGCCGATGAAATCAGATGCCGGATATCCGGTCATTTCCAACACCGTTTCGCTCAGATACTTCATGGTCCATTCGGAATCGTTGATACAATTGTAGACAATGCCAGGGACATTAGACACCAGGGTTTTGTAACTATCAACGCTCTCGGCTAACGCATCCTGAACAGCTCGATGCTCAGTTGCCATAAGATTGGCCGCACCAGCCAATTCCTTGAACTCCCGATAATGCAAGGTTAAAGGATCAAGCTCAACGCCGCTGGTCAACGCCTTGTTCCAGACATTGGTAAAAGACAGGATATTCGCCTGCATCTTCCGGGCTATCCTGTGCGAAAAAGCAAACACCACGACACCAAGAAACACCAACCAACCGGCGATGGACCAGACAAGATAGGTACTATCCCGCTCCAGGCGTTTTCTATTTTCGGCAACAACTGATTCTATGTCATCAACATATCGCCCGGTCCCGATGTACCACCCCCAATCCTCTACGGCCATGACATAGCTGACCTTGTCCGTATATCGCTGTCCCTTGAATGGCGGCATGACATACGACACGAAACCACCACCACTCCTTGAAGTGGCAACAAGTTCCTGAACGACCTTGCTTCCGGCGGAGTCACTCACGTTCCACATATTGTTGCCCTTGGACGGCCCTACAAGGGCAAGGCCGCCCCATGTTCCGGCGAACAAGGTTTCACCACCGCCATACCGAACGGATTCAAGCCACTTGATGGCTTCTGCCTTGGTGTCATTCTCCGTCACTTCCAGACATGCACCAGTAATTATCCGCACGGCAGGAGTATCGATTTCACCCACCATGACAAGCATTGTGCAACGCCCCAGCCCACCAAGATCAAAGACAATTTTTCGTTCTCCAGACTGCTCGTCCGCAAAGACATCCTCGATCCTATCAAGCACAGCACGCTTGCCAATCAAATCCGGGAATGAAGGGAAAAGATACACAGTTTCATCCCGGACTTCATACAGCCCGTCAGCATGCATGTCTTCGGCAGCAGCCATCGCGGCCAGAACCGCCCTAATATCCTGATCCGTCATGCCGGATTTAACGCGCTCAGCCAGAACTCTGGCCAAAACCTCTGCCACTTGCACCCTGTCACGAAGATCATGACGCAGTGCCTTGAGGCCAGCCATTCGAATTGCATCAACCCGGGCTACAGCCTTTTCGACCTCAGCCTTGATTATGGCCCGCTGGGAAACATAATGTTCAGCCCGAAGCTGTTCAGAATCGGCCTCGAACTCAAGATGCGAATGAACTATCCAGGCCCCTCCCAGAACCAAAATGGAAATCCACGACACGGCCAACATGCCCATGAGGCTGACTTTACTTATGGTCGTATCCGATTTCACCTACACCATCTCCTTAATTATCCGGCTACACTGACAGCACGAAACACGAACCCAAAAGACAGATCGTTACCATAACAGAATACTCCCAATGCAGACAAGCCACCAGCCGATTATAATACTACCCCGACCACTTGCGCGAACTATTTTCCCTTGACCACACGCCACCCCCTAGTTTAAATATCCTCTTCCCGTTCCGCCAGGATAGCTCAGTTGGTAGAGCAACTGATTCGTAATCAGTAGGTCGTCAGTTCAATTCTGATTCCTGGCTCCAGCGGAAACACAGGGCTGACAAGGGTTCCCACCCTATGTCAGCCCTTTTTCGTACCCCCGAAAACTACCGAAAATTACCGAAAAAGGGACCCCGCTTGGGGTCCCTTTGTGGTGTTTCAAGGTAACTTTGGGTCCCTTTTGGGTCCCTCGGATTTACTTTTTTTTCGTGGAGAACAGATCCATGGGGCCGAGCTTCACTAAATTTACGGCATCGGCAAGGGTGTCGTCTGTGACATCGGCATAAATATCGGAGGTCGTTCGGAACTCGGAATGGCCGAGAAGTTTTTGCAGGGCCTTCATACCACCGCCGGATTCGATCATGGCAACAGAAAATGAATGGCGCAGATCGTGAAGACAGAGGTTGCCGAAGCCGCCATTCTTCAAAGCTTCCTTAACCTCATGGGTGTAGGTGTCAACATGCCCGAACCTGTTAAAGATCCGGCCCTTGCCCTTGCGCATGGATTTCAGAACGGCCAGAAAGGACGCGCTCATCGGGTACGTTTTGCAAAGGTGCCGCTTCTCTTTGGCAATGAAATATTTTTTCTTATCCCACAGAATGTCTTCCCAACGCAGATTGAAAAGCTCCGACCGACGGCGACCAGTAGCGAGGCTGGCAACGATGAAACGACGAAGCCCCACGTCTTCAACGGACTTGATAAAATCGGATATCTGCTTGGGTTCTATGAAAGCCACACGCTTTGTCTGCTGCAGCAGCTTGGCTCCCCTGAAGGGATTGGCTCGAAGGTAGCCCCACTCCACGGCCTTGTTCATCACCGCTTTGGAATGGCGGATATAGTTGTTGATACTGGAAGGCTTCAGCTTTCGATTTTTACGCTTCAGCTCATCCATAGCTTTCAACGTTAGCCGATCAAGACGCTGACTTCCGCCCTCTATGTCTATGACTTTTCGCAGAGCCAGCCGATTGGCTTTGAAAGTTTTGGTGGGTTGAGTGTCTTCGGCCCATGGCTCATATTCTTTCTGGAACTGGCCCAGGGTCATATCGCATTCCCCTGTGATCCACGCCAGCCGCTTGTTCATGTAGGCTTTCTTTACTGCCTTCAGCAATTCACAGGCTTCCGAATAATTGGCGGTACTTAACGACAGGCGACGACCTTCGAGCTTATAGTGATAGCTCGTTTTTCCTGTAACCTTGAATGGTCTTTTGCTTACGCCCATGATGTCCACCGTCATAGGCCCGCGCGCTCCAGGAGGGTTTGGGCTTTGTTGTTAATGGAGTTGGAATAGATGGGCAGAGAGCTTTCAAGGATTCTCCAATCCTTACGCTTTCCGGCTGGCACCTGCTTGCCTACGACATGCCCATCGCGGATCCACTTCAGCATGGTATCCCGATGAACTGTCGCGGCCTTACATGCCACACCCATTTTTAACCAACGTTCCATTTCAGCCCTCGTTTTTGTGAAGGGCTGAACGTTACTTCAAGGTAACAGCTTTAGTCAATATTTCGATTCGCAAGCCAGAAGCACACCTATTCGATGTCTTGTAAGGACTCTGCTCTTTCAAGAATTGCCCCCGGAGAAACCCCTATGGCGCGGCTTAGTTTTACGAGGTCACTAGCCCTCATTGAGGCTTGTCCCTTGAGCATAGCTTTGATGTCTGGAAGCTCCAGCGTTTCTAATTCCCTCGCCACATCTTGAGCATCCTTCCCTATAGCCTTCGCCACAACGAGCAAAGTTGCAGCAATAGATTTGTCGAGTTCGGTGGGAGCACGATCAGGAGATGGAGGAGGAAGTTCCTCTCCTCCTATATCAAACACATCAACAAGGGGAATCCTGAGCCTATCCAAATAACGAAGCATATGCCGAAATGTAGTGCGATCCCCGCCACTACGATCCGCCATCCATCGACTCATGGTGGGCCGACTCACCCCTAAAAGACGTGAGATTTCAGCCTGAGAGGATCCTTTGCGCAGCATTTCATTAATGCGCTCAATAACTAGACGCCAAGCACGTTCTGTAATTCGATAGCTATCCATAGTTTCAGCCATAACGCTCTGCCTAGTCCGTTTGTAAAATTCAAGCTTGACCGATTATGTTACTTTAAAGTAACAGTCTCCCCATGAAAAACGCACTCGAAGAATATCGGCAGGAGAAGGGACTGACCTTTGAAGCAATGGGAAAGCTGGTCGGCTACGACCGTCCTGTCGTTTGGCGACACTGCCAAGCTGACAAAGTCCCTGAGTCTTCGGTGGCTCGTTACCACGCAAAATTGCAGATCCCGGTTAAGGATCTGCGGCCCGATTTGTACGAGGGCGAGACTAAGTCCTAGCACAAGGAAAAATCCCCACAACCTGAGTGACCAAACATGGAGGAGAACACTGTGGACGTGAAACTGGAATCGAAAAGTCTGGCAAATTTGGACGGCATCGATGCTTTCAAAATAGCGATTGAACAATCCCTGAAGGACTTGCCCACCATTGCCAGGGAAATGAACTGGAGCGAGTCGCACACCAAGAGGATATTCAGCACAGAGAAATATTTCCCGTCCGTTGTTGACCTTCCCAAATTTTGCCACGTCGTTGGCAACACCCTCGTTCTCCAATGGCTGCAAGCCAAGGCCATGGTTTACGGCCTACCGGAAAAGAACCGCGACATTGATTGCGAAAATCTGGTTTTCAAAATCGCCAAGCTGTTCGGCGAAGTCGGCGACGTAGGCCGCAAAGGGCAAGAGGCCATTGCCGATGGTAAGCTCGAACCGGAAGAACTGCGCGGCATCATCAAGGAAGTCAAAGAGGTTTTGACCGAAGGAATGGAACTGGTCGGAGACTTGAGAATCCTTGAACGCGACCTGGTCGCAAAGGGGAAGGAGGCCTCATGTACGAACTAAACGGACGTCAAAAATACTGGCTGCACCACCAGCCGGACAAGGACGAATTGCGCCGGTTCCTCATTCATGGCCCGGTGGATTTTGTCGTGGCGGTGGAGGATGGCTACATCAAAATAGTAGGAACCCTTCGCGGAGTTCGGGTCACCAAGCCCCTCGACAATATGGCCCTGGCTCTGAAGGAGGCCGAATTGATCCGGGAAGAATTCATCCAAAAGGTCGGCATGATCCCTCTTGATGAGGAGGGCCTCGGGATTGACGACACCCAAAAGCAAAGGACAACAGCATGAACGTCCCCAACAGAAAGACAATTAGAACCGCCCGGCGCAAACGCATGGCCGAATTGATTCGAGGAAATATCCAAGCCGGAAAAGCAGAGCTTTCCCTGCGGGAAATCCAACCCCAATTTTTCGGAATCACACGATTCCCCCGCCTCTCCAGCCTTCATGCCTTTGTGGACCACCAGTATCTAACGGCTCCACATCCCGGCAACAGGGGACATTTTCCAAGAGTGATCAAACTGGACAGCATCGCCAAAAGATACGCAGACGAAATCCTTGGCAGCAACAAGTACATCGACCAACCAGACGGCACACCCATCGGCGATATCATCTTTTCCCTGACCGCATAATTGAAGGAACAACCATGAACGAAACAGTCATATGCACCACATGCAAAAAGGTCCTGCGCTTCGGCCAGTTGAGGAGCATCCGCCCCGGCGGAAAAGCCGACAACATCCTCGTTTGCCCATATTGCCATGGAGACAGTTTTGACGTCAGCCACCTGCAACCAGGAAGGAAAGCAGCGTGACAACATTCCGCAACGACATTGGAGCCGAGGAAGTAACCCGCGCCCTTCTCGCTGATTCAAACCTCGGTTTTGTGCAACAGGGAAACATGCTCCGCAAAGGCGTCTGCCCCGGTTGTGGCAAGAAAGAATTATTCGTCAGCACGGAAAAACCATGGCGCGTTGAATGCGGCCGCAAGAACAAATGCGGATGGACATCCTCCACACGCGAATTGCTGCCGGAAGTCTTTGCAAACTTCTCTGACCGATACCAAGCAACCGAAGCCGAACCCGACAAAACCGCCTCGGCCTATCTCGGCATGAACCGGGGTTTTGACCTTTCAAAAATCCGGGGCTGGTATGAGCAAGGCGCGTTCATGATTCGCGGCTCCAACCAATACCTGAACACCGTCCGATTCTATCTGGACAAAGATCAGGATATCTATTGGGAACGCTTCATCGACAAAAAACCAAAGGACGGCCGCAAGGCCAATTTCAATGGCAAGTATGGCGGCATGGTCTGGACGCCGCCGGAGTTTAAGCTTCAGGAAAAAGACAGATGCTTCCTGGTCGAAGGCTGTTTCCACGCCATCGCCCTGCACCATGCGGAAAAGAAGGCCGCTGCGTGTTTG
The DNA here is from genome assembly GCA_016342345.1 of Pseudodesulfovibrio sp. Taxonomy (GTDB): domain Bacteria; phylum Desulfobacterota; class Desulfovibrionia; order Desulfovibrionales; family Desulfovibrionaceae; genus Pseudodesulfovibrio. Next base: position 24,080 of record JAEINO010000026.1, on the reverse strand, counting down.
TCCTGCGTTAACTTCCCGGCCCAGCTCATCGAGGCCAACAAGGGAAAGAACATAACCTGGGTGATTGCCCTGGACGGAGATCAAGCTGGCCGTAAAGACGCAAAGAAGCACGCCAAACGGCTGAAAGAAATGGGCGAAAAATTCGAGGTTCTTCTCTTGCCGGACAACGGCATGGATTGGGACGACTACTATCGCGACCACAAGCTGACCTCGAAGTTCATCAAGGATCGGCTCTATTACGGCAAGCTGTTCATGGCCGAAGGTGTGGAGGAAAAAGCCTACCACCTCTACTGCAGGAAAAGATACAGAACCTTTTCCCTCGAATTCGAAAACTCGCTCTACTCCATAACCATCGACAAGGATGTGCTGGACGCGGATCTAAATCCCAAAAAGCGAAACGACGGCGAATCCGACCCCGCCCCTATCGACTTGGAATCACGGCAGGGATGGGATGTGTTCATCCGCTGCATCGATGTCGAAACTATCTCAAACACCTATCCCCGCTTCCTCTACATGGAACGAGATCCCATCATGGACGAACAGCGTTACGTCTTCCAAATCAACTATTCCAACGGCAACCCTTCGGACATCATCGGACTGGAAGGCACCAACATCACCAGCCCGGATGCATTCCACAAGTCGCTGCTCAACAAGTCACGCGGTGGAACCTTTGACGGAGACGTCAAGCAATTGAAGTTCCTGCGGGACGGTTGGCTCAACCGGAGAATGAAGACGGTCGCGGCCATCCCTTTTGTCGGCTACGACCACGACACCAGGGCGTATGTCTATCAGGACGCCGCCTATCACAATGGACACGAAATCCCTTTGAACCGCGACGGCTATTTTCAAGTTGGCAAGCACGGAATCAAGACCAGCCTGAACGGAACCCACATAACAACAGACGGCGAATTCAATCCCGATTGGCTGGACAACTATTTCAAGGCTTTCCACTGGCAAGGGCTTGTCCTGCTCGCATTCTGGCTCGGCAGCCTGTTTGCCCAGCAGGTTCGAGCCATGCACAAATCGCTTCCATTCATGGAATTCACAGGAGAGCCAGGCGCGGGTAAATCCACGGCCCTGGAGTTCCTTTGGAAATGTTGCGGCCGCGACGACCACGAAGGGTTCGACGTCATGAAAGCCACGGTCGCAGGACGAAGACGCGCATTCAACCAGGTATCAAACCTGCCGGTTGTCATCATCGAATCAGACCGCGACACCGGAGAGAAAGACGCCAAGGCCAAGCAGTTCGACTTTGATCTGTGCAAGCCCTTTTTTAACGGTCGCGGCACCGGCACACTCGGAGTGGCCAAGCGCGGAAACGATGTTGAAGAAAGCCCTTTCAGGGCCGCACTCATCATTAGCCAAAACGCCGAAGTGGACGGCTCCGAAGCACTCCTTCAGCGCGTGGTCCATGTCCACGTGGACAAACGCCACCACACCCCCGACTCACGCGATATAGCCCGATGGTTTGAACGACAGACAACCTCCACGGTTGGCGGCTTCCTGCGCAAGGCCCTGCAAAACGAGCGGCGAATCCTCCAGGTCTACGAGGAAGCATACCACCGCTACGAAGCCGAGTTCGGCAAAAGCACGAAAATTCGCAATGAACGCATAGTCAAAAACCACGCCCAAATCGCCGCATTCGGCGCGGCCCTGGAAGTCCTATTCCCTGCCATGGACAAAGACCGCCAAGCCAAGCTGGCAGCATATATTTTGGAACGTGCCGAGAAACGCGAACTGAGACTGGCTGCAGACCATCCGTTAATCGAACAGTTTTGGGAAACAGTTCAATACCTGGACAACTTCCACGACAAGACAGCCAAGGACTGGATGAACCATTCCGAGAAACCGGAATTCATAGCCATCAACCTGAACCACTTCCGAGCGCAATGCCAAGCCCACGGCCAGGAGCTAATCGACCTGAAGCTGCTGAAAAAATTGCTACCACAAACCAAACGCCATAAGCTTGTCGAGAAAAGCCGAGTGATACAAAGTGTCCACCAGCAAAGAAGCATCCGGTGTTGGGTATTCAAGAGATAGGAAAAATTATGGAAGACAAAAGACTCCCCCTTGCACAAGTTGTAGACAAAAGCCGCCTTGAGCGAATCGCCAAGATATGGAGCAAATATCTCAATTGCCCACTGGCTTCACAAGGAGTCCTCGACATGCTGCATCTTGCGGACATCGAACAAGGACTTGCAACAAAAGAAAACCCACCTGACCATTGGGTGGTAGAAATGTTTTGGGACACAGTAAATGAGATCGGCTTAGACAAACTGAACCACTCACCAGATTCTAAAATGATTGCAATCAACCTTCGGCAAGTTAAAGAGGCATGCTGGGCGCACGGCCTGGCAGAGCCTCCATATTCAACACTACTCACACACCTGAAGAAATCCCAACGCTATGCAGGGCCACATCGAAACATCATGAGTAAAATAACCGGCAGTAAAAAAAGATGTTGGGTTTTTAAAACATAACAAATCACTTTCCATTTCCCAGCTACGCCATCGGCGTCGTTGTCACCAAGTCTACCGAACATCCCTCCATATAGAGACGGCCACCTGGATCCATTCATCCAGGTGGCCGTCTACCCTTTTACGAGAGCGTGGATATTTTACGCGCACGCAGGCGCAGGCGCATGCAAGAGACAAAAAGAAAATCCCCAAAAAACTCATTACGGAAAAGTGTCTAAATGTCGGCGCGGATAAAAAAAACAGCGGGAAGCGTTGAGGCTCTAAGGCTAACAGCTAATTAAAATTTGTAATAAATAAGTAATATTACTGTAATAAATATACACTTTTTCACTTACACTTTTAAGAAAGCTAACTGCCTAATTTTACGACCTATTTTATTTTCGATTACAATTCTTTACTCTTTTATTACAAATACAAATATCCACTCAACCTTTGTGCCACAAGGCTTACAGCTGATTTTCCCAATCTCGCCGACGTTTATACACTTTTCCGTGATCGAAATTTATGCAGGGGGTAATAGGATTAGCCCACCAAGCAACAAGCCACTCTGTTTGTTGGAGAAACACCCACATCCGATAGAATGCGCAACCATTGCAGACGCTCTGGTGCCACCTTTGAGGGAAGGGCCACCCAATCACTCTATTGGAGAATACTCATGCTCGACCAGAAACAACTCTCTCACGATGATGCTTTGAATAAACTCTCACGGATTGCCCAGGCCCTTTACTGGATGGCAGACAAACAACCAGACGGCAGCGAGCTCCTGCACCTGCTGGCGGATGATGTGACGGAATGCTTGTTGGTGTTGGATGTCCCGGAGGTTGGCAATATCTAGACAATGAAGAAGCCCCGACAACAATTTCTCGCTGCCGGGGCTTTTCTTTTTGCCATTATATTTTTTATTACATTAGGCTGCGCATTTACCTTGGGCCATGCTCTTACCTGCTACGGCTAAGTAGGCAGAGCGGTCGAGCCCTTGTGCATCTGCAGCGGCATCAATCACCGCCAAGTCCAATTCAGAAAAGCTTACGTTAAATCTCACTCGTTTTACCTTTTCCGGTACTGTCTCCATGACTATGGCAACAAAGCCATCGTCTTGATGATATTCTGCGTGTACCTCCGCATAGTCGCTGGGGCTAGGAATATCCATCCCTTCGTCCCGCATAACTTCAAGATGCCCTGCGAGGGCCTCCCGAGCCATACTTTCCACTTCCGCCAACGTGCCCCCGGCAGTAATACAGCCGGGAAGGTCGGGGAACGAGACGCCATAATCGGAATCTTGATCCTTGTGGATTACAGCAAAGTAGGTTGCCATAATGTCGCTCCATTCTTTTTTGTTTTAGAGTCTTGCTCACTCTAAAACCACTCCATTTGTTTGTTGTTAAAAACGTTGTGAGAGCATCCAGGATAAATAAATATTTCTCAGGTTTCCTGCTGATTTTCTCACGTTCCATAGCCATATATTTGAAGGCCCTGTCTCATAAGCCGGAGGAGACAGGAAGTGGCCCCTTTCGGGGCCTCCCCTTACCGAAGTTTGGTGCCGGAAATTTTTTCAATCGACTTGAGAGTTCCAATCGGGATGTCCTTTTTGGGGTGCGGTACCGTCACCAGACCCGGCATTGTCAGGTGCTTAAAGTGGTTGTGGCTCCCGGACGTCCTGACCTTCACCCAGCCATGGGCCTCGATCATTTTAATTACTTCCGCGCTCTTCATGTGTAGAATATACACACGCTGCAATTCTGTGTCAAGGTCATGTGTGTACAAAATACACACACAGCCAAGTTTCCCCCAAGCAACAAAATTCATGATATCGGGCAGACGTAGTCTGGACGTATAGAGCAGGAAATAACACATAAAAAACAGGAGTTGATATGGATTTCCAAACCAGTGTTGCGAATCTCGCCATGAGGGTAAAGGACTTGCGAGATCTCATTGAAACAGAAGAGGCGACAAAAAATGCATTTATCCAGCCGTTTTTGCAGCTGCTCGGATATGACCCTTCTGATCCGCGTGTAGTTGTTCCAGAATATACTGCGGACACCGGAACAAAAAAGAACGAGAAGGTTGACTATGTCGTAATGAAAGAAGGCAAACCCATTATGCTTTTTGAATGCAAGTCATGTGGAACGTCCTTGGATCAAGGAAAAGCAAACCAACTGCACCGCTATTTCCAAAACACTCCGACCGCCCGGGTAGGAGTGCTTACGGACGGTGTAATCTATGAATTCTATTCAGATCTAGACAAGCCTAATTTAATGGACCCCAAACCGTTCATGATTTTTGACTTTGAAAATATTGATGAAACCTTAATCGTGGAACTTCAAAAACTCGGACAGGGCAACTTCAATGAGGACACCACGCTTAATGCAGCACAGAACTTAAAATATACACGTCAAATAAAACGATTCCTGAGTCAAGAACTAGACTCCCCTAGTGACGACTTCGTTCGTCAATTTGCTTCAAAAATATATTCTGGCCCGCTGAGAGCCAACGTTATCGAAGAATTTCGTTCTCGTGTTGCCCAGGCCGCACGGGATTACATCAACGACAAAATTGACGAACGATTAAAAAAAGCCATGACAGGCGGCAAGGATTCCGCCGTACTGGGGTCTACAGAGACTGGTGATGTCGAAAACAATTCAGAAAAAGAAAACTCAAAGATTACCACGACTGAAGAGGAGTTCGAAGGCTTCCACATTGTAAAATCGATCCTTCGAGAAGATATAGACCTCTCAAGGATAGTTATGCGCGACAAGCAAAGCTACTGCGGCATCCTGCTTGACGACAACAACAGAAAACCAATTTGTCGTCTCCATTTCAACGCAACTCAAAAATATCTGGGTGTGTTTGACGAAAACAAGACAGAGGAGCGTAAGCCTATTGAGACCTTGGATGATATCTACTCTTTTGCAAACCAGCTGAAAGCAACCATTGCGCAGTACGATGATTAAATGAAAAAGCCCCGGCTAAAACCGGGGCGTTTCCATAACTGTTAATAAAATACCATAAAGAAGGACATAGCCCCTTGTTTATATTTACCAACAAGAGGCTATTGGCTTAGGGATAATCCTTTACCTGTTACGAGAGTGGTAAAAATTTTATGCAGAATAGATATTTTGGTAATATTGGTGATTTTTCAAAATATGGACTCCTCCGCAAAACTGCGAGCTACGCTGAAAAGATCGGTGTTCTTTGGTGCTTGGCCGAAGACGAGAATCACAACAACAACGGCAAGCATTTAGGATATCTAAAAAAAGATCTCCGAGAAATTTATCGTTCCTGTGATCCAAAATTATTCGACTCATTAAAAGCCCATCTAATCGGCAATGATGGGGAAATTATCCAAGCGAATAGAAATGTTTCATCATTTAAAAATTTACAACTATTGCCTGAAAGCACTGTGTATTTCGAAGACATCATCAAGGTAACAACTCATCCAAACCAACGAGAGGAGGAACGAGATCGTTGGTTTGACCGTGCTTTGCAAGTATTCAAAGATTGCGACCTTGTTTTTTGCGATCCAGACAATGGAATTGAAGTTTCTAGTGCTGGAAAAAGAACACAAAAACATTTCAAATACATCTATTGGGATGAATTAGAACGACTGTGGAACAATGGGAAAAGCCTTATAATTTATCAGCATATGCACATGGGCAAACCCCATATCACCCAACTTAAAGAACGAAAATTAAACATCATGAACATATTAGGAACAGACATGGTTTTGTCGCTAAGGTGCTTCCGAGGCACTGTTAGGACATACTTCCTTGTTCCCCAATCGGCTCATAGGCAACACTTTGCTGAGATTGTTAATCACATGACTTCTGGGTCTTGGCATCAGCATATAAAGCTATGGAATCAAATGTAAATGTTGGAATCGCCATATGAGGGCTTCGACATTTACGAAAGAAAGCCCCGGCCTAGACCCAAGACGTTTTCCATAAATGTTGACGAAAACGCCTAAAATCAATCGTAACCCCCTGATTGTCTGTACGATCAGGGGGTTATTCTTATGGGTAAAATATTTTCCCAGGTTGCCTAATTCGACGAATCTCATCTCAATGAGACGGTGATTATACTACTGCTGATATTACGGTTTTTTACGCTGGCATTCATGCCATTACATTTGTTATAGAAGGATTGTTTATCCCAAAATAGGAGCAATCTATGACCATCATTGAAACGGCTCTCGGAACGGCCTTAGGCATTGTCATCTCTGTTGCTATCAATGGGCTTTGGAATAAGTTCTGGAGTTGGATTGATAGAAGGCGCATTTCTACCATTGAAGGAGAACTCAACCCACACACATATGCTAAGGAACGAATTTCAGCCCCTTTGTATATGCGCCTTGGGTTCCAACCTCCCAAATGCTTGAGTGATTGGTGGAGTGAATGGAGAAAACAATAGCATTGTTTTCCTTAACGGATTTGAAATAGTTGCATGTTTATTGTGCGTTGCGGTATAGAACGCATGTTTCATATTAACCCTAACCTGCGAGACAGCCATGGATGAAAGTCAGGTCTTGAGAATTGAAGCCGCAATGATGACCGTTGCTATTCAAACTACGAAAGCCATGAAGCAAAGCGAGCTTGGGCGCCCTTTGACTGAAGAAGAAATTCAGGAAGCAGTCCATGAGGCTGAAGAGCTTAGAGAAAAAATTCTTCGAGGGCATGTGTAGCTACTGCATTATTCTCTATATGCAATCAAAAGTACGGCATCTCAAAGAAGCATAGCGAAAAGGCCCCCAAAAACTGGGGGTCTTTTTTTCAACATTTATGGAAAACGTCTTGGCCTAGACCGGGACTTTCTCATTGCCTAATAATTCAAAATAAACACTTCCCCCGCCGTCTTTGCCTTTGCTCCTCCGCCGACCGTGTACTTTGTTTTTGTTCCCTTGATATCGAAGGCCGCGAATATCTTGCGTACTTCCGGGCAATCATTGAGGGAGAGCAGGAACTTGCCCTTGACCGTTGCCAGCAATCCGGCCAGGCGCGTGAAGTCTTCTTTGGTGAACAGGCCCCGTCCATAGAAGTGCTCGGTGCCGTAGTATGGTGGGTCCAGGTAGAAAAATGTTTCCGGCCGGTCATATCGGGGGATGTAGTTTTCCCAGGGTAGATTCTCAATTGTCGTATTTACAAGCCTCAAATGAATATCTGACAAATCCATTTCCATACGAAGCAAATTTATACGGGGACGGCCTGCTACATCGACTCCAAAGTTTCGACCTGTCACCTTGCCGCCAAAGGTCAGGCGTTGGAGATAATAAAACCGGGCCGCACGCTGTATTTCGGTCAGCCCTCCAGCTTCGAGCTGCTGCTTGAAATCCGAGAAGGTTTCCCTGGATGAAAGAATGAATTTGAACTGTTTACAAAATTCCTCCAGGTGATGCTGAAGGACACGGTAAAAGCTGACAAGGTCGCCGTTGATGTCGTTCAGGCTTTCATACTTGCTGGGTTCTTTTCTGAAGAATACCCAGCCCGCGCCAGCGAAGGCTTCGCCGTAGTGTTTGTGTTCGGGAATGAGTGTGGAGATTTGGTCGGCCAGGCGAGATTTACCGCCGACCCATGAGAGGGGACTTTTCATTTGATACCTTTACAGGTTGTGCCGAGACTGCTAACCACCTTTCGCCCCTTGTAAAAGGGACAGGAGTAGCGGCTTCGGTCGTGGTTCGGTGTTGCTGCACCGTACTAGTGGGGGCGTTTTTACCGCCTTCACCTACTCCGCTTGAGGGGAAGCCCCGGCTTTGCCGGGGCTTTCTTGGTTGGTTAACTGTTCGCCGCTGACGAGAACAAAGCCGCCTGTTCGTTGGGGGCCGTCTCGCGGATCCGCTTGCGCAAGTCGGGCGGCAGGTCGTGCGCCGATGGGCTGAGAGTATGGGAAAATTCCACATTGACCACAAAGGTGTGACCGCATTCCGGGTCCGAGCATGCGCAATACGCTTGCTTGATCTGCGGATTCATTTCGTTGGAAGACTGAATGACGGACACCTTGCCGCATGATGGGCAGTGAACTCGAAAAGCCATTGTGTTTACCTCTCAATTTCATCACTCTGCCTGGTTTCCAGTTTCAGGGTCAAATTTTATCCAATCACTTGAACGCAACGGCTCGTTGACCGCCTCGGCCAGCAGCTCCTGCACGGGCTTTATCTCGTTGCGTTGATAGACTTCATCTATCTTGATGATATCACCGAAGCCTCCGGTGTTCGTGGGGATGAGCGCGGCCATGGCCGGGGGCAGACGGTGGGCCGCGATGATATCGTCACGGGAAAGATTCTTGATCTTTTCCAGTTCGTCCTTGGTAGAAAAATCACCCACCGGGATTATCTGGATCTCCTTTTCTTTGCCGTTGGGAATATTGATATACATGGACCGGAAATTGCCGATGCCCTTTGTCCCTTCGATCTGTTCCTTGATGGCCTTGTTGTCTCCATCGTCCATGGTCCCGGCTGAATAGAAAATATATCCCATATGTGCGCCGTTGCGATAATACTTGCGCCGGAACAAGGTGGCATCCTCATTCAACAGCATGGATTGAATCGCACCCAGATAACTTGGCAGCCCGTAAATGGCCTGGTTGACGTCATAGTTTTTGACATGCAGGACTTCGCCCGGCTGGAATGCGACAAACTCCCCGGCCACCTGAAGCATGCAATAGGTATCCGGCTCCCTCATGCGCCGCATGTTGATGGCTGGCAGATGGTGCAATCCAACGACCTCTCCAAAAGAGTTGAAACTTTTCTGGAAGAAAGCATTCAGAAAGACATTGTAATCAGTGGTCGCGGCATTCATTGCCATGCGCGTCAAGACCCTGGACGGTTTGAAGCCGCGCATTATCTGCATGGTTTTGAATTCAATGGCCGGACCGTGATATGGATTGGCTCGGAGCAACCGGGACAACCCGGCAAAGGGAACCGGCGTGTTGTAATACCGCCCATTGTCAATAAGCCAGATACCGAGATTGTCATAGATGGCCCCGTCCAGAACCGGTTCGGGATCGCCGAAAGTAAATACCATTGAATCGCTCATCAAAGCTCCTTATTTGCCAAAGGCGATAGTGATCTTTTTTTGGTGTTCTGAATTCAACGGCTCGTTGCAGAGCGCGTGCATGATGGCCCAGGCCACGTCCGCATGGCCGGTGGCTTCGGTTCTGCCTGCCGAGTAGGTAATCATGCCGTTGCCGGTGGTTCCCTGCCGGATGGTCAGGAAGGCGTGGGCAATGTCGCTTTGCCCCATGTCCCATTCAATCCGGCCATCTTCGATTATGGCCTTGGATTTCTGAACCAGGGCGGACTTTGTAGCCACGCTGTAATGGATCGGCATAGCCTGCGGAAAGAATGCCTGCACGGCCTCGAAAACGCCTATGCCCGGTCCTGTGACATCGATGCCGATGTGAGTGAAATTGAATTTTTCGGTCAGCTCTTTGATACGAGCCGCCTGCCATGTGTATGATTTGTCCACCCACTTATAGCGGGCCAAAACTCGGAACACCCCGCCCGGAACAAGCGAGGGCGCAAGGATGACAAACGAGGCATCATCCCTGTTGCGGCTGGGATCATATCCACCCCACACCGGCATGTTGCCAAAAGGCCTGGCCGCGTTGGGATCAAAGTCTGTCCAGTCGTCGGGATCCGCGTAGCACGCTTCCAGATGGTTCAGCCGGAACACGGCCTGAAGGTCATCCACAAACTGGCACATGAACAGGTTGCGGAATTCGTCCGTGCTGTATTCAAGCTTCAGCTCGACAATATCAAACAGGTCGCAGCCACCGCGCTCGGCATCTTCCAAGGTGATGATCTTGCGCCAAACATTGTCCGGCCCGATAGCTCCGGCCTGGCATTCCTTGAAACTTGGGAATTCCTGTCGCTTGTTTTTCGTTTTCCAACGCCGGTTGAACCGGTCACCATTCCATAGGTCATAGGCCTGATGAGTGACTGCCGAAGGCGTGGAGAACAACGTTCGCCGCCATTTCTTGTGGGCGGCCATGCCGGTGGCGACCTTGTACAGTTCGTTGAATTTGAGAATCCAGAAATATTCATCAATGTAAACGTGGCCGTGGTAGCTCTGCGCAGACTTCGAGTTGTTGGACAGGAAATACAGCGTGGCCGTTCCCTTGGCAGTGTGCAGGACAATTTCATCCTTGCCCTTCAGCTCAATGTCAAATCTCTCTTTTGCCAAGGCCACAATGTACGTTCGGAAAACATCGGCCTGGCGGCGGGTAGCGGATATGAATATCTGGTTGTCGCCGGCCAGGCAGGCGTCCTCGAAAGCCTCCTGGGCAAAGTACCAGGTCGCTCCGATCTGGCGGGACTTGAGAATATTGCGGTTGCGGTGTTTCTTTGCGCGGCGCAGCTCGTGCTGATATTCATAGTAATACTTGTGAAACTTCTCATCAAAGTCCTTGGCGGTCAGGTGGGAGACATCATTCTTGATTATCTTGCCGCGCTTCTTCTTCGGCCTGCGCGTCCGGCCCCCGACAATGGGCTTGCCTTCGTCCCGATCCGCATTGGCCGCTTCCATTTCGGCAATCTGCAATCGCTTCCATCGTTCAAGATGGTCGAACAGCCGGTCCATTTCCTTCAGGTGGATATCTGTCTTGTCCTCAATTCCAACCACCAGGGCATAACGGCGAGCCACGCATTCTATTGCTGACTCATTGGACAACAAATCATCCCAAAGCCCTGCCACTCTCCATTGGTAGACAGTCCGCTTTGGAACGTTTAAAGTCTTGGCAATCTCGCTGACCTTGTATCTTTTAAGATAAAGAGACTTGGCGGCGTTTATTACCTCTTCAGTATGCTGTGCCATACAGCATTAATACATTGCTCCAACAGTAACCGCGCCCTATTCAGTTCCGATTTTGCATGAATCGGAATTGGTTTGATTGCACACGTCTTTAACGCTGGCGTATTCTTGCGCCATGCCAAATACATTCATCACCGGTTGGAAAAAGATTGGACAGTCCGGCCCCACCATGGATGGCCGGATCATCGAAGCCACATGGTTGGAAGAAGCCGCCGAATCATACAACCCCGACACGTACACCGCCGTGATCTGGATTGACCATTTCCGTTTTTACGGAAGCCAGGGAAAGGTGGTCGAACTCAAAACCGAAAAGGATGGCGAGGTTGTCAGCCTGTACGCCAGGCTTCAGCCCAATGAGCACCTGTTGTCCTGGAACAAGGAAAAGCAAAAGCTGTTCACCTCCATGGAACTGACCCCGGATTTTGCCAAATCCGGCAAATGCTACCTGTCCGGTTTAGGCGTCACCGACATGCCCGCCAGCCTCGGCACGCATGAACTGCATTTCAACACCCGCAAACAGAACCCCGACAATCTCATCCTGTGCGGCGTCGAACTCGACGCCCTGCGTGATGGTGATGACGTAATGAATGACCAGCCACCGAGTTGGTTTACCAAGGCCATGAACAAAATTTTACCGAAAGCCAGTAACCCCGAAACCGATGAGGACACCATGACCGAACAGCAGTTCAATGCACTCATGGGCAAGTTCGACGAACACGACAAGCGGTTCACCGCCCTTGAAGAAAAGTTCGTCGAGCAGAAGCCCAAGGAAACCGCCACCGAAGTCCAGGACGACGGCAAGGCCCCCGACGTAGACAAAAAGGACTTCACCGCAGAACTCTCCGAAGCCATGAAGCCCTTTAACGAAAAGGTCGATGCTTTCAGTACCAAGCTCGACGATCTGACCAAGCGTTTCGAGCAGGCCAAAACCGGCACCACAGCCCCTGAAAACATCCAGCCCGCCACTCCCGGTGCGGACTACCTTTAGGAGGGGCCATGCTGTTTACAACCAGACAGAAGTATGATGCCTTCCTGACCCAACTCGCGCAAAACTATGGAGTTGGCAACGTCGGCAGACAGTTTTCCGTTACCCCGGAATTGGAACAACGATTTCAGGACAAGATTGTCGAAAAGGAATCTTTTCTCAGCAAGATCAACGTCATTGGTGTTGAGGAACTCGCTGGCAAAAACGTCCTTGGCTCTGCCAACAGCCCCGTTTCTGGACGCACCAATACCTCGGATGGCAACACCGAACGCCAGCCCCGTAATGTGTTGGGACTCGAAGAATGGGCCTATCAGCTCTACAAGACCAATTCCGACGTCTACATCCCTTATGAAATTCTCGACATGTGGGCGAAGAAAATCCCCAACATTGGCGAACGGTACACCGGCTATGTTCAGCAGCAGATTGCCAACGACCGCGTAATGATCGGTTGGCATGGTGTTGACGCCGCCGCCAATACCGACATCGAAGCCAACCCGCTCCTGGAAGACGTGAACAAGGGTTGGTATCAGTACATGCGCGAATTCAATCCCGCCAATATCCTGACCGGCGGCGCAACGGCTGATGTAATTAAGATTGGCCCCGGCGGCGACTATGAAAACCTCGACGTCGCAGCCCATGACATCATGCTGGGCATCCCCGAATACCTGCGCAAGGACCTTGTTGTCATGATCGGTGCCGACCTCATCGGGACCCGTAACGGCGTCCTGTATAAGCAGTGGGCAAATACTCCTTCCGAAAAAGCAGGCATTTCCCAGGCCATGTCCCTCATCGGCGGCATGCCGTGGGAAACTCCGAGTTTCATCCCCGGTCGCGCCATGGTCGTCACCAGCCACAACAATCTCTCCATCTACCACCAGTCCGGGAAGTGGCGTCGCCACCTCAAAGACAAACCCGAGAAAGACCGCGTTGAGGACTTCAACTCCCGCAACGAGGGTTATGTCGTTGAAGAACCTCGTGCCTTTGCAGCCCTGGAATTCAAGGACGACAACGTCAAGGTGCCGAATGCTGCGGGAGACGGCTGGGAATAGTCTTCCTTAATTTGCACAGAGGGGGCAGCCGAATTGCCCCCTCCTTTAACCGTTTGGAGGAATAAATCATGAGTTTGATGAGAGCGCATCAACAGAAAATCAAAGGACAGGGAGACCAGCCTGTCGTCAAGGTCGGCAACGCCGGTCCCGGTGGCAAGGGAACCCTCAACAAGTCCCAGCTCATGAAGCTGTTGGACGCCGGATTGTCAGTAGTCCTGGCAGCCCTCCACGAAATGAAGTCCACGGCCGCCAAGATCGAACACAAACGGACCGCACTGATTCCCGAATATGCTTCCTACGTGACGCGGCTGCGGGAGAAGAATTGGAAACACGACCTGCTGCCCTGGTACATGCTCTGGCTGTTCGACGTTGGCAGCATCGAAGCGGCCTTGGACCTGGGCCTTTACTGCATTGCCGCCGAAATCGAAATGCCGGAACGCTTTGCACGCGACGTCCCCACGGTCATGGCTGATTCCCTGATTAAGTGGGCCGAAGCCGAACACGCCGCCGAACGAAGCCCGGAACCGTATTTCTCCACCATGTTTGATTTCGTGGCCGGTACCGACGAAACCCCACCTTGGAACCTGCCCGACCAGATCGCTGTGAAGTATTTCAAGTTGAAGGCCCAGCTCGAACAGAAGTCCGGCAATCTTGAAGCCGCCAAGGGCTACTTTGAAAAAGCCCTGGAACTCGGTGCAACGGTCAAGACCGTGCTGAAGGAAATCACCAAGCAGGTTGACGACGCCAAAGCCTCCGAAGGTGACGACACCTCCGAAGGCGAAAAGTAGCTCCTCCTAACGCCGCTTCCCCCAAGGTCTGTTCGGGCAATAGCCTGGAAACAGACCGACGGGGGAAGCCATCAAAGGATATGACATGAGTTTTTCCGGCAACAGCAATGCAGATTCCACAACCACCGTCAGCAATGACGGATGGTGGCCTGACCTGGGCGTTGCCGAATTCCAATCCAGATACCGCATGCCCAAGGAATATGCCGAAAAGGTCCTGATTGACGGCCTTCAGATCGGCATGGCCTGGGCAAATGAGCAGCTTGAAGCCTGGCGCGTTGAACAGGAGGCCACCGGTTCCGCCAATCTGGCAGCGGTCGAAAGCCCCAAACTCGGCAACGAATCCCTGAAACTCATCCACTACCGCCGGGCAGTGTTCAGCCATGCCAAGGCGTACCTGTTGCAGCAGTTCCCGACCATCAACCGGCGCGAGGCCTCCGGCAACGAGGCCAGGGAAAGCGACGACACTGAAGACAAATTTCTGGAATATGCCCAGGCAGCCATCGCCTCTTTTCTCGGCAAGGGCTTCATCACGGCGGAGTTGATATGAGGAAGCTCCAGGCTCTGACCAAGGCCCTGAAGGATGCGGGCGTCTCCGACGACACGATTTACTCTTTCGCCGACCAAGGGGTTCTGACTCCCACCGGAAAGGATCTCGGCCATGGATTTGAAGTGGGCTTTTTCAAATACGATGCCGTCATCCAGGTTGAAAGCTACGAGGACGATGCCTATTCGCTGCTGGCCTTCATCACAACGTGGTTGCAGATGAACGATCCCGACCGGGAGGATCAAGGACTCGCTGACCCAAATATCGACATATCCCTGAACGACAACAGCACCGCTGACGTGGAACTGGCCGTGGAGTTCGAGGAATCCTTGCAGATCGTACCGGATGAATCCGGCCCCATCATGTACGACGGCCAGCAATACAAGGTCGCCGATGTCCCCATCGATGTGGCCGAAGGGTTGGACAACATGGAGGGCGGCACAGATGCCAAGTAGCTCCATGATGAATCTCGACACCGACAAGAAAAGTCGGCTCCGGCTGCATGAGCAGCTTGACCTTGTTTGTTTATCTCCCCGGACACGCCGAAATGTGACCAAGCGGATGGCCCGTGAAATCCGTAAGGATTCACGCCTCAACATCCGAGGGCAGAAGACGGTCCACGGCACCCCCATGGAGAAGCGTCGGACGGGCCGCGCCCGGCGAAAGATGCTGCGCGGACTTGGTCGAACCATGAAAATCTATTCACGCGGTACGGATCAGGCGGAAGTAACCTGGGCAACTCCCATGACCGCAAAGATTGCCGACCGCCATCAAAATGGAATCCCCGAGCAATGGACCGCTGGCAAAGCCCGAAAGGTTTACGGCGTGCCGGATTACAGCAAGCCAGCATCCAGGGCGCAGGCCAAGTATCTGTTGGCTGAAGGCTACCGGCTCCGGGTGCGCAAAAAGAAAGGCAAAGGATGCACCCTGAAGCGCGTCCCTATCAAATGGATCATGGAAAACCTTTCCCAAGGTCAAGCCGGTATGATTCTGCGCATCCTCCGAGACGAATGCTGGGCCGCTGGCGAACAGATATGGGAGACCAAGCCCGCAGCACGGCCCTTCCTCGGCCCAAAGCCGGGAACCGAAGACAAGTTTCTGGATGATCTCGCCAAACAGGCGTTGTCCGATATTCGCAACCGTTAAAACAGGAGTCCGCATATGTCGCTGGGCAGTGTACAGGTAAACAAACTCAATTTGCTGCAGGGAGAACTTCGGGACGTCGAACGCTTCTTCCTGTTCATAGGCCGGGGCAACGGGACCAACGAAGGTTCTTTGCTGAACGTCAACAACGACTCGGATATGGACGTGCTCCTGGGAGCCGAAGCCTGCAACCTGAAAACGCAGGTACAGGCCGCAAAAGTCAACGCGGGGCAGAACTGGAACGCCGCCGTCTATCCCCTGGAAGCCGCCGGAACCTGGGCTGATGCCGTGGATTATGCCATGGAGCATATGTCCTGCGAGGCCATTGTCATCACTGACGCCGTGACTTCCTCTGCCGAAATCGAAGCCATGCAGGCCAAGGCCGAGGCCATCATGGGCCAATACATGCGCCCCATGATCTTCATCCCCACATGCACGGCCATTGACCCGGCCACCGAATCGTGGAGCGATTTTACCACCAGCCGCAACGCCCTGTTGAATGATTTGGCCTGTGACCAGGTCAACCCGGTTGCCACCATTTGGCCGGATGACCAGGGCGTGTATTGCGGACGACTCTGCGACAATTCCGTCACCATTGCCGACTCCCCCATGCGCGTCATCACCGGCGCGGTTGTCGGGATCCGCTCCATAAAGCCCATGGATATGGATGACATCGAAATCAGCATGGCAAATTTGACCGCCATGGATGCAGAACGCTGGTCAGTACCTCAGTGGTATCCCGATTATCCAGGCGTCTACTTCGGAGACGGCAATGTCCTCGACATCCCCGGCGGAGACTTTCAGGTCATTGAGCATTTGCGCGTTGTCCACAAGGCCATGCGCAAGGTCTACCTGCTGGCAGTACCCAAGGTCGCCGACCGCAAGTTGAACTCCACCCCGGCCTCCATCTCCTCCCACGAAAGCTATTTCATGCGCCCCCTGCGCGAGATGAGCAAGAGCGTGGAAATTTTGGGAACCACCTTTCCCGGCGAAATCGAACCACCCAAGGATGGCGACATTGTCATCAAGTGGATCACCAAGACCAGCGTGAGCCTTTACATGGCCGCACGTCCTTACAACTGCCCCAAGAAAATCACCTGCAACATCCTGTTGGACCTGACCAACTACGCTGAATAGGAGGCGTCATGGGCAAGAGAATATCTGGAAAGAGTTTTGATACCACCATCGGCGACATGCTGGTGCATGTTGACAAACTGACGCTGTCCATCACCGACAACAGCGGAGTCGCCAAGTCCGGCGGCGTCCCCAACGGATACGTCGATGGCGATGTGGAGGCCTCCGGTGAAGTCGAAATGGACGTTGCCAACTTCAACCTGCTTTCCGAGCAGGCCAAGGCTGCCGGATCATGGCGGGGCATGCCCACCTTCGACATCCATACATACGCCAATACCGGCGATGAGGAATTCAAAGTCGAGGCCTTTGGCTGCAAGTTCAAGCTGGAAAGCCTGTTGGACAATGATTCCAAGGGCGGAGAAAAAACCGTTCTGAAAATCGCCTTCGACGTCACCAGCCCGGACTTCATTCACATCAACGGCGTTCCATATCTGGATGCTGCTGAAACCGAAAACCTGATCTAGAGGCACGGCATGGCTGACTTCTGCGACAACGCAACCGACCTGGAACGCATGGCCCGAGACGCGGCCATAGCCAACGCCGGAATGAAGAACACCGACGCCCCCAGCCGGAAGACATGCGCCGAATGCGGCAAGGTCATACCGGAGGCTCGGCGACTTGCAATCCCCGGCGTCAAGTTGTGCGTCAAATGTCAAACCGCCCTGGAGGGATAACCATGATCAATTTGGCCGAACTCACCCGTCTGGAAAAATCCGAGGATGGAACCTTTGGCGTCCTGAAACTGGACGGCAAGGTTTTCTGTGTGACCCTGGAACCGCCGGACAAAGGCAATGCCCCTGACATTTCTTGCATCCCGGAAGGTGTGTATCTCTGCAAGAAAGTGAACTCCCCCCACTTTGGCCCGACCTATGAGATTGCCAACGTCCCAGGCCGAACAAACATCCTGTTTCACCCCGGCAATATCAAACGAGATACGCA
Organism: Pseudodesulfovibrio sp.; assembly: GCA_016342345.1. Classification (GTDB taxonomy): domain Bacteria; phylum Desulfobacterota; class Desulfovibrionia; order Desulfovibrionales; family Desulfovibrionaceae; genus Pseudodesulfovibrio. Next base: position 6,220 of record JAEINO010000026.1, on the reverse strand, counting down.
TGGCTGCATTCTCCTGGGGCGACATTATGGCCCTTGCAATGGTGGGCGCGGCGTCATTACCTCCGGCGCAACCTGCAGAGACTTCCTTGCCATTGCCGCGTCCGTGGATGAATTCGAGTTGCGTGTCACAAAAGCAACCAGGGAGGCATAATGGGATTCGTCAGCAAAGTTGCCGATTTTTTCGGAGGCGGCGTGGTCAAAACCATTGCCGACACCGTCAAGGGCTACTTCCCCCCTTCCATGAGCGACAAGGAAAAATCCGAATTGTCGGCACGGATCAGTAAGGCCGAACATGAGCACGAACGCGCCCTCATGGCCCTGGCCGTAAAAGCGGATCAGGAAGTGACCAAGCGTGCGGCTGCCCTGGAAGGCACGGCCAAGGATTTGAAGTCTATCCCCATTATCGGCCCGATCATTATTTTCATTCGCGGCTGCCTACGTCCGTCCTTCGGGGTCTTTACCTTGTTCACGGACTGGCAGATTTTCAGTGGTTCCTGGAGCGTAAAAATGACCACCGCCACCGGCAGCTATACCGCCGAGGGAGCCTTGATTCTGGCCTTGAATATCCTCGTGCTTGGTTTCCTGTTTGGAGAACGCACCGTCAAAAACCTCATGCCCTTGTTTACTCGGCTCATGGAAGTCCGGGGCTTTGCCGCCAGCAAGAAAGGCGGAGACGAATGACTCCCCCTGACAGGCAGGATTTGCAAGACCTCCTTGTCCGCATCGATGAGAGGGTCAAGGCAATTCAGGAAGACATCCGCGAAATCAATATTGCCCGACGTTGTTCGAGCAACAACGTGAAAATCAGGACCCTGGAACGCATGGTCTGGGGTTGCCTGGCCGGACTGACCGGGCTGTGCATGAGAATAGCTTTTGAAACAATAAAATAAAATCCTTGGAGGAGAACAGCATGGAAAAGACCATCGTTTTGACCATCAATGGCACGGACATCACTTTCAACATGACCGCAAAGGACCACACGGCATATGTCAACGAGGTTATGCCCAGCAACAAGGTGGCTCCGGCGCACAACCTGTTGATGCGGACTGTCAGTTCCGACAGCAAGGACGCCCTGAAGGAACTGCTCAAACTCCCTGGCATGGCAATTAATGTGACCGCCAAGCTGATGGAAGAATTCACCCCGGACATTGTCATCACCGTGGGAAAGTCGAGCAAGTCGCCGAACGAATAGGCGACACCGCCCTGGCGCAAATGACTGTCTTTCATCACAAGTGGTTCCCTGGACGGAAACTGACACTGCAGACCATGGGCGAGGCCTTGTTTTTGGAGAAGGACTATTGGGAAAAAATGCAGGTGGCCGTGACCAACGGCATAGGCAAAGCCTTCAAAGGATAGCATGAGCACCAAACTTGAAAAACTGACCTTCGCTATCAATTTGCTGGACCGGGTTTCAGCCCCGGTCCGCCGCATCCAGAAGACGCTTGGGGGGATGGCTTCATCCTCTCAGGCGGCCTTTGGTCAGATCGGCACTGGTGCCATGGGCGTGGGCGCGGCAGGATATTCCCTGTACCGCTTCATCAATCCTGCAGAACAGATGCAACGCGCCCTGGGAGAAGTGGCAAGCCTTGATGTTGGAGAGAATGCCCTGAAAGGCCTGTCCAACGAGGCCCTGGCCTATTCCGTCAAATATGGCCGAGCTGCGGAAGGCTTTGTCCGATCCGCCTATGATATCCAGTCTTCCATTGAGGGACTGAAGGGCAACGATCTGGCCGTGTTCACCAACGCGGGCAACGTGCTGGCCTCGGCCACCAAGTCCGACGCGGGTACCATCACCGATTACATGGGAACCATGCACGGCATTTTCAAGCAACAGGCCGCTGCCATGGGCAAGGGCAACTGGATAGAGCTGCTGGCCGGACAAACCGCCACCGCCGTTCAAATGTTCAAGACCGATGGTTCCAAGTGGGCTGCAGGTTGGACCGCGCTTGGAGCCAACGCCACGGCTGCAGGCATAAAAATGACCGAACAAATGGCCGTCCTCGGTAGACTTCAGGCCACCATGTCCGGCAGCGAAGCGGGTACCAAGTACAAGGCTTTTCTGGCCGGGGCTGGCAAGGCACAAGACAAACTCGGCCTTTCCTTTGTTGACTCCGAAGGCAATCTGCTCGGCATGCTGGATATTCTGGGCAAGCTTCAGGGCAAGTTCGGCGACACATTGAGCCTGGCCGAATCCGATGCCCTGAAGGACGCCTTTGGATCAGACGAAGCCGTATCGCTCATCAAGCTGTTGATGGCCGATACGGACGGCCTGACCGAATCCATGGACAAACTCGGCAAGGTCACCGGCATGGAAAAGGCCGAGGAGATGGCCTCCAAAATGGTAACGCCATTGATGCGCATAGGCGAAGGAGTCACGGCCCTGGCAACCGGCTTGGGTTTCGCCCTTATGCCTGCCCTTAATCCGGTCATTGACGGCATGGCAGACGGAGCTGCAGCCATGACCCGGTGGACAACCGAATTTCCAAACATCACCCGGTGGATCGGATACGGGATCCTGTCCGTCATCGGCTTGACCGCTGCCCTCGGAGGCCTTGCCATGATCGCCGGAATCGTTCGCATTGCGACCATCGGCTGGGGCATGGCTACCCTGTTTGCCAAAGGAGTATCCGCAGCTTTTTCTGTCACCCTTGGGATTTTCAAGGCCGTCATGTGGGCGGTCAACGCGGCCATGCTTGCAAACCCAATAGGGTTGATTATCGCGGGCATTGTCTTGCTTATCGCTGGCGTGGCCGCCGTTATCTATTGGTGGGACGACTTGAAAGCCGCCTTCATGGACACATCCTGGGGACAAGCAATCATGGGCGTCATCGACGGGCTACTCGGCTACCTGGAGGCCCTGATCAATCCCATTGGTTGGGTAATGGACAACATCGGCGGCATTATGGCTTATGTCGGGCTGGAATCATCCTCCGGTCCTCCAGCGACATCCCCATCACTTGAAGCCCCCAGACGGTCAACCGTGCAACCGGGCGGCGTGACAAACCACATTGCCAAGACTTTTGCTTCCCACCAAAGCAATCAGAAAACAGTCGGTCAGCAAAATATCCATTTCCATGACCAGACAGACAGTCAGACCATAAAAGAACTCATATCCCTGGAAACATAACCCATGCCCGAATCCAAATATTTCGACATCCTCGTCACCGACGACGACCTGACCCTGGACGTGGGAGGCATCCCGGCCCGGTGTTTTGACCGGGACTCCATTGCCCAGGACATCAAGCACATGATCCGGGAAACCGGGTTGCTGGTAGATTTGGTCGCCAACCGGGACGAACGAAAGAAAGCAGAGAACCTGGTCGAGTTGACCATGGCCGTGGACAACGACGAACGAATCGTTCCCGGATCCTGCGAGATACATGAACCCGAACTCGGCGTGTTCTACCTTGTGGCCGAGACTGTTGAATTCGGTCCTGTTGATTTCAAGCTGGAGGCCAAATGAGCGACGAACTTTTCCAGGGCATGTTGGCTGAAGCTGGCGTCCCTGTGACCGAAGCCGAAATGGATGCCAAGTGGAAACAGATCAACGAGGATCAGGGCAGCCTGATAACCAACGATTCAAAATGGAGTCCGTTTTGGCGACTCATCACGGCCATTGTCACCAAACCATGCAAACAGCTTGTGACCTTGTTGGTGACCAAGGCCTTGCCCAATACTTTCCTGAAATATGCATCCGGCGCATGGCTGGATGTTTACGCCTGGGGCGTTGACCTCACACGCAAGGCAGACTCCTACGCTGAAGGGGGCATTGCCTTTGCCCGCGAGACTTCCGCCGGGGAGCTGATTGTCAGGGCCGGAACCATCATCGAAAGCCCTGCCCTGGACGGCTACGTCTACCGCGTGATCGTGACTGCGGACACAGTCTGCCTGGACGGGACACAATTGTTTCTTGTGCCGGTCAAGGCCGAACAACCTGGAGCCGCCTACAACCTCGGACCCGGATACTATTCCATCCTGGCCGAACCTATCCCCGGCATTGCGTCCATTTCCAACATGGCAGATTGGTTGACCTCTCCCGGTGCCGATGAGGAAACAGACGAAGAACTCCGCCTGCGCAGCCGCAACCAGTTCAGCGCGGTGGGTCAATATCATCACGACGCGGCATACAAGGCCGTCATTTCCGAATATGCGGGCATCCGTACCGATTATCTATACTTTGAGCATGACGGACCAAGAGGGCCAGGCACTGCCAACTGTTTCATCATGTTGGAAACAGGCGCACCTCCCCAGGAGTTCGTGGACAATATCAACAGCTATGTGCGGGACTCCGGCAATCACGGACACGGCGATGACATGATCTGCTACCCCATGCCGGAAACGCCCCAGGACCTGGACGTCACGGTTTATCCCATTGCCAATCTGGACACAGACAAGCTGGATGCACTCCTCCTGGACGTTGAAAACAGGATCCGCTGCGCCTTCCGTGAAAACACCAATTTCACCATGACACAGACATGGCCATACAACCGATTTTCATTTTCCCAACTCGACAAGGACCTGCACGCAAACTTGCCGAATCTTCTCTCTGTTGAATTTGACCGAACGGCAGACATTGTCTCGACCATGAACCTGCCTGTGATTGGAACGCTGACCGTGACACAGGGGGATGCATAATGGCCGAAGAACCGACCACCCCCGAAATAACCCTGCCTTTCTGGATGGCCGGGCCGGAACTGACCAAGCTCGCGGCAGCGGCCAAGGTCTGGTTTACCCTGCTCATGGAATGGGCAATCTGGCCCGCCCGGCAACTGGACCCAACGACCTGCACCGAGGCGGTCCTGAACCTCATCGCATGGCAACGGGACATTGACCGCTTCAAGGGAGAACCCCTGGCCTTGTATCGCCTGCGCGTCAAATACGCCTATGCCAATGCCCGCGATGCCGGTTCCGTGGAAGGGTTCAAACGAATCTTTCAAAGACTGGGCGTGGGATACCTTGAAACAGAAGAACGGATGCCAGGCCGGGATTGGGACGTCATAGCCCTGTACCTGTCCGACACCCAACTGGCGGACAATCAGGACCTGCTGCAGGTGCTCATCCAGCACTATGGCAGAACATGCCGAAGGTATGAATGGACCATCATTTCCCCGTTGCCGATAGCCCTACGAATAGAAGCCTTTGACAACGACTACCAAACCATATGCGCAGCCGTGCCGCCGTTGACCATCGGCCCCCGCTTACACGAATTCAACAACGACCAGGCGGTTGTCTCCGCCAAGCTGTAAGGAGCCATCATGAGCAGTGCCATTACCAACGCGGGCGAGGCCCTTATCGCCCTGCACCAGAATCAGGAAACACCCCTGGTTATCGACAAGTTCATCATTGCCAACGTGGCCGGAGTGGATCCGGCTGCAGCGGTAGATCGAGCCGGAGCCAAACCCGCAGCCGGGGATATTGTTTACGAGTACACCATTCCGGCTGAAGGCAAGGGATACATCAACCCCAATCAGGTTGTTTATTCCATGCTGCTCGGATCCGATATCGGCGACTTCGATTTCAACTGGCTGGGCCTCTATAGCTCTGCCGACGACACCGTTGTTGCCATCACCTACTGCCCCACTCTTTCCAAATGGAAGACGGCACACCCGACCATGGGCAACGCCATCACCCGCAATTTCATGCTTGAATATTCCGGGCTTCAGGCCACCACGGAAATCACGGTGGAAGCGGGAACCTGGCAGATTGATTTCACGGCCCGCCTGAAAGGCATTGATGAACGCGAGAGGCTTTCCAACCGCGACATTTATGGCGAAGCCTGTTTCTTCGGCGATGGATATCTGGTCGTCAACGATGACGGAACATTCAAGCTGCAACCCGGCACCGGCTACGTTGAGGGAATCCGCATCGACCAGGCCGCCGAGCAGATCATAGCCCCGGCCCTGCCTGCCGAAGTGTTTCTGGACGTTGCCCTGCAGCCACAAGGTTCTGACCGGATTGCCATGGCTTTGATAGTATTTGCGGATCCCGGAGACTATGCGGACGGAACCAACGACAACCACTACGGGCAGAAGATTGCCGCGATTGATGCCGGTGGGGTTGTGACGGATTTCAGGACGATTCTCAACAATGGGTCCATCCTCACGGCTTTGGATGACAAATCCAACACCAACCATAAGCATGTAACCGAAGACGTCTCAGACCTTCTTCCCGATCCTCACGAATGGTCCGAGGGGCAACGCTATGCATCACACACCCTGAC
>JAEINO010000134.1 GCA_016342345.1 Pseudodesulfovibrio sp. | reverse complement strand
GAAGATTTGGCCCGGAGGAAGGCCAAGGAGGCTTTGGAAAGCGAGGCACAGCAAGTCCTGAGAGCAGCCACAACATGGGACCCGCCCCAAGAATACCCACCACCAGCAAAAAGCATCACACTGGACTTCGACCAGTACCCGGAGCTGTGGGAGCGCCTGCAAGATGCGGCCACCAAAAACCTTAGGCCCATCGAAAATATGGTCATGTGGACATTGAAAAACTCGCTTAACTATTAATGGCCCGAGGTTGTTTATGTCCACCAAATCAGGATACATTTTCCTTCACAGGGCCTTGCTTGACAGTCGGGTTTTTAGGTCCGAAGGGCTGCTTAAGGTATGGCTATGGTGCCTGCTCAAAGCCAACCACGAAACGGCCTGGGCCAGCATCAAAACCGGGAGGGGTACAACCGAGGTTGAGGTGCTCCCAGGCCAGTTTATTTTCGGTCGAAAAGCAGCTGCAAATGAACTGCAAATTGCAGAAAGTACGATTTGGAAAAGAATGATGAAATTAAAAAACATGAAAAATGTGAACATCGAAAGTAACAGCAAATACAGTATTGTTTCAATAATAAATTGGGACACTTACCAGTGTGAAATAAAAAACGGGAACAGCAAAGGGAACAACCAAGGAACAACCAAGGAACAACCAAGGAACACAAACAAGAATGATAAGAAAGAAAAGACTATTAAAAGCTTTCCCGATTCTGGCGAATCGGGGGCGCTTTTTTTCCTGACAAAAAAGAAACGAAAACTCACCGGCAAAAGGCTCGAATCATTCAACCGTTTCTGGGACGCTTTTGGTTACAAAAAAGGCAAGGCCGAAACAGCCGACTCCTGGCTCGATATCCCAACGCTTACCGAAGCCCTGGTTTGCCAGGTATGCCAAGCCGCTTCCGTGGAAGATTCAAACCGTCCTGGCTTGATAGCTTCCGGAAGAACTCCGAAGATGGCGCAGGGGTGGTTGACGGCCCGGAGGTGGGAGGACGAGGACCTTGTGGGCGCCGTTCCAAAACAAAAAATCTCAACCATGGAGGACTTTGAAATCCGATGAACGATGAAATCAGATTACCGCCGCATAGCAAGCACACGGAGTCAAGCCTATTGGCCTCCTGCCTTGTGTACCCTGAGAGCATCCCGGAGATTGCCGACCTTCTTTCCCCGGATGATTTTTATGTTTCGGCCCACAGGGACGTTTACCGGGCTATTTTGGATCTGGATGAAGCCAGAAAGGGCGTTGACCTCGTGACCGTGGCCGAACGCCTACAGGACACACAGCGAATGGAAGCCGTTGGAGGTCCGTCCTTTCTGGCGAGCCTGGTCGATAGGGTCCCCGCAGCGGTAAACGTCCAGCACTACGCCCAGGCGGTCAAAGACAAGTCGATTCTCAGGCAGATCATAGCCAGGGCAAGCAACGCGGTAACAGCGGCATACGAGCCAGGAGCGGACGCACAAGCCGTGCTTGGTGACGCGGTTGAATCGCTGTACTCCGTAGACGACACAAAAGCCCATGGGTCCGTCCGTCTGTCTGAGTGCATCAACGAGCGCCTTGAGGTCTACAAAAAGCGTGCTGATTCCAGGGGCCTATTGACAGGCATATCAACCGGGCTGCCTGCCCTGGACATGTGTCTGTCAGGGTTCCAGGACACCGACCTGATTGTCGTTGGAGCCACACCTGGGCAGGGAAAGTCCGCACTTGGCATTCAGTTTTTCGATAGGGCTACGGAGTCAGGCATACCCACACTGCTATTTTCCCTGGAAATGTCCAAAGGCCAGTTGATAGATCGGTTTTTGTCCAAACGGTCCCAGGTTAACAGCAGGGCAATGATATCAGGCAGGATGGACGGCGAAAAATGGCAGGCTGTGATGAAAGCAGGGCACGATACCTACGAGGCGCCCGGGTGGATTGATGACACCGGAGGATTGACCCTGCAACAGATCCGGTCCAGGTCGGTAAGGGCCAGGGCAAAGCACGGGATACGGTTTATCATCGTGGACTACCTGGGGATTGTGTCCAGGCCGTCAACCGGGAAAGAGCACGAAGAGATATCCCGCGTGGCTTTGGGGTTAAAAAATATCGCCAAGGAACTAAGCCTCCCGGTGCTGGCTCTGCATCAAGTCGGGCGAAAATTTGCGGACCGTGGAGCCGGAGCAGAGCCAAGGATATCCGACCTTTACGGCTCCCAAGGTGTAGAGGCTAACGCCGATGTGATCATGCTTTTGTGGGGTGCAGACGAGGACGTTAAGGGGACTGGCGCCAGGGTTACGTTTGAGCGCATGCTCAGGGTTGCGAAACATCGTAATGGGCCAACTGGCAGAATCCCGCTGTATTTTTGGCCGGAAATTCAAACGTTTGGAGAAAGGAACGAAAAATAAATGGGCAAACGCAAGCCAGAAACACCACGGAGTAAGATCAAGGCGGCGCTCAGAATGCTATTTTTGAGGAGCCGTGAAAGGGCAGCTGCTCTCAAGGCAGCCGGGTATTGCTGTGAGCGCTGCGGCGTGAAGCAGTCTACGGCAAAGGGGCGTGAGGTCAAGGTGGAGGTCCACCACAAGGATGGGGTGCTCAACTGGGATGAGATTTACCTTGCCGTTTATGATCACATGCTTTGCGACCCGGGCAAAATGGAGGTCTTGTGCAAAGAGTGCCACAAAAAAGAGCACAGCGGCTAAAACCGATTCTAAGCCGTTTTTATTCGCAAGCCATACACTGACATAGACCAAGGCGTTAAAACGCGCTACAACTTAAATCGCTGGCTCTGTGTGGCTATTTTGTGCGTAACAACAAAGGCGTTGACATATGAAAAGAAACTACGTTGCCGAACATGAGAACAGAATCCAAGAGAGAAGGCTTGAGTTGGGGCTGACATGGCCCGAACTAAGCAGGCGGTCTGGTGTGGCTGGTGCTTCTATCTACAAAAACAATCTTCAAAAACCAACCGACAGAGACGGAAGGTGGAAGGGATGGGCAATAGCTATATCGATTGCACTTGAGAGCACACCGGAGCTGATATTCCCGCTGGACGCTGCGTGCGTTCTTTTTTCCGAAGAGAGCGCAAGTCCAGACGATGTTTTTGAAGCTGCCATCGGCCAATATAGCAAAAACGATTTCGACATTTGCGACCGTATGTTTGTTCAAAAACTATTGGCGGTATGTTTTGAAAGTAATCCAAAAGAAAAACGTGCGATAGGTGTTGTTGTTAGGAATTGCGTTCAGGGGCAAAGCACCGAAGAGATAGGAAAAGATCTTGGGGTAACTAGTAGGAGGGTAAGACAAATAACGAATCGTGGGTTGCGCATTATGCGTAGGTGCGCGGCTGCACACGGCATGAGATGGTTTGACTAATAAGACGAATCGGAGGAATTGAGATGCTACTTTCAGGATGGAAGGACATAGCGAACTTTTGTGGGGTTTGTGTCGCCACCGCCATGAAGTGGAAAAGACAAAACGGACTCCCGGTCTATTACGTCAACCGGAAGCCCGTTGCTGACCCGGACAAGATCAAGGCGTGGCTATCAAAACAGAGTCGAGCCTGATTTTGTGCGCGGGGGTGGGATGGGAATATAAACCGCGTCTCCGTCGGCTGTGAAAGAG
>JAEINO010000133.1 GCA_016342345.1 Pseudodesulfovibrio sp. | reverse complement strand
TTTTTCGGTTTTAAACGAAATTGGCTGCATTTTCGGAGAATTTGATTGACAGGGATTATAGAAATTCCTATCATTAATTTGATTGACAGGGATTATAGAAATTCCTATCATTTGGACATTTCAATTCTTCCGGAGGTTCAGAATGGTGGCTCCTTTCATCCTGCTTTCTCTTGTCCTGTTGGTTCCAACGCTCCCCTCACAGGCTCAGACTATGGATTCATCTGGTGGATCAGGCTTGTCTTTCAGTATGTATCCCGGGGTAAACCTGCCGGTTGGTGATGGGGCCAGTGTAGCATCACCAGGTCTTGGTGGTACCATTGGAGCGGAATACCAGTTTGCACAGTTGCCTCTTTTCCTGGGCCTTGATGGCTATTATGGTGGGTCCGAGCTATCAGGTCTTGGGGTGGAAGAATTCACCGGATCCCTCAGTTCCTTCTCCGCCTTTGCCAAGGCGGGGGTCCGTTTGCCTCTACTGCCCTGGCTCAGGTTTACGGTTGCGGGTTTTGTCGGTGGTGGCTACAGCATGATGGAGACCGATTCCACCGCCTATGGCAGTAGTGCTGCGCCGGGCCTGGGGTTTGGTGCCGCCGCAGGTGTAGAACTTCCCATCAACAACAGTCTTTCCTTTGGCCTGAAGGCCGGGTATCTAGCCCATTCCAATACCTATTCAGGGGTAACCGTACAGCTGGGTACGACTCTGGCCCTGCAGGGTGCAGGCCTGTCCGGCAAAGGCAGCCTGGCTGTAGATCCAGTTCAGTTCGACACGGTTTTTCCGGTGTTCTACAAGTATTATGATGATAACCCGGTTGGAACTGCGGTAATCACCAACAACAACCGCAAGCGCCTGTCAAACCTGGCGGTTACGCTCATGGTGCCCCGGTTCATGGATGTCCAGAAAACCCAGACCGTACCCGAAGGGTTGGGCCCGGGTGAGTCCCTTGAGGTGGACCTTTTTGCCCTGTTCACTGATGATATCCTCGGTGTAACCGAGGGTACCAAGGTTGCCGCAAAGCTGGATATCTCCTATGAGATCGATGGCAAGCCACGGAGCATCTCCCTGGATCGGAGCCTGGAGATAGCCCACCGGAATGCCCTTACCTGGGATGATGACCGGAAGGCTGCATCCTTTGTAACCGCCAAGGATGGCACCGTGCTTACCCTGGCCAGGAATGTTGCCGCGGTGGTGCGTTCGTCGGCCTTCGATTCCATCAACATCAATGTGCGTACCGCCGTGGCCATGGCAGAAGTCCTTGCCCTCTACGGGGTAAGCTATGTGATAGATCCCACCTCCCCATATGCAGAGCTGGCGGATCAGCCCCAGGTAGTGGACTTCCTGCAGTTCCCCCGGCAGACCCTGGAGTACAAGGCGGGGGATTGTGATGACCTGTCCATACTCTATGCAGCCCTGCTGGAAGCGGTTGGGGTTCCCACTGCCCTGGTAACCATACCCGGGCACATCTATGTGGCCTTCTCCACCGGGATGAAGGCAGACGAAGCCCACAAACTGTTCAGCCGTCCGGATGAAATCATAATCCGTGATGACATAGCCTGGGTGCCGGTGGAGATAACGATACTCAAAGAAGGCTTCCTGCAAGCCTGGCAGATCGGTGCCAAGCAGTGGCGCGAGAATGCCTCACGGGATCAGGCAAAGATGTATCCCCTGGCAGAAGCCTGGAGCCTCTACCCGGCGGTGGGCTTGCCCGACGCGGAATCCCGGATCGCTGTGCCATCCCAGAGTGAAATACTCTCGGTATACCAGACCCAGCTGGTGCGGTTCATAGACCGTGAGATCTACGCCCAGGTCTCCCGCATCCAGACCCAGATTGCCAGTTCAAACAGCGACCCGCGGTACATCAACCGCCTTGGCGTCCTGTATGCCAGTTATGGCTTGATGGACCGCGCCAGGGCTGAGTTCAACCGCATTGCCCAGGGCAATCCGCCCAATGTGTCGGCTCTGGTAAACCTGGGCAACCTACACTTCCTGGGCAAGGAGCTGGGACCAGCGCTGGAGTACTATGAGAAAGCCCAGCAACTGATGCCGGACAACCCGGTCCTGCTCCTGGCCCTGGCCAGAACCAACCATGCCCTTGAAAACTACGGCCTGGTGGGCCGTCTGTATACCCAGCTTAAAAACATAGACCCTGCCCTGGCCGGACAGTTTGCCTATCTGGACTTCCGGGGCGAAGACGGCCAGCGTGCCTCCCAGGCCTCCGGCCTGGCCAGCCTCGTGGTCTGGGATGAATAGGAGCCTCTGATGCAAACCAACCGTGGTACCCGTCTTGCCCGCATGACAAGCCTGCTGGTGGCCCTTGGCGCCTTTGCCCTGCTGTTCACCACCTGCAACAACAGCCTCCTTGCCCCCATGATAGAAGACGTCAAGGAGAACGAGGGCAAGGACTGGTCGTACACCGTCACCTTCGACAGCGGCAACGCGGACACCTCGGCCGACCCCGCAACCAAAATCGTTGCAAAGCCTGCTACCACGGTCAAGGATTTACCCACCGCCCCGGTCAGGACCGGTTACAGTTTTGGCGGTTGGTGGACGGAGCTTGATGGCGGGGGAGTGGCTTTTACTGGCTCCACACCTGTTACCGGGAATATGACGGTGTATGCGAAGTGGACGGCTGATGCCACAGTATCCCTGCTGGCTATTCCCGATATTGTCGCCCCTGTACGAGGAGAAGCTCCAGTTACAACGGCGATAGATAGGGTACAGTACACAGGTTCCATCACCTGGGATCCGGTAGTAGATACCTTTGCGGCCAGCACCGTGTATACCGCAACCATCGCGCTGACAGCCAAAGCAGGCTGGACCCTGAATGGCGTGGCCGAAAACAGCTTTACAGTGGCGGGAGCAACTACAGTTACTCATAGCGCCGGTTCCGGTGTGGTAACAGCGGTATTTCCGGCAACAGGGCTCCTTTCGGATATCGATGTCACCTTCTCAAGCGTTATCCAGGTTGGAGGCACATCCAATTCTGTAAGCACAACCTCCCTGACGCTGACCTTCTCTGTAGACCCAGGCAGTTTGACGGCCGACCTTATCACCGTGACAGGCACAACCAAAGGCGCCTTGACCGGCACAGGTACGACCAGAAGTCTGACGATCTCCGATATAACGGTAGCCAATGGTGAAAAGGTTTCGGTGACGGTTGCGAGTCCTGCAGGATACGCGATTTCCGGATCTCCACAGGAAGTGGTGGTATACAAGGCACCGACGACCATAGACGTGCTGGCAATTCCAGGCGTCACCGCGCCGGTGACCGGTGCCACTCCGGTTACAACGATCACTGAGACTGATCAGTACACAGGTACCGTGTCATGGTCCGATTCCCCGACAAAATTCGCAGCTTATACAGTCTATACCGCAACCATAGTTTTGACAGCCAAAGAGGGTTTCACCTTCGAGGGTGTCGCTGCAAACTCCTTTGCCGTAGCTGATGCAAACCCGGTCACCTACCAAATCAATTCCGGAATTGTGGTAGCCCAGTTCACACGGACGGCAGCAGTGATCAACATTGCGGCGATCCCCGGAGTAACCGTGCCGGTACTTGGTGCAACCCCGGTAACGGCGATAACCGAGACCGACCAGTACAC
>JAEINO010000132.1 GCA_016342345.1 Pseudodesulfovibrio sp. | reverse complement strand
TGCCTTGAATCACTGAGTTATGCTGTCAATTTGAATTGAGCCACGACTTCTTGCAAGAGCTTAGCCATTTCGGCCAAAGATTGAGCAGAAGCGGTCACTTCCTCCACCTGGGCACTCATCTCTTCTGCACTGGCGCTTACTTCTTCAATGGCTGCACTGTTCTCTTCACTGACACTGGCGATACTCTCAATTGCCTGTGTCACTTCACTTGAATTGGCTGCCATCTCTTCGGTGGAGGCTGTATTCTCTTCAACGATCGCGGATACTGAATCCACTGCCGAAACCAGGTCCTCTGAAGCTGTTTTCATTCGTTCGGTCGCCTCACCGGCCATTGTCGCTTGTTTATTCACCGCTTCAGCAGCAGAAAGGATCTCTGCCAATGCTGTTCCAGCCTGATTTGCAGTCACTACTCCCAGTTCAACTTCCTTGGATCCTTCTTCCATGGCTTTCACTGCTTCACTAACGGTGGTTAATATCCCACTGATCAAACCACCGATTTCTTTGGTGGCAAGAGAGGATCGCTCAGCCAATTTTCGCACTTCATCAGCCACAACTGCAAAGCCCTTGCCATGTTCACCGGCTCTGGCTGCTTCAATTGCTGCATTCAATGCCAGCAGGTTGGTCTGTGAAGCAATATCTTCAATGGTTTCAACAATCTTGCCAATTTCTTCAGAACGTCTGCCCATCTCTTGCACCTTGTCAGCAGATGCGCCAACTTTGGTTTTGATTTTCTGCATACCACTCAAGGTTTGTTCCACTGTCAAAGAACCATTGCGGGCAGCTTCTGCCGCTGCTGCAGAATCCGTGGTCACGGCTGCTGCGTTGCCAGCCACTTGTTGAATGGCTGTGTTAATCTGATCCGTTGCATTTGAGACTTTGCTTACCGATGCGCTTTGTTCCTGAGCTCCAGTAGCCACTCCTTCAATCGCTTGAGACATTTGCTCGACTGATGATGCGGTTTTAGTTACAGCGGCGGCTTGATCTGCGGTTCCTTTTGCCACCTGCTGCACCGTCGCGGCGATCTGATTAGTAGCCTGGCCAGCCTGGTTGGCAGCAGTGGCAAGTTGACCTGAGGCTGCACTCAAATCAATCGCGCTTTGGGATACCTTGCTGATCAATTCACGCAGGTTTTCGATCATCTTCTTGAAGGCGTTTCCGAGCAGGTCGACATCCGCTTTGGGCGTCACATCAGAAGTCAGGTCGCTGTCTGCCATGCTCTGTGCTACAACTGCCATCTCATTGAAGTAGGTTACCAGGGCTTTGAACGACTGGCCGACAAGTCCAAGTTCATCTTTGCGTCCCTGCATCTTGATTTGCGCCTTCGGATCTATACCCGTCAATGCTGCATCACCGATGGACAGGCGTCCGGCTGCCTGTGCAACCAGGTTGATCGGCTTGGCAAAGCTGGTGGCGACATAAATGGCACCAACCACAACCGCCAGCAGGGCAATCCCTATTACGGTCAGAGCCAAAATCATCATCTGCTGGGAAGCTGCGAGAGCCTCATCTTCGTTGATCTCTGCGATCACAACCCAGGACTCACCAAATACATCTATGGGGTCATAGACCGAAAGCACCGGGTTTCCGGTATAGTCGTCGATGATTTCCACACCCGAGTTGCCCGCCAGACCTTCCCGGCTGGCCTGGGTGTCCACGCCGTTAACCTCTACCGTCCCTGCAAAGGAAGCAGCCACAGAGTGACCTGCAGGGTCAATGAACGAATCCGAACGCATCAGCTTGTCCGCTCCCACCAGGTAGGTCTCACCGCTCTCACCCATGCCGGTACGTTCTTGCATGACCGCGTTGATGGCATCCAGCGGCAGCTGCAGGGCGATGACCATTTCCACTTCACCACCATGAATTATCGGCTGAGCGATGAAAGCTGAAGGGACATCGTTGCTGGGGGCGTAGGGGGCAAAGTCTGCAAAACCGAAGTTCTTGCTTTCAAGCACTTGGCGCACAAGCCCACCCAGGTTCGAACTGCTGTATATCCCGTCCACCATATTGGTCTGATAGTCGGCTTCCTGTGTTGCTGTGAAGAAGACATAGCCGTCCGGGTTGACCAGGAACAGGTCATAATAACCGTACATCTCCTGGTACTTGGTGAAGAAAAACTCTCCTGCAGCATCTTTGGGGCTGAAGGCTTCGGCGACATCGACCTCGGCAAGCATTGCCCAGGTGAAATCGCCAACCTGGACTGGCGCGTATGCTGAAAGCACCGGGTTTCCGTTGTAATCTATGATAACATTTGCACTTGTTTCTCCGGCCAGGGCTGCCCTGGTGGCCTCGGTATCTGCGGCTCCTTTTACAGGGTCGGCGAAGGATGCCGCCACTGTGTGGTACTCAGGGTCGAGAAAGGAGTCTGAGCGCATCAGCAGGTCAGGCCCCACCAGGTAAGTTTCCCCGGTCTCACCCAACCCGGCACGTTCATTCATGATTGCGTTGATCGCATCCAGCGAAATCTGCATGGCGACCACCCCGATGGTCCTGCCTTCAGAAATGATCGGCGCTGCCACAAACATAGCTGGTACGCCACCGGAAGGCTCATAGCTCCTCATATCGGAAATCCCCACCTTTCCCTCTTTTGCCGCAATTTCCCAGGCATCTGCAAGCCCGGAGTCAAATGAGTCCGCACTGAGACCAAAATCCGGTTCCTTAAATACCGTGTAAACCGCATCGCCATGGCTGGCATCCAACAGGAAAACATCATAATAGCCATACTGTTCCAGATAATACTTGAATATCGGATCATAGGCAGCATGGATGGTGTTATATTCTAATGTGGCGCTGTATTCAAAATTGCCGCGCCCTACGAAATTCCCTCCTGACACACCGCCCCCTGTTTCAAATGCCTGCTCCAGGTCTTTCATCGCCTGGACCACGGTGGGGTTGTTGGCCAGCACAAGCGCGTCACCCATGCGTTCGTCGAAGAAAGTTTCGATCTGGGTGCCCTTAATCACGCGGATAGCCTCCAGCTTGCGGATGGATTCTAAACGCAGCGTGTTGACAATTTCCACCAATACGCCCATATCCCCTTGGCGTTCGTTGAAATAGCCTTCTATCTGGCTCTTTTTGAGCTCCTGCGCAACACTCATTTTGGCATAGGCTTCTTCTTGAAGTGCACCATTCGCCTGGATATAAAGCACAATACCCACGATCGCCAATGGGATTATGGAGACTGCCAGGAAGTACATCAGTAACTGGCCTTTCATCGAACGAAAAAAGTTAATCTTTTGCTCTTGATTTTGTGTTAACTTTTTTCCACCTGTCTTCAAGTTATTAAGTGCTTTCATTGTTTATCTCCTCTAATTGTTTGATGGTTGTTCAAAATCAACTCCGATGTCGCAATTCTCAAATGGATTTAGATCACGAACTTTTTTTAGATGGGAAACCCATCTTTCAGGACATTTTCCAGGTTTATGTGTTTAATTTTCGTCCATATATATATCTCCATCATTCAGGTTCAAGTCTAAAATAATCTAGAAATTCCGGTCTCATCATTTATATTCACAATCCCTTAACCCATGCAACACAAACTACTTTGACCCAAATAATTGCATTTGGTTCAGTGTTTGCGGGGAGTGGATTTTTTTGGTCGCATTTCAAAGATGTTTTTAACACAAGAAATGATCTCGATCCTTCTTCCTACTAAGATTGCCAGAACAATAGCTGGTGGAAAACAAAGTGTCTTTCGATTAAATTAAATCTTAAATCAACATTACTTTTA
>JAEINO010000131.1 GCA_016342345.1 Pseudodesulfovibrio sp. | reverse complement strand
CCAAAGCTGCCGCTCAGCAGAGCAGCAGCCAGGAGAGAAGATGAGCATTAGCCCTTCACAGAGCCAGCCAACATACCACGCACAAAGTAGCGCTGTAAAGCAAAGAAAACAAACAGGGGCAGAATCATACTCACAAAAGCGCCAGCAGTGAGCAAATGCCAGTCCTGGCCCTTCTCGCCCACAATGGAAGCGAGTGCATAAGTAATCACCCTGTTCTTGTCGCCCAGGAAAACCAAAGCCACCAGATAATCATTCCAGACCCACAGGAACTGGAAGATGGCAAAGGAAGCCAAAGCCGGAATGGAAAGCGGCAAGATCAGTTTGGTGAAAATGGTAAAGTTGGAAGCACCATCCAGGAAAGCCGCTTCCAGTAATACCCGCGGCAGTGAACTGATGTAGTTGAACAGCAGATACGTTGCCAGCGGCAAGCCAAAGCCGGTATGCGCCAGCCAGATACCCAGAAACGTACCGTTTAGATCCAGCCTGGTATAGTCCTGCAGAATCGGAACCAGCGAGATCTGCAGCGGCACCACCAGAATGGCCACCACCATGGTGAAGATCAAGCCCCGTCCGGGGAACTTCAACCAGGAGAAACCATACGCCGCAAATGCCGCAATCAGGATCGGGATAATGGTGGCAGGCACAGCCACGGCCACAGAGTTGAGAAAAGCATCCGCCAGGTTGTTCCCCTTGCGGGTAATCTGGTTGCCGCCTGCATCGGTAAAGGAGATTTCCTTTCCGGTTAGTACATCCTTGTAGTTCTCCAGCGACATGGGTTTGTAGAAGAAGCCGACAAACTTTTCCTGGGATACGATGATCTTACGCGTACGCTTGTTACCATACCAGGTCAGCGTGCGACCATCCTCCAATTGCAACCCCTCACGCAGTTCAGCGAAGGTGGTGGTTACGCCTTCAATTTCAAAAGGCTCATCCACATTCACGTTATCCTCCAGGAGGATCTCACCGCTATCGATATTTTCCTTGTGCGGCAGTACCGTCCACCAACCAGAGGTAAGAATATCCTGACTATTGCGTAATGAGGTAATAAACACACCCAGGGTGGGAATCAGCCATACCAGACAAACCAGGATCAGCACGCCATTGACAATGATACTGGAGCGAATTTTTTGTCCTTTCGCATTTGCAGCCATTAGAATGCCCTCCTGTCTTTATTGAATTCACGTAAATTGTTCACGATCACCGGCACAACCGCTACCAACAGCACAATGGCAATGGCCGAAGCGCGTCCGGTATTGCCGTAGGTAAAGCGCTGCAAATAGAACTCGTTGGCAATCACGTTGGTACCGTTGTTGCCGCCGGTCATCACGCGTACGATATCGAATAATTTCAAGCTGAAGATAACAATGGTAGTGGTCACTGTCAGCAGGGTGCCTTTGATGTAGGGAACAGTGATATGGGAAAATGCCTGAATTTCATTGGCACCATCAATACGGGCAGCTTCCAGCAGTTCAGCCGGAATGCCTTTGATGGCAGAGGACAAGACCACCATGGCAAAGCCGGTTTGCAGCCAGACCATAATGACAATCAGGAACAAATTGTTCCAGGGCGGAATATTGAGCCAGGGCTGGGATTGTCCACCCAGGGCCAGAACAATGGCATTGATCAGTCCAATTTCCTGAATGCCCACGCCCTCACCCTTGTAGGTATACACAAATTTCCATATGACACCCGCGCCGACAAAGGAAATGGCCATGGGCATGAAGATGATCGATTTGTAAATGGTTTCGAAACGGCTGCGGTCTGCCAGTACGGCTACCAGCAAGCCAATCCCCACACTGAAGGACGTGCCAACTACCATCCACAAGAGGTTGTTGCGGAAGGTTTCCAGCATGATCTGGTCAGTAAAGGCAAACTTGTAATTAGCCAGGCCCACCCAGTTCATCCCGATATCATCTTTGAAGCTCAAGATCAGGGTGCGGATAACGGGTACAGCCAGGTACCATGCCATGATCAGCACAGCCGGTCCGATAAAGATAAAGGGTTGAACGCGTCCGGGCCAGGGCTGAGGTAATTGCTCTACCAGCCAGTTGAAGATCACATACAACAAGGCCACCCCGCCTACACCCCAGGCAATGGCGACCAGGACGATCACGATCTGCGGGGCATCGCTGTTCTTTAGAAACAAATACCCTTGCGCCAGGACAAAAAAGGTCGCCAGGGGTACCAGTATTGCGAGCAGAATGCGTCCAAGGGTTGAGCTCAACCAGCCTGCTACACTCTTTTGCGCTGGTTTGTTTTCTTGTGAATTTTGCATGGCAACTCTCCTGGAGTTTAAATGGAGCAGGAAAACAGCTGTCTTCCTGCTCCGTTACAGTTCTTGTGCGGACTTACATCAAAGATCGTTGGAGACTATTCCGGCCAGGAAGCATCAATTTGCTGCAGGGCGGTGTCTTCATCAACGGAACCGCTGACGTAGTCGGTCATGTATTTCCAGAAGGTGCCTGCACCTACTGCACCGGGCATCAAGTCGGATGCGTCGAAGCGGAAGGAGGTTGCGTTGAGAATAATCTCAGCTACACCACGGGTTACAGGATCACCGTACCAGTCCAGATTGGAGTCATTATGCGGGGAAATAGCGCCGCCTGCTTCAATCCAACCCTTGAGGGATTCGCCGGTTGAGAAGTATTGCATGACTGCACGTACTTCCGGACGATCATTGAACATGGCATAGATGTCGCCAGCGCCCAATACCGGTCGGCCATAGGCTTCGTCGATCGGAGGCAGGTAGAAGAAATCATAATCTACGCTTGCTACTTTGTCTTCGGGGAAGAAGGAAGTAATGAAGTTGCCCTGACGATGCAGCCAGCATTTGGGGGGTGAATCAAACATGGGGGCGGGGGCATCACCGAAAGCGGTGGTGGGGATGGCAGCTCGTCCGCCATACACATAGGCGTCATTGAACCAGATATCGGTGATGTAGCCTAAGGCTTTCTTTACTTCGGGTGAGTCAAATGCCAGTTCGCCAGCTACCCATTTGTCATAATTTTCCAGGGAGGTGGTGCGCAGCATGACATCTTCCATCCAGTCGGTCATGGTCCAGCCGGTGGCTGCACCTGATTCAATACCTACACACCAGGCGGTATCGCCATCAGCGGCGATGGTCTCGGTGAGGGCCATCAACTCGTCCCAGGTTTCGGGGACGGTGTATCCGGCGGCATCGAATTCGGCTTTGGGATAGAACACAAAGGATTTACCATTGGCGCGTGCCCAGATACCAGCGGTGATCGGGCCATCCGGTCCTTCCATGGTGCCCATTTCCAGCCAGGCCTGGCTGTAGTTGGTTTCTAACCAGGTCGGGTCAATGACGGTGTTCAGGTCAACGGCCTGTCCTTTCCTGACGGCGGTGTTTAATAATCCGGGTTGTGGGAAGTCCACGATATCCGGGGCGTCGCCGCCATCCAGTCGGATGGTGATGGAGGCTTCAAATTCTTTGGAGCCTTCATATTGAATGTCAATACCGGTGGCTTCTTCAAAGGCCATAATGGAATCTTCGAAGATTACCTGGTCGGCATCTACAAAGGGACCTGCCATACTGACGACGGTTCCTTCGTACATGCCTGCATAGGCGTCGGCCAGTTCCTGGCCTTGCGGCAGGGCTTCGGCCATGGCTTCTTCCATTGGCTCTTCAGCGGCTACTTCTTCTGCTGCCGGTTCTTCAGCCATTACTTCTTCTGCGGCTGGTTCTTCTGCTGCCGGGGCGGCTGCTTGTGGGCCGCAGGCA
>JAEINO010000130.1 GCA_016342345.1 Pseudodesulfovibrio sp. | reverse complement strand
GGTCGGATGTTGACCCCCTGCGTGCAGTCAATTAGAGTGATTTTGTTAAGTGCAACTTTTATTGACTGCCCACGGCTATGATTTACGCACAAAAGTTCAAGCTATCAAGAACTTTTTTGTGTTAAAGTTCATTTTATAATGAACTTTTGTACAAAATGAGTGATTGCAGTGTGTTAACTGTCATTTGTGGGTGTTAAGGTTCGTGTTAAACTTTAAGGCTTGAACTTTAACGGTAAATTATGAGTACATTTGCGGAAAGGCTAAAGACCGTTCGAGCACGTCATTCACAGGTAAAGCTAGCGGAATGGCTTGGTGTAAGTGTCAGAAGCCTCGTCCATTATGAAAATGGTGAGCGGTATCCAAATGCTGAGAAACTTGAACTATTGTGCAGGAGCACTGGGGTTTCTCCAACTTGGCTTATACTGGGCGAAGGCCCAATGCTTTTAGCTTCGGAACGCATTGAGAAAAGCCCGGAAGGACGCGAATGTCTTCGGTGTAATCAACATGAAATTGATTTACGCGAGGAAAGGACAGTCAATAGGGAACTGGCCGTGGAGAATCGGCAACTTCTAAAAGAGAATGGCGACCTACGGGTTGATCTGGAACGGATGAAAGCCAGGGCCGCCCCGGACGACCAGGCACCACCTGAGGCCACCAGAGATTGCGCTTAACCAGGCGGGGAAAGGTGATTAACCTTTTCTAAAGACAATACGGGAAGTTACGCACCATGACACTGGTTTGCAACGATTAGCAATGAGTATGTGTTCATATATTCAGCAAAGCAAAGGCCAAGCAGCAAATGCCGCTTGGCCTTTTTCTCATTTTAGCTGTCAAGAAACCGCGAAACTCGGAAATCTTTCTCATCTTGCCAAACCGCCCAATCATAACCGCCCAAACTCGAATCAGCCCACGCCAGTCCTACAAAAGTCCCATGAAAGTCCTATATTCCCCCGGCAGTCTCTAGCTTCTCATGTTAAGTGTCCCCCCACACCAGTCATGGCATAACGCCGTGCAAGGCGATCTTGCGGACTGCTGCCGATGACACCTTCAAGGTGGCTGTACCTGTCGGTCATGCGCAATGTCTTGTGGCCGATCATGACGTTCGTTTCCTTCAGTGTGCTGCCGGATAGCAGCATGTTGGTGCAATAGGTGTGTCGGTGGTCATGGAAGTGCAGATCATTGAAGTCATGCTTCGTGCACAGATTTGACCATGCGGTGTCGATTGACTTGAACGGCATTCCATCCATGTGGCCGATCACATAGTTCCCTTTGGCTTTCACGCCGCGCTTTTCCTGGTACTGCGTCACATGCTCCAATCGAGCAATGAGCGCATCCCGCGTTCTGGGCATGATTTGGTGTGATCGGGTGACACCGTTTTTGGTGCGGTGGAATGTAATCCGGTTTTCATCAAGATGGACATCGGCCAACTTTAGCGCCAGCACTTCCTGTGTACTACATCCGTGTTCCACGGCCAACAGGATGGCCAGTACCATGTAGTGCTTTGCCCTGCGTTGGGCGGCAGCTTCAAGCAAGGCATCGACTTCGATGGGCTTCTGAGCGTTTTTCCTTTCACTGCCTTGTTCGGACAAGTATGGGATGGGCTTTGCCACATCATGATCGATCAGGCCGTTGTGCTTTGCTTGGGCGAAGACCTGCTTGATGATAAACAACCGGCGGTTTGCCAGCACGTTACAGTTCTTGCCTTTTTCGCCTTTGGCGATCAGCTTTGCCTTGGTCTTTTTGGCGATACAGATGCGGTAATCTCGAATGGTATCCTCGTCGAGGTCGTGGAGCAAAGTACGCTTCCATTCCTTCAGGATGGGGGCAAGCAGGTAGCCATATCCGGAATGACTTTCTGCGCCTATTTTACCTTCCCCCAGCTTCCGGTCCCATTCGTCCTGGCAAAGCTTCGCAGCCTGCCCAAAGGTGGGCAGGGACTGCTGCTTGGTTTGCTTTGCTTCCTTGGCCGGCATTCTGCCGCTGTCAATCAGGGTGCGTACCCGATTGACTTCTTCCTGCGCCAGGTCTTTCCGTCTGTACGTCTTGTGGTATTCCTTCTTGCCCGTTTCCGGGTCCTTGACATGAATGACGTACGCTTTCCCTTTTTTCAGCAAACGGGTCGCGATGGTGACTGTAGCCATAAGCTATTTCCCCTTCAGACTTGCGTTCGCCGCCAAGCTTCTTCGATTTTCAATGAACGATAGCAGGTCTGTTTCCAAGACCAGCTTCCGTGATCCTATCGCGATGTGTGGCAAGGCGCCAGCACCAATCAAGCGTGAAATGGTTGCACGGTGGACCCGTAAGAAACGGGCGGTTTCAGTGATTGTTAACAGTTTTTGGTCTTCAGTCATTTCAGATAATTCTCTTAGGAACAGAACGTAAAGCCTCCTACCGCTTGTGCGTACCCGTTTCCATTTCCCCTCCATTTTTTAGGTTTTTACTACAACAAACTCAGCCGATGTTTTATTATGGGCACGTCGAGTAGTTTGAGCGCAAGCTCCAGCCAACGGATATTTTTGATTTGAGCTTGAAAAAGGCAAGAAAAGTGAAAATTCCGAACAAAAATGCGGTATTTTGAGAAAAATGAATTCCAAAATGGGATTAAACGACTGCACTTCTCGGGCGTATGATCATGTATGTCTATCGGTCTGCGGACGATAGACATACATGATGGTTGAAGAGCGAGATTGACTCGTCAATCTCGCTCTTCAACCTATCCCAACAGAAAACCCCGCCGAAGCGGGGTCTTGGTTAATAACTGCTGCCAAGGTAGGCATCAGATACGTCACGACGTCCTGCAGAATGTCCTGCAGTCACTTCGATGTCATCGCGGGCTTCAGCATCAAGGCGGGGCCATTCCGGGCCCGCTGTATTCTGTGCTGCATGTTGAAAGACTTCCACGGATTCGTGCTGATTGGGCGGCTGAAAGCCAGTGTGTTTGACGTACATACGATGGAACCTTTCATGCCTATTGCTGTGGAGCGTCCAGCCGCTTTCTTTCTTTGTGAAGCCACATAATCGGGCCGCATGGGACAACTTTTCCTGCCACTTGTCACCCATTTGACTCGGCATGAGATTATGTATCCCTGGCCTGTTGGATTGACTGACGAATGGCATTGCTTTTTTCAATGCTTCCTGTTGCTGATCAGACAGGTTGTGCAGCGTTCGGGGTCTGCCACCTTTTGTTCCATACTGTATATGGATGCTGCGGCCTTCCCGGTCCCAATCGCTGACTAGGTCGACTTTGGCAGATTCTTCCCGCCGCAATCCGAGTTCATACTGTAACCTGATCTGTGCTGCTGCCCTTGGGCCATGTTGATATTTGACTTCGTTTGTCAGCTTGTCGATTGCCCCCTGAACGAATTCAGGGGCAACCGCTTTGCTGTTAGCGTTGGCAATGCTACCGCGCCTGACATCAAAAACATCATTGGTCGGGCTGATACTGCTATTGCCGTATGTTTCACATAGGTGACGGGCAGCCGAAAACACTTCAGCTATACGCCCGTCACCTACGGTTTCTTTCATTTTGTCTGCCACAGCCGCAAAATGTTTGTTGGAAATTTTGGACCATTTACGGACCCCAAATCCTGCTTCACGCAAAGTCTTCGCAAAGGCCTTGGCGTTCTGCCGGATTCTGTGTTGTTTTGATCTTGGGCCGGACAAGGTAGCCTTGTTCGCGCCCAGTGCCAGACTGATGGATTTTGTCATTGAATTTCTCCTTCAATAATAGTTCAGGGCAATGCCCTGGGACAAAGCAGGTCGGAC
>JAEINO010000129.1 GCA_016342345.1 Pseudodesulfovibrio sp. | reverse complement strand
CCATGATGACAATATTCTCGCCTTGTTTCTCGTACAGCCATTCGGCCACGAGCAACGCCTTTTCTTCACTAGGTATTCCCTTGAATTTCTTTTCTTTATTCAACAATTTATCCTCGAATTTGGTTATTTACGGAACATTATTGGAAACTATTCATTCTCAGGATAACAGGCTACAAGCAACTCATCCAGGCTGCGCTTGGGGACATGATGTTTCCCGTCCATACCGCGCCAATACTCGATTTTGCCGTCAGTGGGAAGGGGCTCTATAACGACATCCTCGACCGGAACCCCCAGAGCGAGAACCAGAAGCACCTCAAGGTTATCTGGAATATCAAGAACCTTGACCAATTTTTTTCTGTTCACCGTGCCTATGATGCACCCGCCATACCCTTTTTCAACGGCTCCGAGCATGATGGTCTGACTGACAATTCCGTGGTCACACCCAGGTGTATCGGCAATATCCTTGTCGAGCAGAATGACAATATAGCCAGTTGGTCGCTCCCCGCTTGCAGGACCGGACCAATCTTTCAGATACCCGGCCCAACCAAGCAATGGAAAAACCTCACCACACCGGACCGCATTCGCACACACAACAAATTTAAGCGGCTGCCTGTTCATGCCTGAAGGCGCAAATCGCGCAATATCAACCAGTTCCGTCAATATTTTCACGTCAACAGGCCTGGATTCGTCAAACTTTCGCCGAGTCCTGTTCTGCGCCACTAATTTCTTGAAATTCATGATCCCTCCGAAGTGCAGGCTCCCGATGTGTAATGGAGTTTCGCTCAACCTGCAATGACTCCTCAATGCCCCAGCCAATTCAGATCCCAATCATATTAATAATAAGTAATACGAAGCCTCTTCCCGGCCACAATCTAGGCTTGCAATTCGCTCTTCAAACTTCCCTGAGCATACAGCATTAACCATCCCGGAAAATCCTCAGGGAAATCCTCGGAAAACCAGTTGAAGACCTTGCTGACATACAGTTTATTTCCTGCAAGATAGTTACTTTTTTCATCATTAATGAAGTCAATGGCAACCTGTTCCAACTGTGCATCAAGAACTGCCGCATACAACCCATTATTCACGCCCGCATGGGAAACAGCTGGAAACATCAAGCAAATAAGCAGCATGTAACAAACAGCACGACGCATAACCACTCCTTTGCATTCATATACCATAATTACAGGGACATGACCCGAAAAACCCTCTCCAATCTGGACATTCTGATAAAACCTTGACGCATACGAGAACATGAGGCAGTGTTCCGCTTATGAAAAAGCTTTTTTCTTTGCATGCATTCTTCTTTACAAGCCCCTATTAGGAGGCTCGTGGAATAACGCTGGCGAAGAAACGCCGATACAGACCACGGGCCATAAGGACCGTGGTTTTCTATTTAGATTCAATTGGCCGATTCAGGCCGCCCAAGAAGGAGCAAGGCATGATTTACGATGTAAAAAACGAGACTCTTCCCAGGGAGGAGTTGGAGCAAATCCAATTGCGCCGACTGCAGGCCCTGTGTGAACGAGTTTACGCCAATGTCCCATTCTACAAGAAAAAATTCGACGAAATCGGCATCAAGCCTCAAGATATCAAATGTCTCAAAGATATCACACTGCTCCCCTTTACCCAAAAACAGGATTTGCGTGATCAATATCCATTTGGTCTCTTTGCCGTACCCAAGGAACAGATCGTACGCATCCACTCATCTTCAGGCACCACCGGCAAGGCCACCGTGGTAGGCTACACCAAACGTGACATAGAGAACTGGGGAGAGCTCATGGCCCGCAGTTTCATGGCAGCAGGTGCATCCGCCAGCGATACCATTCACAACGCCTATGGTTACGGCCTGTTCACCGGAGGACTCGGCGCACACTACGGCGGCGAAGCTCTCGGCGCAACCGTAGTCCCGATTTCTGGCGGAGCCACCCGTAGACAAGTCATGCTTCTGAAAGACTTCGAGCCTGACGTTATCTGCTGTACCCCTTCCTATGCCCTGTTCCTGGCCGAAACCGCCATTGAAATGGGCATTGACATCAAAAAGCTCCCACTTCGTATCGGCATATTCGGAGCCGAACCCTGGACCAACGAAATGCGACTCGACATTGAAAAGGAACTCGGCATAAAGGCCATCGATATCTACGGACTCTCCGAAGTCATGGGACCCGGCGTAGCCATTGAGTGTCATGAGGCTCAGAATGGCCTGCACATTCAGGAAGACCATTTCCTGGCCGAAACCATTGACCCGGATTCAGGCGAACCTGTGGCTCAAGGAGAGGAAGGAGAGCTGGTCTTCACCACACTGACCAAGGAAGGCATCCCCCTGATCCGCTACCGTACCCGCGATCTGACCACACTGGACACCACGCCATGCAAATGTGGTCGCACCACGGCCAGAATGAAGCGCGTCACAGGCCGCAGCGATGACATGCTGATCATTCGCGGCGTCAACGTCTTCCCATCCCAGATCGAATCCATCCTCATCGAGACCGAAGGGCTTTCTCCGCATTACCAGCTCATCGTCGAACGCCAGGGCAACCTCGACACCCTGCAAGTCCTGGTCGAAGTAAATGAATCCATCTTCTCCGACGAGATTAAGAATTTACAACGCATGGAATCAAAGGTAATGAAGAACATTAAGGAATTTCTCGGCGTCACAGCCAAGGTGAAGCTGGTCGAACCCAAGAGCATCGAACGCTCCATAGGCAAGGCCAAGCGTATCATCGACAAGAGAAAAGAAGGCTAACACCGCTAAAAAAGCGAGGAAACCATGAAAGTAGATCAACTCTCCATATTTCTGGAAAACCGTGCCGGCCGTCTGGCCGAGGTCACCCGCATCCTGAGCGATGGTGGCATCAATATTCGCGCCCTGTCTCTGGCAGACACCTCTGATTTCGGTATCCTGCGTCTGATCGTATCCGATTTCGATACTGCCAAGACAAAACTCAAGGATGCAGGTTTCACCGTTGGCCGCACTTCGGTGGTCGCCGTTGAAATATCGGACGAACCCGGTGGACTGCATAACATCCTGAGCACCCTGCAAAATGAGGGCATCAACGTGGAATACATGTACGCCTTTGTGCAACAGAGCGGCGACAGTGCCATTCTGATCTTCCGCTTCGACCGCACGGATCAGGGAATTGAAGTCCTGCAAAAAAACAACATCAACATCATTCCCGGCGAAAAACTCTACACCATGTAGAACCGCACAATCCATCCATGACAAGGGAGCCTGAAGGCTCCCTTTTTTTTGCATTCAGACTTGCCCGCAACAATCCTGCAAGATATGTTCAAGGCAATCCCCTTACGCGGAGAAAACCATAAAAATGATTCATCTTGAACAGCATGACGAATTGGAATGGCATATACCTATATCCCATGTCCGGTGCGGCAGAAGCCATGCACAAGAATTTTTATCCACCTGCCACGGTGCTGCGCCATGAGTCGCACCGAAGCCAAACGCCTTTCCAAAGGACGATGACGTGGCCGAATCTCTCAAACACCAGAGCATTTATGTTCGCAATTTTTCCTTCAAAGGTATTGCCGAAGAAGCCCCTGCATCGTATAAGGATATTGATGAGGTTGTCCGATCTGCCGTTGATGCCGGACTCATGCCCCCCGTGGCACGGGTCAAACCACTGGTCTGCATCAAAGGGTGATCCTAAGGAAAACATGACAAATAAAGAAATTATAAATAGCAAATTCCTGGAATCGATGGCAGGCAAGCAACCGTTCATAAAACGGATGTTTACTGTTTTCATTTCACAGGAA
>JAEINO010000128.1 GCA_016342345.1 Pseudodesulfovibrio sp. | reverse complement strand
AAAACAGAGTCGAGCCTGATTTTGTGCGCGGGGGTGGGATGGGAATATAAACCGCGTCTCCGTCGGCTGTGAAAGAGTCCGACTTGGTACGCGGCGGATTATTTGCATGGGGCATGGACTCTTTTACAGCGTAGTCGCGGCGGATCTTCTCTTCTATGGCCTGCACGATAAACGCGGTTAGGCTGCTGGTCTGATAGTTCTCCTGTGCCGCTTCCAGGGCACGGGCCTTGAGTTCCGGGTCAATCCGAAGGTTTATTTGCACGGTTGTTTTCATTGCTTATGCTCCTTTCAAAACTTCATTTTAAAATTTCATTCGGACAAATTGGAATCCTGGTTTTCATTTTGTTCACCACAAAACGGTAAAGCCCGTAAAGGATGTATATTTTTGCGTCCTCATTGCTACACGTACCACCTTCGCCGTAAAACTGGCATTGGCCCGGGTTTCCTGGAGTTTCGTTGTAAAATCGGCAGCTTTCGTGCTCCAGGTGGCCCTTGTTTTCAGACGTGCATCCAAAGTCAAGATAGCCATCCCGGTGATCTCCGAAAAACGCGCACAGTGAAAATCTGTCCATGGTCTCCTCCATTTTTTGATGATAAAAAAAGGCGGCACTCCCTGTTGGGAATGCCGCCTTTGGTTTGGCCGTTAGGCCGGTCCGGTGACGGATCGTGCTTAGAATTATGTGTTTACGCGTTTATGCGGTAGTGATTGGTCTTCCCATGGTGGCCTTCCAGGAGCCAAAGAGCTTCCCGCGCATCGACGGCCAAGGGTAGACCGCTTGAGAAAAATCCCCCAGGATGGGCCAACAGCGTTTTTTGGGATTCAGGATCATATGCCCAGGAGCAGTTGGTACGCTCCCCAAAATATCCGTTTGCACAAGAACCGCTTGCCAAAAATTCAACCTTTTTGCGCGTCAGGGCTGCCATAGTCCTGTTTTGCTCCCGGATCATACGAAGTGTTTTGTCTACCCAATCCGACAAAACAACGTTTGGCCCAGCGATCCTGAGCCTGAGCGGGATGCCAATCCCTACACATGATGCTACTTGTCCGGGAGTGTAGTTAGTCAGGTGCTCGTATCTACGCATGCCGTGTACCTCCATTTTCGTGATTAATCCAACTTTACACCCATGTGAACGGCGATTTCCGCCACGCGGGCGGGGTCTGCCTTGCGGAGGGCGTCCTCCACCCGGCGGCGAAGCTTGCGGGGGTCGACCGGGATTTCCCGGTAGTAGTCCCAACCGCAGGCCGGGCACTCCATCCAGTCCGGCTCATGCTTCCCGCCGACATGGACGTTTGTCCCGGCGCAGCACTCGAAGCAGTATTCCTGCCCGCAGGCATGGCAAATGCGCGGGCTGTACTCGTGGCCTTCGTAGCAGCAATTTTGGATAATCTTCATGGTTGTAATCTCCTTCGCCCTTCGGCCTTGGCGCCCGTGTGGGTGATTTAGATCAATTTTGCGTTTCTGAGTTTTGCGGAAACGAGACAAACAGCATATTTCCGCTTAGCGTCCTTAACAATCAACGGATGCTTTTTAGCATCTGTTATGCATCTGACAAACGCGGCTTGTTCATTTTTTAGCACAGCTTTTTCTGCCCTTAGTCTGGCTATAAGGGCCCTGGCCCTGGCGATTTCTGCCTTGAGGCTCTCTTCCGTTTCGGTGTGGTTTCTGATAGATTGTTCAAGCTGACTTAGGTAAGACCTCCTAACGCTTGTGTAACAATCGCTAAGTAGCTCGTTCCTGATTGCCATATTACCTCTGTGTTCGGAAGCAGCACCCATATAATACTCTCCTTCGCCGTTTCCGGCTGTGGCGCCCGTTGCCCGGAGGCGGTGGGCTGGATTTGTTTGCGGGCCGGGTCAATCCCTGCCCTGATCTTGATTTCATCCTACATTATATATATAGGCGTGTAAAGCAAAAATATATCAGTCAATCAAATAAAATGTGAAAATGCTACATATTGTGTATCACGGTATAGGCACGCTATATGTAGTGCGTTTTAATAGTGTTTTATCACGTTTTGATAGCGTCTTATATGCTCCGCAGTATCCAGGGCCGTTTGACAGGGGATAAAAGTGGGGGGATGATCAAGACAACATCCGTGGGGCTGACCCGGCCCTTGATTAACCCGGCCCTCCCCGATCGTAAGAGCAGGCCGGGCGGCAACGATAAACGGCCTACCCATCTTTGGGGTTTCGAAACCATCTTGGGCTAATTGTGATCCAAGGCGCGGCGCAAGCGATAGAGCGCAAGAGCAAATGCGGCAACCTGGGCTGGTCCCTGGGCGAGCCGTGGTCGATAAACGCGGAAAATAAAATATCGGGGATTCTGAGCAGTTTTGTGGTTGTGATTTTACAAGGGTCTTTCTTTTGAGCGGGAGCGAGTTATGGCAAAAACACAGAAAAAACAAGCAGTTACATACTCCAACGAGGTCATGTCGCGCATTTGTGACCTGATCGCCACAGGACACGGCCTGCCCGAAATCGTAGCTATGCCTGACATGCCGAGCCGCAGCACTATCTATGAGTGGATCAGCCGCAACGCGCAAGCCTCGGACATGTACGCACGCGCCAGAGAGGAACAAGCGGATTACATGGCGGACCAGATTGTCAGGATCGCAGACGAGGAATACGACCCGCAGAAGGCCAGGGTCCGCATTGACGCCCGGAAGTGGGTAGCGGCTAAGTTGAAACCCAGGCGCTACGGCGACAAAGTGCAAGCCGACGTGACCGGGGACCTCCGAATCACGTGGGCTGATCCTGGCGGGGAGGACAAACAATAGACATGGCAAAGACGGCCACGATAACGATACCGTACGCACCACGCGAGCACCAGCGGGCTATCCACAGCAGTGGAGCTCGCTTTGCTGTTTTGGTCTGTCACCGCAGGTTCGGTAAGACCGTGGCCGCTGTGAACGAACTCATCAAATCAGCATGCACCTGTACCCGCCAAAACCCACGGTATGCCTATATCGCCCCGATGTACAAGCAAGCCAAGGCCGTGGCCTGGGACTATCTACAATACTATACGCGCGTGATACCCGGCATGCAATACAACGTGGCCGAGTTGAGAGCCGACTTCCCCAACGGCGCCCGCATATCCCTGCTGGGCGCCGACAACCCGGACGGCCTCCGGGGGATCTACCTGGACGGCGTGGTCCTGGACGAATACGCACAGATGCCGCCGTCCCTGTGGTCCACGGTTATCCGGCCCACACTGTCAGACCGGCTTGGGTGGGCGATGTTTATCGGGACCCCGCAGGGCCATAATGCATTTTGGGACCTGTATTCATCGGCCCGTGAGATGATGACGCGGCCCGGATCTGACTGGTGGGCAGCCATGTATCGGGCATCCGAGACGGGGATAGTTGATGCAAAAGAACTCGAGTCAGCCAGATCCACTATGACCCCGGAGCAGTACGAGCAGGAGTATGAGTGCAGCTTTACCGCCGCTATTCTGGGCGCCTACTACGGCAAAACGCTGAGCCAGTCCGACGATGCCGGGCGCATCACGTCTGTGCCGTACGATCCGGCCATGCTCGTACACACGGCATGGGACCTGGGCATGAGTGATTCGACGGTCGTTTGGTTTTTCCAGGTCGGCCCGGGCGGTGAAATCAGGATCATAGACTACGATGAGGGTAACGGCATCGGCCTGCCTGGATGGGTTGCCCGCCTGCGGGAGCGTCCGTACCTGTACGGCACTCACATAGCCCCGCATGATATCAGGGTGCGGGAGCTTGGCACGGGCAAAAGCAGACTGGAGACGGCTGAGGGTCTTGGGATCAGGTTTGACGTTGCTCCCAATCTCCCGATC
>JAEINO010000127.1 GCA_016342345.1 Pseudodesulfovibrio sp. | reverse complement strand
CTTGAGCGCTAACGATAGCGCCCCCACCTGTGCCAATCAGAATATTCCCACCAGAACTGAAGTCATTTAATCCCACCGACATAGCGCTTCATTAATCTGCCGGGTGTTGGTCTATTACACGGGTAGGCCAGTACACTGGAGTTTCCCGTTTTACCAAGTTACCAGGGAGGTTCCAGTGAGCTTTCGATGCAAGGGTTGTCATCGTCGGGTATCGCGGCGGGCTCAAAATGCTGACCAAGATTACTGCCATCGCAAACCCTGTCAAAATGAGCGCCGCCAGCATTGGCGGAGCGCCAAGTTGCGCAGCGATCCGGATTATCGAGCCAACCAGCGCGACAGCCAAAAGCGCTGGTTGGCCAACCATCCGGGTTACTATCGAGACTACCGCTCCCGGCACCCGGATTACGTCGTCGACAACCGGGAACGTCAAAAGGATCGAGACCGGCTCAAACGAGACCTGACAGCCATGACGCGTACCGGGGCCGTTCTTGCAAAGAGTGACGCGTGCCCGAGCGAATCGGAAGTGATCCCGGTCTATTACGAGCTTTTACCGGTACAGTCCGAAAATCTTGCAAAGAGGTACGCGTCAAAACTTATTTTTCATCTGATACCAATAAGTTGCAGCGATATCGTGGTCAGCCGTCCATCTTGCAAAGAGACCACTCGTGGGACTTTGCTCGGCGCATCTGATACGGCCAGAGCATGTCCGGGACCATCACCATAGACACCGTCGAGGTCGTCCATCTGGAGCTCGCCTATGCCCATACCCGCATCCAGCGGCCGCGGCAGATCGTCCACTTGGCCGACTCGCTGATCCGCCACGGCCAGCTTTTGCCTATTGTGGTGGTGGCCGATGCCGAGCCCCGATGGGTCCTCATCGATGGTTACCAACGGGTTGCGGCCGCCCGGCGCGCCGGTCTGGACACGTTGCAGGCCCACATCTGGCCGGGTCGTGCGCAAGATGCCCTGTGCCAGCTTCTTGCCCGAGACGGCGCCCGGCAGTTTGACGTCTTCGAGCAGGCCGCGCTTTTACGTGAGCTAAAGATCACCCACCGGTTCAGCCAACATCAAATCGCTTCGGCCATGGGCCGGCATCCGAGCTGGGTCACCCGACGCCTATCGCTCATCGAAGCGTTGCCCGAGTTGGCCGCCCGGGCCGTGCGCTCTGGCCAGCTCTCGAGTTGGAGTGCCAGCCGGGTGCTGGTGCCGTTGGCGCGCGCCAACCCCGAGCACGCCGAGGCGCTGGTGGCCGCCATCAAAGGCCATCCGGTGACAAGCCGCCAACTCCTATCGTTTTTCAGGCACTACCAATCGGCCAATCGGGGTCTGCGCCAGAAGATGGTTGACGAACCGGTTTTGTTCTTCAAGTCGCTGACCGCCAAAGCCGCCGAACTCAGTGATCGGCAAACCCGTGACGGACCCGAAGGGCGCTGGTGCCGAGACATGCGCACTGCCGGGCATATCCTCACGCGTCTCGATGAGATGGCCCCCCAGGTCTTCTTTACCGGCCAGACAACGCTCCAGCGGCGCACCCTGTTAACGGCCGCAAACCATACCCGCACGGTCTTTGAAAAACTCAACGATACCATCAAAGGGCTTACCCATGAGAAACGAAGCCGACAGACAAGCGGTCATCGCCATGAACGCCGCCGGCCAGAGCATTCGCCAGATCAGCCGCATCATGAAGATGTCGCGAAAGACAATCCGGCGCATCCTGACCGGCAATGCGCCCGATCAGGTCGAGCGCTCCAGTCGCTATGATGCATTGGCGCCGCTGGTTTGTGAACTGTTTACCCGCTTTGCCGGCAACGCCGTGCTGATCCAACACGAACTGGCAGACCAATACGGACACCACGTGCCCTATGCCAGCCTGACGCGCCTGGTTCGTTCACTGAACCTGCGCCCGGAGAAAACCAAGCGTAGCGGCACCTTCACTTACGCCCCGGGGCGCGAAGCCCAACACGATACCTCGCCGCACCGGGTGGTTATCGGCGCCAAAACCGTCAAAGCCCAATGTGCTTCGATGGTGCTGGCCAATAGCCGCCTGCTCTTCTTCCAGTATTACCCTCGCTTTACCCGTTTTGAAGCGAAGATCTTTTTGGCCGCAGCCCTGGACTATATCGACGCGGCGCCCAAACTTTGCGTCATCGACAACACCAGTGTCCTGGTGGCAGCCGGCAGCGGACCCGATGCCATCATCGCTCCGGAGATGGAAGCCTTTGCCGCCATTTACGGCATGCGTTTTATCGCCCATGCCATCGGGCACGCCAACCGTAGCGCCCTGGTTGAAAGAAACTTCCATTACATCGAAAACAACTTCTTGCCCGGGCAGAACTTTGCCGACTGGCAAGCGCTCAATGCCGCCGCCCGCCGGTGGTGTGACCAGATCGCCAACAACAAGATCAAACGCGCCCTGGGCATGACACCGCGCCAAGCCTATCTCAGTGAACGCCCTTTTTTAAAACCGCTGCCGACCGTCAAACCACCCATTTACCAGGCCCAAAGCCGCACCGTGGACATGTACGGCTATGTTACCGTCGATACCAATCGCTACAGCGTCCCCGAACGGCTGTGCACCAAACGCGTCGAGGTGCACAAGAGCCTGTACGATGTCCGCATCTTCTACAACTACCGCCTCGTGGCCACCCATACGCGACTGATCGATCAGCGCGACGGCAAAACCACCACCGCCGGCCATCATCAGAGCGTTGTCCGAAAGTCCGGCAAACGTGCAGATCCCTTGATACGCCAGCTACTGGGCCACAGCCAATCGCTCGATGACTATGTCGCCAAAATTACCGCCCATCACCGGGCCACGGCCACTCGAAAGCTCCAGCGACTGCTGGCCATCAAACGTGACTATCCGCGCCAAGCCTTTGATCAGGGCGTCACGCGGGCACTGCACTACGGCGTCTATGACCTGGGCCGCCTGGAGAAAATCATCTTGACCTATATCGCCGGAGACTTCTTCGAACTGGAGGCGCATGAACCCGACAATGACTAAAATTATCGAACTGCTCGATCGGATGCGTCTGGGCGGCTTTAAAAATGCCCTTGGCGAAGAACTTGACCGGGCACAAAAGACCGGTTGTGCCCACAATGATCTGATCTTGCGCCTGCTGGCCGCCGAATACGCCCATCGCCAGCAGCGCAGCATGCTCTACCGGCTCAGACAGGCCAAAATCCCCTTCGACTGGACTCTGGAAAGCTTCCCCTTCAAAAGACAGCCGGCCATCAACAAAAAGCAGATCATGGATCTGGCCCAACTCGACTTTATCGGCAAAGCCCACAATGTCGTGTTTGTCGGTGAGCCGGGCACCGGCAAAACGGGCCTTGCCATCGGCCTGCTCAGAAAAGCCCTGATCGAAGGCTACCGCGGCCGCTTCTATAATGCCCAGGACCTGCTTGATGAACTCTACAGCTCCCTGGCCGATCGATCCACCAATCGGCTGATCAATACCCTGTGCCGCTACGATCTGCTGGTCATTGATGAATTGGGATACCTGACGCTCAAATCCGAACAGGTCAACGCCTTTTTTAAACTCATGGGAGAACGGTACAGCCGAAAAGCCACGATCATCACCACCAACCTGGACTACGAAAAATGGTATGACTTGTTTGCTTCCAAAGCCCTGGTCGATGCCCTGCTCGACAGACTCAAACACCGCTGCGTCACCATACAAATCCAGGGCCAGTCTCTGCGCAGCCCCATTCCTGCCAAAAAAAAGTAGCCTCCGGGCTGCTTCAACCTCTCCTACCGTTTACTCTTATTGCCTCTGCTTAACCGAATACAGAATGCAGCGCAGTCGGTGGCTCCCTTTTAATGAGTAAAACTGGGACCGTTTTCTTTAGCGGCCGGG
>JAEINO010000025.1 GCA_016342345.1 Pseudodesulfovibrio sp. | reverse complement strand
CGTTGTGCCAGCATCATATCTGGCCCGTAGTGATGAAACCGAACAGGTGTGGCTTGAGCGGCTGGATGCGGTCGGCACCACGCCGGTACTCCGAGAGCCGTTTGACGGTGACCCGAACACTCACGATCCTGGCGAGGCAGTGGAAACCATGACGGATGGCTGGCTTGTGATCAGCTATCCCAATCCCATTGCCAAGCTGCCGGTGTGGCACACGTCCACGCGGGAGCAGATGTATATCGTGCCTGATGCGGATGTGCCGCCCGGCTATACGGATGTGGAGCCGCCTGACAGTGCCTATCCCATATGGGATGACGACGCCGGTGAGTGGTCAATCGATTTTGCCCGTATCTGGCAGGCCAAGCAGTCTGAAATTCGCGACAATGCGCAGGTTTTTCTTGATGATATTGCCCAACGCGAATATCCGCAGTGGGAAGTGGAGACGTGGACGGATCAGGAGGCCGAAGCCCTTGCGTATCAGGCTGACTCCGCTGCCATCACGCCGACTCTGGACGGCATTTCCGCCGGGCGTGGCATGGACAAGGCAACACTCGTACAGAATGTCATAAACAACGCGATGGCATGGAGGCCTCTGGCGGCCTACGTTGTTGGTCAGCGGCTCAAGCTCAAGGACGAGTTGGATGCGGCGACCACTCCCGAACAGGTCGTGGCAATCGATGTGACGTATGTCCTCCCGGCCTGACGGCTGCACTGGCATCCCGTGGCGTACATCTTTTGAGGCCTGCTGCAACCAGCACGACATCGCCTATGCGGTGGGCTGGTCCCGCGCCGATGCGGATTGGATTCTGCGCGAGTGCATCAAGGACAAGGGCATGCCGATTCGCGCCTGGCTCGTCTGGGCGGCTGTCCGATGCATCGGCTGGTGGTTTTGGAACAAGGCGAAAAGAGAAGAGTGAAAGATAAAGCCTCCGGTCTTGATGAGGCCGGGGGCTTTTTTGTGTTAACAGCCTTTGCTTTCAGAATCGTCGTGTACTTCTTGCGAGATGAAAGTTGCTAGCCCTCGTCCTTCGCGGGCTAGTTCTTTCATCTTCTCGATGTTTTCCTCTCCCGCGCTGGCGTAGGTATAAAGATAGGTCTTGCCTCCCTTGAATTCTACGCAGATTGAGTCATCATTGATTTTGTAAGTAGTTACTCCCGAGTTGCCGTGCAAATTCCCGTAGCGTTCCATGAAATTCACTCCTTCGCAGCCACAAACCGCTCATAGTATTTATCGGTCTTATTGATATATTTCACTTCCGCATTGCCACTCTTGAGCAGCTCCTCCTGCAACATTTCCCCGTCGCGCCAAACAAAGGCCAGCAGTCGATTGTATTTGTCCCAGCAATCGGGCTTGGTCGTGAAGCAGTCCTGGGCGACCTCAAGTTCCACGATCTGACCGTGTGCGATCCAAGCCTTGGCGAAAGCCGTTGCCTCCTTGCCTCCGGGTTTGTTCCATTCCGGGCAGTTGACGCCGGAAAGCCGGACACGCATGCGCAGGCCGCGCAGCTCCACTTCCAGCGAATCGCCGTCCGTGACGTGGATAACGTGTGCCGTAAGCCGGTCGCCGGGCACGACTGGCGCGATCTCCTGAGCCATGGATGGAATGGCAAAGAGTAGGAGGAGAAAAGTGAGGGTGGCTTGTCTCATTGTAGTCTACATCACCTTGGCGTCTTCCATGGTTATGAGAAGCATCGCAAGCGTGTACATCGTTTGCTCGATGGTGCCGGTGTAGCGAATGGTTTGGTCCTTGGACAACCGCATGGCGGTGTTCTTATCCACCTCGATGGTGACGTCCTGGATGCCGGTGCCGGTTTGGTCGATGAGGACTTCATAGTCTCCGAACATGGTTTTCTCCACATCGACGATCGTACCTCGCCACTCAACCCGTTTGCCCTTGAGGGTCTTGGCGTATTCGTCGAATTGCAGTTCGGTCATCTTCTTGGAGGCGCGGTCAATTTGGGCATAGGTCAAGTTGGAAAGAGGTGCGATGGTCACAGGTGCGGCTGTTTTCTGCGCTTGCTCTGTTTTTTCAACATCGGGTGCGGCAACTCCAATTAATATGAGTGAAGTGAAGGCCAGGCCGAGACACAAACCAGTGACGGCTCCACGTGTTTTATGCTTTTGGTCGCCCCATCGGATGACAAGGCTCGGCTTGATCAATCCAACAACCAGAGCTGCCAGAGACAGGACCATAATAATAGCGAAAAGGTAGTCCATCGAAGTCTCCTTTTATCCGTTGATTCGTTTGATCGCGCTCTCAGCCTCGGCCATGAGCGCGGTGAAGTCTTCGGGCGTGTTCAGTTCCCCAGCGAGCAGGGCAAGTGAGTGCAGAGTGCGCCCATTGGCGAGCATGTGGATGAAATCTTCTTCAGGTACGTCCACGGGATTGTCTGCAATTTTGCAGACAAACTGCGGGTTGCCGAGATGGATCAGCGTCTGCTCCCCGGACGGGCCTGTGCCGAGGAGGAACTGGTCATAGTCGTGATCGAGAATGCGGATTTTCATGGGGTTAGAGTCCTACCTCATTGAGGTAGCATTGCATCCAATGGTCTTCGGATACGATGGAAATAGGGTGTCCTGCGTCACGATAATCAATAGCGGCTTCGATCTTGCGGCCATGGGTGGAGTGAATCCAGTCTCGACTGCCTAGGTATCCAATGACAACGGTGCAGCCTCGTTTGACAGGAGTAGAGCAAAGGTCGCCTCCGAGAGATCTTACGAGGAGTTCGCAATCCTTGCGGGTGCCGTAGGCAAATTTGCCGGTCAAGCAGAAGTCCGTGCCGTCGAAAAGTAAATCTGGCATGGGCAGGTCAAAGGGGAGAGATGTGCTCGTGGGCACAGGTAATGGGGTGTCGGAATGGTTTGAAACTTTGGCGATGAACTCGAAAAGTTCGATTTTCTCGTCTGCATCAAGCACTCCGTCATCCAGATATTCGCAGACGCGTGCATGGATGACGTTGCCAGGCCATTGTGCGCGAGCAGCTTTTTTTGAAATGAGCCATTCATGCAGAAAATCAGCTTCTTCTTGATTGATGCGCCTGTCCGAAAGCATCCCGTGGCAGAGGCCGATGAGTTCGTCGGTTTCCCGGTCAGCTATTCGTTGGGCATTGAACGCCCTGTTGGCAGGTTGCCCGTGTTTATCGAGAGGGGATTTGCCCATGATCCTTTCTCCTCCTATTTGAATTTGTTTTCATCATCGTTAATCAAATACGACTCAACCGGTATGAAATACGTTTGTCTATCACTGTAGCCAAAAAAAACCCTTCATTCCGTCCGCCATCCCTAGTCTTTTAGTCGATCTGACCGTTGCCCGGAGGTTCTGTTGATGCCACAGGCATCGCCCGGATACGGTGCCGAGGTCTCGTGGAGATGTGACTCGCGGGCTTCCAGTTTGTTGCCGTAGCCGCCACGTTTTTTGAAAAGCATCTGATGCTGACCTTTGAGTGCGGCGATCATGGCCTCGATTTTGGAGAGGTCGTCGGCAGAGTCCATTGCCGCTTCGATCGTCGCTAGTTGGGTCAACAATGGCGAACGCTCAAGTTCCATGGTCGATGGTTTGATCCGGGAGCTGGCAGTGGGCAGCACAATGGCTGTTGTCTCGCCAATCATCTCGCCCTCGCCAGTCAACAGCCAGACGGGATTTATATCAGGGAACAAATCGAAAATTCGCTCAAGATGGATGGCTTTGAATTTGTCCTGCCGTTCCTCAGAAAAGTAGGCGTTGAACGTATTTTGTTTTTCGCCCAGTGCATTGGCAAGCCTGGAGCGGCTACCTCCAAATTTTTTTTGGACAATTTTTTCAATACGTTCGAACAACATCATAGCGAAAATTCCACATTTAATCGAAATTTAGATTGACTGCCAATCGAAAATTCGATTATAGATTGTCTCAACAGTTACCGAAACAAGTTTTCCAAACAATTAAAGCAAATAATTATTTATGAAATCTACAGACCCACGTCAAGGACGCATCTCAGGATGGCTCAAGATGAATTGCTCGGCTCTCAAGGAGCTGGCTGAACATCTCCGCCTTTCCGTTCCCCGAACCAGCCGCGTTTGTAATCTGTCGGAAGTGCCTACCGATGTGCGTGCTGCCATGAAAACTTTTGTAACGCCGACTGGAAAGCATATTCCGATTGTCTATCTGCCCAGGGGCGTAGACAAGCAGCGCGGACCTAAGCCGGGATGGCTTCAAGACAAGCTGTCGAAGGCCAGACAGGAAGGCTCTGGTGCGTCGGACGCGGCCTAGCGAATTATCGACCATGCCACCGCATAGCAGATATTTTTTTGCATGACACGCGGTAACAACAAAGGAGGATTACCGTGCCCAGGAATCTGAAAGACCCGACTCAATACGACACCATCACCGAGATCATACACGATCTGATCAAGTTCGCGCCCAGCGGCAACTCGGCCCGACGCATCGCCGCTCTTTCCAACATGCCATACTCGACGTTGATGAAC
Source organism: Pseudodesulfovibrio sp. (assembly GCA_016342345.1). GTDB lineage: Bacteria > Desulfobacterota > Desulfovibrionia > Desulfovibrionales > Desulfovibrionaceae > Pseudodesulfovibrio. Next base: position 46,929 of record JAEINO010000025.1, on the reverse strand, counting down.
GGGCTGAACCAGTCCGAATCAAACGCAGGTTGCCGATTTCCGGTCGAGTCCATGGACTCCATCGTGTCCGCCGCCGGGGGCGAGTCCTTCATGGCTCGTTATTTCGCGGCCAAGGCAGGAGGGCTGTTCGTGCAATTGCCCAAGGTCGAAGGCACAGACGCATGCCGCAAGCAATTTATGGCCTCAATGGGCGAATTGGGCGCATTGGTGCGAAGTTTTGAACATGCACGGCACGAAGACGGTCCCGGAGGCAAAGCCGTGAGGCCTGACGAATTGGAAAAGTTTGAGGCTCAGGCTCAATCGGCCCTGACCCAACTGCAATTGGCCGTGCTCGCGTGCCGATTGGAATTGCAACGAGCCGAGGAGGCATAGTCATGACCCCCACGGCCCGCCTTGAACGCATTGCAGAAGAGCTTGTCGCCCTGAAAAGAGAGGGGTCAAGCGCGCTCTACTTCGTTCCTGTCGGCCTGGTGTCCATGGCGTTGTTCTTTGCTCGGTCGGCATTAAGCGAGATCACCAGCCGGGAAAAGCGGTTTGCTTCTCCTCCCGGCGGTGGCGAACGAGGTCTGCCGGTCGGTGATCGCTAACGAATTTCCCCCGGTTTTCGTAACTAGGCCGGGGGGAAAACACTCCTTCAAGGGGGCGGATTGGCTGCCCCCTTCGGAGGAGTGGAAGAAAGGGGAGGGCAAGATGTTTGAAGGAATAGCAACCGGCGCAGCTTGTGTCCTGATCGTCCTCGGATTGGTGTGCGGTCGATATGTTGTCTTCATGATTCGCGACGAATGGCGTCGATCCCGGCAGCGCAAGAGCGGTCTCAAATTTCACCCGAGAATGTTGTCATGAATAATTTCAAAAGCCGCGACCTTGCCCCGGAACGGTCTCGTTGCAACGATTACGATTGCCCTCAATGGGAGTCCGGTTGCGCCCGAGCCGAGCACCAACTTGGCATTGGCCGGTTCCTCTGGCTGCGCCCCCGTCGTGCAAACAAGGCCACCTCATGCGTAAAGCGGATCGATCCTGTGATGATGTCGGAAACGGCGGGGAACTAGGAGGACAACAGTGAAAGATCAAAACGGTTTTATCAAAGTTTGTGCGTTTTGCTTCTGGCCTCGCCGGCAAGTTCCCGTCGATGTGATTGCCTGGATACCTATAGCGTGTGTCGTTTTTTCATCGAATGTTAGCCCGAATGTGCCTGCGAACTAGGAGACAGTTTAGAATGAAAGATTTCATCATTAGTAACGGAATGGTTTTGCTTGCCTTCGTCATGTGCATATGGGCGGGTCATGGGTTTTGGTCAATCCACTTTTCAAAGATCAATAATGACCATTGGGCCGCTGGAATCCAGCTTGTTGCCTTGTTTTTGTTCGGCATTGGCGTCGCCTTGAAAACAGCAAAATGATGAGAGGTAGTAAGACAATGCCAAAATTTACACAGGGACCATGGGAAGTAACCAAGAAAGAGTCCAAGGGCCACGTTGACCGCTTTGTAGTCACAGGAGGCAACCGATTCGTTGCCAATGCGAGTCGGTCAAATTCCGACCTTATCGCAGCAGCTCCTGACATGCTGGAAGCCATGAAAGATGCCGTCCTGTTTTGGGAGGATCACAACTTCGACAAGCAGACAATCTACGAGCCTTGGTATTGGAAAGCAAAAGATGCAATTGCCAAGGCCGAAGGCAAAGAGAATGGAGGCTAGGCAGATATGAATGAAATAAAACTTTTCTCCCCCTGCGATAGCTGCCCACACCGGGACGTGCCTCACGGTGAATGCCTGTCTTGTACCTTCACCGAGGCCCAGGCGCGGCTCCTTGAACTCGACACCTACGCCAACAAAGCCCTTGAGTATTTGAATCTTGAGGACGGAGACAAGGACGCTTTCAAAGAATTGCGCCGCGCCTTCGGCCTTGAAAATCGGTTTGTCTGTGTCGATTGTGGAGACTCTCAAGAATTACATCATCCATTTACGGTCTGCCACGAATGCGGTGGAGACATAGAAACGCGAGTCGTCAAGATTCGGACAAATGTTGGAGGGATCGTGGGCAATGAGTAAAAATCAGAAAGATTATTTTGACCTGACAGTGGCTGACTTTGAAGAGGCTGTGAAAGATTTCGTAGACGGCCCCTGCTCTGAATACTCATACGATGCCAGTACGTCGAAAATAGACACCATAGACGGAGAATTCGACGGTTATCAGGCCGAAGTAATATTCACTGCCGAGCCGTATTATCATCAGAAGTACACCATTGAACTCCACTCAACAGGCGAAGGTGTTCAAATTTGCTGCGGAGATGAATGCTATCTTGATTGCGATTCTGCCGGATTGTGGACCTACCTTTTCCATGAAGCGGCTAAAACCGTTGACCAGCAAGACAATAAAATCAAGCTGCTCGACAAAGCCGCTCGATACACCCGCGCCGAAAGTAAATTGCGTCATTGGCTGCTCAAGCAATTGATTGCCGATTCTGACTTCATGACCGGGACCGTCTATCTTAAAATCATACACCTTGACGTTGCGGCTCATGCAAACGTGATCCGTGATAAGGCCGCTGCGTTCTACGCAGACGCAACTCTTTGATAGTTCTAAGGCATTTTTAAAATGGCAGCTTACTACAACGAATTTGACCCCTTTGCCGCTGCATGGATCCGCGAACTTATCAAGGTGGGCGTGATAGCAGACGGCGAAGTTGATGAGAGGAGCATATCCGATGTCGCACCTGATGACCTTACCGGGTTTACCCAGTGCCATTTCTTCGCAGGAGTCGGCGTGTGGTCCTACGCCCTCAGAAACGCAGGATGGCCAGACGATAAACCTGTGTGGACCGGTTCCTGTCCTTGCCAGCCTTTCAGCGATGCAGGCAAAGGGGCTGGGTTTGATGACGAGCGGCACCTTTGGCCCGCGCTCTTCCATCTCATCTCAGTCTGTTCGCCTCCGGATGTCTTTGGCGAACAGGTTGCGAGTAAAGACGGACTTGCTTGGCTCGACCTTGTACACGCTGACCTGGAAGGATCGGGGTACGCCTGTGGGGCGGTTGATACCTGCGCTGCGGGCTTCGGCTCTCCGCACATCAGGCAGCGTCTTTACTGGGTGGCCGACAGCATCGACGCGGGACTGGAAAGGCACGCCTGGCATGGCTACGAAGCGACCAGACGGCAGGAGCCGCTTGGATCAACTGCCAAGAGTGGCACACCTTGCGGGCTGGTCAACTCCATGCGTGGTGGAACCGAACACGGATCCAGAGAAGGTGTGGAAGCGCAAGCAGAGACTAACAAAGGAAACGGGCATTTATCGCGGAAACGACTGCGGTCTGGGATCAAAAGTACACCTAGTCAGCAGAAACAGCCCGGCCCGGTTAACGGCTTCTGGGAAAATTCTGACTGGCTCTTCTGCCGGGATGAAAAGTGGAGGCCAGTTGGATCCGGCACATTCCCGCTGGCTGATGTCTCTCCCGACCGTATGGGACGATTGCGCGGCTATGGCAATGCAATCATTGCCGACCAAGCGCAAGCGTTCATCGAAAGCTACATCGAAATAAAGCAATCACAGATTTGATAGGCAGTTGTCATGAAAGTTGGAAGCCTTTTTAGCGGTGCCGGATGCGGCGATCTTGGCCTTGAATGGGCCGGGTTTGAACACGCTTGGTTCTGTGAAGCCGACCCGTATGCCCGAAAAGTTCTCGCAGCTCGTTGGCCTGGTGTCCCGATCTACGGAGACATAAAAGAGGTTGATTTCACGAAAGCACCCTCGATCGAGCTACTTGCTGGCGGGTTCCCCTGCCAAGATATCAGCGTCGCTGGAAGCGGCGAAGGAATACAAGGTGAAAGAAGTGGATTGTGGAGCGAATTTGCTAGAGCCATTGCTGAAATACGACCCCGATACGCACTCATTGAGAATAGCCCGGCCCTTACTGGTCGAGGGCTTGACGTTGTCCTCTCCGACCTTGCCGCGCTCCGGTATGATGCGGAATGGCATTGTATCCCAGCTGCGGCCCTTGGTGCTCTACACAAAAGAGACCGGATATGGATTGTGGCCTACCCCAACAGTGCATGGGAACAACAACCGCAAGGAACTCAACGCCAAGGCCGGAGACGGATTGGCAACAGCAGTCAAGCGCAAGCTCTGGGCAACGCCAGCGGCAACGGACGGGATGCGAGGCGGGACGATCACGGAGAACATGACAGGACAGTCATTGCCTCAGATGGTCAACACCCCAAAGAAGTGGCCCACACCAACCTCTCAAGATTCCAAAAACTCGACCTTGCCGCCCTCGCAGCGGGACCGGGACAGCATACCGGGTGCTCTCTTGAAAGAGGGGGAGAAACCTGGTGGGCAACTGAACCCGAATTGGGTCGAGTGGTTGATGGGACTCCCAATCGGGTGGACCGACTTAGATGCATTGGTAACGGGCAAGTGCCGCATTGCACCTATTTCATCGGGCGATTGATCCAAGAACACAGCCGCCAAACGTTTTCAAAATCAGTGGGGAATAAATGATTCAACGATATATTGGAGTATTGGTCGCAGTGCTGGGGGTGTGGATGCTGCCTATCGGATTCATTCTCCGGTGCTTTTTCAGCCCACTGTTTGCCGGTTGGAAAATGGCGTCAGTTGTATGTTTTGAAGCCGAAGCAAAAGCATCAGACGAAGAAATGGAAGCATATAAAAAACGACTTGCGAAAAACTGGAACTACGAAAAATAAACTGATCAGCAGAACCACGTCCATAAATACAAAGGAGAAATAGAATGAGAGAAATTACGACCCACGTTGAGAATGACAGGCAGCCAGTGACATGCATAGGTATTTCAATTTCCACGTTTGCCGTTTTTGCGCCGGTCTGAAAGACGCATAACCACCTACATGAGAACAGGAGAATAAAATGGGACAAGGACACTATACCATGCTGGCTTTTGGCCTCACTAATGAGAGCCTTCCTGACGAGGCTCTGCTTTCCGAGGACAATGATTATATGTGGGGCTTTGAAAAGGAGACGGGAATCACGGTTGCTTCGGCTTACGAATGTGAACCCTACTTTTGGGCCATCCCTTTAGCCGTCAATGATGGATTTTTGCAAAACTGGTGGAAACTCCCCGATCTTCCATATGATGAGTTGCCCTGCTCGGTAGCTCCCCGCACTTGCAAGATCATTGATAAAGAAATGCCATCTGTTGACATGGAAGCAGTCCGAGCGAAGTGGAGCCAGTTTCAAGATTTCTACCGAAAGATGGGTATTGAAATGCCTGACGGAAATCTGATTCTAATCGCTGATTGGGATTAACCACTGATACAACCTCATGAGATCAACGACGATGACTATACCGCTTACCACCAAACACTGCTCGCCATTGACTGGCCGCGCCCAGGCTCTTGCTGTGGCGTTGGCAAAAATCAGTCAGCGTGGATGCCAGCAATTCGGCCTTGTGGTCGTGCCACCACTGCTCGTTGTCCAGCGTCCAGTCCTGGCCGAGCAGTTTGCGCAGCCTCTTGATGGTCGTGCCGCCGATGGGCAGATCAATCTTGTTGGGAGCATGGCAGTGAGCGGCAAGATAGTCGGCAAGGTGCGGGGTCAGGATCACGCGCACACCGCCGCCACCGGGGCCACGTTGGACAGACCGAGGCCAGCCGAGCAAGATGTCAAAGCCGTGAGGCGTAGGACGCAACTCGCGCACGTCCCACACCTCTCCGGTAATGTCTTCGGCCTTGCCGATGATGGTTGCTTGTCGGGCCACTCTTTAATCCTCTGGCAGATACATTTTTGCCATGTAATCCGGCAGACGCTCCAGATCGTAGTTGCCCTTGTACTCGCTGGCACTGGCCCACGACTGTTTGCCGGTCGTGGTGGCGAGGATAATCCAGCGGCTGCCGTCCTCGCGCTCGGCAACGTAGTGACGTGGCAGAGCGGGGGTCATGTAGAGAGTAATGGGCAGATCGGTGCCGGACACGTTTTCGGCCCTGGTCATGTGGGCGATCTCCCGCCGGAGCAGCTCCTCGACGGAGTTGTAAGGGATGCCGCGATCTTTGGCGAGGGACTTGAGGGCCTTGACGGTCTTGTCGTCGATATTGCGGATAGTGATGGTCGGCATGAGGTTTTCTCCTTACCAAATTTCGCGGCCGGTTTCGATATTGTACCAGTAACAGTCTACATAGTGATCGTCCAAAAAACCGTTGATGTCATCTATATCAAGGAGGCTGTCGGTCTCGGTTTCAACTTCTTCAAATTCGGGGGTACTGCCGGTGCGGGTTGCGGCTTCCAGGCTGTGATGCCCGTCTATAATTACGCGGTAGGTTTCACCGTCTATTCCAAATTCGCGGGACACGGAGACAACGTAATCGGCGGCTTCGATCTTTTCGGCTACGATTTCTTCGTTGATATAGCGTTGGCTGCTGATGATCATTTTGTTTTCCTTTTGTTTTGGGCTTTCCGCCCCCTCGTTGATTACAATATGCCAAATGCTAGCGCAAAATGCAAGCATTTTCTTCAAATTTATATCAAATAATTTAAGATAGTTGTGAAAAAGTTTAAAATAAATGCAAAGAGTTTGTAAAAATGTCTGAGAATATGAACGCATCAGACAAAGGAGAACACCATGAGACACCTTGAAGCCATTATCATGTTGCTGGGCAACCTTTTTTCGACCGTGTGCATGTTCCTCACCGGATTGGTTCGGAAAATCAACTGATGGATAATTACCATGGCCAAAAAGAAATTTCATAAAAGCCCCTCCCCGAACGGTGTCAGGCAGTCTGATGCTTGCCATCTGCCGGAAGACAACCGCGCCCAAGGGCCGGACGCTTGCGGGCGCGGTTGTCACAAACGAGAGAGGCCGCACCTTGCGGCGTGGCCTCTCATTCGCGTTACCGTCGGGAACGACCCGGCAGCGAGGATAATGTGACACGACAGGAGCAAATTGAAAATCAGGAATTTTTGCTGGAGGCCCGGTCGATCCTGGCCGAGGGGCAGATCGTCTGTCCTCGGTGCGAGGGGCACGGCACGGAGTCGCCAATATTGGTCGATGAATATGACGGCGTTTGTCGCATGTGCAACGGGCATCGCGTCATCAAGCGGCGCGTGAAGGTGATTGTCGAAGACCTGCCGGTGGGCGGGGAGGAATAAAGGAGAATCTAATGGCAAGACCAAAACAACCACAGCCGGAGCTTGGCATCCTTGGGGAGTTTGTCGGGCTGATGCCGCCTTTCATTGCGCGGTCAAGCGTCCATCATTTTACTGGTGGAGCCATCAAGCCGAAGACTGTTCAGAATGACGACGAGAAGGGCAAGGGCCCGCGCAAGGCCATCTATATCGCGGGAAAGCGTTGCTACCCGACCCCGTTTTTCCTTGAATATCTTGAAGGTAAAGGAGTGTCCGAAATTGTCGTTAACCCAACTATCTAATATCAAACCCGCCGCCCTTGAGGGCCTTCTTGCGTTTGGCATGGTCGCAGAGGTGGAGATACCGCTCGGTGACCGCGATATCCTCATGGCCCATGAGGTCCTTGAGGGAGTAAATATCGACGCCTTTCTCCAGCATTCTCGTGGCGTGAGTGTGGCGCAGGGAGTGGAACACGGCCCGCATCCTATCGTCCGTGACATGATCATTGATTTTGAGCCAACCGCAGACCACACCGAATTGTCGTGTAATCGAGGTCAGGTCTCGCTGGTCGCCCCATCGACCGGGAAATATCCAGTTGGTTCTTTTCGGGAGTCGGTCCATGCGGGCCAGCATCATGTCGGCGGCCTTGGGGATCAGGGAGCCGATGAACACGGTGCGGGTCAGACTGTTCTTCGGGTCAAAAATTTTGAGGGCCATAGATTCGCGGATAAAGAACTCCGGACGCAGTGCCACGACTTCGCGGCGGCGGATGCCCACGTCCAGGGCGAGGAGGCTAATATCGTGCAAATCCTGAGAGGAAACACACGTCGCCTCCATGAGCTTCCCCAGCTCTTCATTGTTAAATATCCGCATACGGCGATTGTCGAATTTCAGGGGGCGAACGCCGCCCTTGAATTTGGAGGACATACGGGCCGGGTTGCGGCCAGTGAATACCATAACATCGGGATTGTCGTCCTTCAGCGGCGTTTCCATGGCGAAGTTGAACACGGTGCGTGTCACGGCAAGGCACTGCGTGATGGTGGCCGGGCGCAAGGTGGCATGCCTTCCGCGCTTCGGTTTGATGTGCTTGAGCTGGGTCTTCATCCGCTCGATGTCGTTGGTGGTGATAGTGGTCATGGACTTCTCGCCCAAGCGAGGGGTCACATGCAGGCGCAGGCGTGTTTCATCGTCCTTCCAGGAGGCTTTGTTTTCCTTGGCCCACTCAACGAAGCGGCCGGCCACTTCGGCGAAGGTGATGCCTTGCTTCTCCTCCTGGACGGCCTCGGCTTCGATTTCGGCTTCGGTCAGCTTTGCAGCCTCGCGCATTTCTTTGAGGGAGCGCGGACCTTTTCCGGTATCACAGGCACGTTGGATCGGGTTGAGAACGTCTTCAAAGACTTTGCGAGGGCTCCAGCCTTGACTTGTCCAGCCGATGCCTTCTTCGCGCTGCTTACCACCGCGCTCAGGACGATAGCGGATGTAGTAGTAGCGATCGAGCTTACGACCGCACATGCGGCTGGCATGCTCGCGGTAACGGATGCCGGGATAGTCGGTGGAGAACTTTTTGATAGCCATGATCTGCCCCTCGTTGGCCCCTCATTTTACAGTCTAAAAGGGGTATCTATGGGGTACGGTCTATCAGTCAAAAATGAGGAAAGTCAAGCAATCAGGCGGGAAAGGGTAGCTGTAGTGGTTGTAACGTCTGTCCTCTTAATCCGGAGGTTCAAGGTTCGATTCCTTGGTGACCCACCACTCAGATCCTAACAAATCCCAATAGTTTAACGACTGTTGGGATTTTTCTTTGCGCCCTGTGAAAGTTGTGGGTGAAATCATCATGCAAACTACCGCGCCTTCGGTTATAGCTACTAATTAAGGTGGTTATCATCCTACCATCTTACCCTTCTCCCATACAAGGTCAATCGGGTGTGAATAGTGCCGTGGAATGACCCTGAGTGGTATGTTCGTGGAATATTTAGACTGCACGAATCCCTTCGATTAATCGTTGAAGATAGTCAGTTGATATTTTGTATTTAATATTGTTTTAAACTTTCTTATTTCAGAATTAAGTGTCTCTTCCGTGAAATGCGAATGGTAAATTGATGGTTTACATGGTTTCTGGTATCGGTTCGGATAGTTACATCTTGAGTGCGATACCGGAGGGCTTCTATAATGCGGAAAATCATAATGGTGGCGGTGGTGCTGGCTTTGCTTGTGGGGTGTGCGAGTAAGGCGGAAAGGTATATTTTAAGCCTAAACACTGATGCCGAAAAGGTTCATGCGTGTGTGGTCTTGGCAGACGGTTATACAACGCCCAACACAATTCTAAGAGTGACTGACAAAGATAGAAATGACTGTCTAGACTTTTGTAGAGCCGTGGCTCTTCAGGTACCAAAGGATTTCCATTCTCCTTATTGGGTTGGACAATTACTCTTATATCGAGGGGACAAAACGGAAGCCTGTGAAGCCTTCAAAGAGGCAACGGAGAGAGGGCATCCTGCGGCTTTTGGTGCTTATTGCAATCAGGATGGGAGTCCGAAGTAGTGGAGTGGCTATTCCCATTAATAGGACTGATCATCATTTTTGGAGTCCGGTGTTGGGGCAAACATATGCCAACAGTTAGACATGGCAAATCAAAAGGCAGAACACAAAACCCCTCTTTTGATAATTGGGATGAGAAGTCATTTCCAAATTCAAGGCTACCAAAAGGTTGGAATTCAACCTCTGTCAAACAACCATTTCGCTCCTACAATCCTTTGGAAGCGGGGCTGCCTGACAAGTTGCAAGATCGGTATGTCTATTGGGAAGATGAAGAAGGTCTCCACAAATTTGACGAGAGATCAGAATGGGAATTGGACATCGAAGATGTTGAGTCTTCTGATGGTTCTAAACTTTCGCCCATTTTGGTGAATTTTCCAATGTATGACTACTCAATAAAATACCCTGACTACAAGCGATGGCAGCAGTTCTGCATAAAACACAATCGATGGTGCCGTACCGTATCTTCTTGGAATTTGATGAAGGCGTTAATAATTAAGCAATGAAAACGGAATGGCTTATTTAAATATAGGTCCACTCTGTCTGATCAACGAGCGGCGAAATTTGAATTGTTTTGATGTCAGATTATTGTTCCTGATAAAACAACACAAAAGCCCCCAACCTTGCGGTTGGGGGCTTTGTTTATTCTATAAATCCAAATTTATTCGTGCTGTCACTAAATTCCGGCGCGGAACTTAATGAGTTCGGCCATGATGCTGACCGCGATTTGTTCCGGGGTTTCGGCTCCGATGGGCAGGCCAATGGGGCAGTGGACGCGGTTTAGATCGTCCTGGGTGTAGCCGTTGTCGAGCAGGGATTGGTAGACGGTTGTCCGTTTTTTCTTGCTGCCGATCATGCCCACGTAGCCGGCCTTTGTTTTCAGGGCCTGGGCCAGCACGTTTCTGTCGTGCAGGTGGCCGCGTGTCATGATGACCAGATAGTCGTCCTGGGTGAGCGAGTCCGGCAGGCAGTTGTCGAGGCTTTCCACGACCCGCACGTTTTGCGCATCCGGGAACCGGGCCGCGTTGGAGAATTCTGCGCGATCATCAATGACGTTTACCCGGAAGCCGGTGGTGGCCGCAAGCCGTGCCGTGGCCTGGGCAACGTGTCCTGCTCCGATGAAGTGGACGGTCTCGTCAACAATCAGCGGTTCGGCAAAGAGTGTCCCGTTCTCAAGGGGGTGGACAAACGGGGCGCGGGCCTGATCTGGTATGGTGAATTCCGTCACGCCTGTCGGGAGTTCGCCGCCAAGAGGCCAGAGTCCCCTGCGGATAACGGTCTTGTCCGTGTTTAAAATGGTGGCGAATACGCCGGGTTTCCCGGCCTTGTACAGCTTCAGGGTTTCTTTTGCGAGGGAGATGTGTTCGTCGCATGGGGTCATGAGGTCGAGAAGGATGGTCATTTCCCCGCCGCAGACCATGCCCTGTGAGGCCGCGTCCTTGCCCGTGAGGTCGAATTCCCGGATTTCGGATGCGCCGTCTTTTAATATCCGTACTGCTGCGTGAATGCTTGCATTTTCGACCAGTCCGCCGCCAATGGTGCCGATAATGGCACCGTCCGGGAACACGGCCATGGAGGCTCCGGCAGCACGGGGCGTGGACCCCGAACTTTTCATGACCGAGGCACGGACAATGGCCTGATCCTGTTCAAGGGATTGCAGGATGGCTTCAAATACGTCACGCATGCTTTTATGCTCCTTTGCCGAATCCGCAGGCCGGATAGTGGCATTCCTTGCAGCCTTCGCAGAATCCGCCGTGTCCCAGTGCGATGATGTCGTCGCGGGTGACTTCCTTTCCGGCCAGGATGCGAGGCATGATGAGATCGAAAATACTCGCCTTGTAATACATGACACATCCCGGAAGGCCAACCACTGGCACATCGCCGATATGGGCGAGCATGAACATGGCTCCGGGAAAGGTCGGTGCGCCGTAGGTCGTGACTGTTGCTCCGGCTGCACGGATGGAGGCCGGGGTCAGGTCGTCCGGGTCCACGGACATTCCACCGGTCAGGACAATGAAGTCGGCACCTTCGGCAAGCAGGTCGTGGATGGCCTTTACGGTCATGTCCTGCTGGTCCGACACAAGCCGCTGGTCAATGACAGTGCTGCCGTAACTCTTGAATTTCTTTCTGATAACCGGGCCGAACTTGTCCTTGATGCGGCCACTGTAGACCTCGCTGCCGGTGGTGACAACACCCACGCGACAGGCCTTGAGAGGGCGAATCTGAATAAGCGGAGCGTTGTCGCGGAGAATGGTTTCGGCTTCGGCCACGATCTCTTCCGGGACCACCAGTGGAATGACGCGGGTGCCTGCCAGATTGCGGCCTTTTTTGGCCAGTTGATTGGTGTGGATGGTGCCGAAGATGACGTCTTTCACGGAATTGAGCTTGAAAAGCGTGTCAGTGTCGATGTCCACCAGCCCGTCAATGGAGGCACTCAGGGTGATCTTGCCCTCCACCGGGGTGCTCAGGTCTATGCCGGGGCCTGCGGCTGCCTTGGCAATGCGGCGGGCTGCATCATCCTCATGGACATATCCATCGCCCGGATCGAACACGTAGAGATGTTCCTTGCCGATATCCAGCAGGGTGGGGATGTCGGCCTCGGTGACCACATGCCCCCTGCGGAATGCAGGGCCTTTGGCTTCGCCCGGAACTATGCGGGTAATGTCATGGCACAATACGGTGCCGACCGCGTTTTCAACGTTCATGGTTTTCATATCAACCTCAGTGTCTTGTTGAGAAATGGAATTGATTACAGATCAACAGGTTTGCAGAGAGGCTCTGCCCCTGCCTCAACCCAGCCCGTGCGATGGTATTCCGTGAGAAAGGATGCCACGCCGATCCAGACCACTATGAGCACTGGCAAGCCCACCACTATCGAGGCTGTTTGCAGAACCGAGAGCGGGCCGTCGATGAGCATGATGCCTGTGGGTACCAATCCGAGTGAAATTGCCCAGAACAGACGATTCCAGCGGGCTGGTTCTTCGTCGGGGGTGAGCTTGACCGTGGTGGTTGCGGCCAGTGCGAATGAAACCGCATCAAATGTGGTGGCCATGGATATGGCCGTGACTCCGGCAAATACCAGTTTGTAGACAGGGGCAAACGGGATGAAGTCCGCAATGGCCATGATGGCAGTGGCACCCTTGACGGTCTTGACCATGTTGACCACATCGAGTTGGCCTGTGAGCTGAAGATGCAGGCCGAAATTCCCGAATATCAAGTAGAAACAGCCGCAGCCCAATGATGCCACGATGACCGGTCCGAGGACCACTTGGCGCACTGTGCGACCACGCGAAATCTTGGCGATGAACAAACTCATGAATGGGGCGTAGGCAACGAACCATGCGTAATAGAATATGGTCCAGGACTGGGTGAAGCCGTTTTTGCCTACCGGGTCCATCCAAGTGGCCATGCGAACGAATTCGGAAACCATCAGGCCCAGTGACGTGATGGCCATATCGGTGAGGAACAGGGTTGGTCCGACAATGAAGACGAACAGCATCAATCCCATGGCCATGTAAACATTGAAATCCGAGAGCTTGCTCAGGCCTTTTTTCAGTCCCAGGCAGGAGCTGACCGAAAAGATCAGGGTCACGAAAATCAGGGTGCCGAATTCCAGCGTAAAGGAATGCTCCAGGCCGGTAACGGACGATAATGCCGCAGCCACAATGGGGATGCCAAGACCCAGTGCCGTGGCCGAACCAGCCACCAGGCCGGTCATGAACAGGATATCGATAACCTTGCCGGGCCAGCCGTGTGTGCGTTCTCCGAGAAGGCCGGTGCAGGCCTGGGAAATGTTCAGAATGGGGATTTTCTTGACGTAGTAGCTGTAGCCGATGGGCACGGCCAGGGTAGCGTAGATGGCCCAGCAGATGGGGCCCCAGTGGAACATGCCGTACGCTGTGCCCCATTCGGCGGCTTTCCATGAACCGGCTGGTTCGCCGTGCATGGGAAAGGACATGTAGTAGGCCCAGTCAATGGAACCGCCGAACATTATGCCGGCACCAACGCCTGCGCAGAAGAGCATGCCGATCCAGGAAAAAGTGGAGTATTCAATCTTGTCGCCAAGTCGTTTGTGGCTGAAGGGACCAAAGGCGAACCACATGAGCAGGATAAAGGATCCCATTGCCGCGATCATGTAGAGCCATCCCATTTCAACGGTCACAAAGGTGAACATTGTGTTGATGACCCGCTCTCCTGCTTCAGGATACATGAAAAGAGGAATACAGGCTCCGAGGATGATGATCAGTGCGCCGAAAAAACAGATGGCGCAGACTCCACCTTTTTCAGGCGGGCAGGATGTGAGTGTGATAGATGCGGCCTTTTCCTTTTTGGACATGAAGACTCCTCCCTCTTAGAGCTGGTGTGAAAAAGCAAGGCGGGTGCTGGAAAAAATCCGTGATGCTTGTGCATACTGACCAATTTGAATCATGCGGCGTTCTTGTGTGCTTCCGGCAAACCATTTTATGAATGAAGCCTGTCCGTTGCGGGTGACTGTGCTGTTGAATTCTTCAGTCAATTCCTTTCCTTCGGGAATGTCAGTCTTGTTCAGAAAAACGCTGAGTTCACAATCCGGCGGGCATCCTTTGAACAATCCGTTCGGGGCCATGGCGATTCGGGTCATGTGTGCTGGTGTGATCTTTTCGCTGGGCCTCAGGCTTGTTATTTGCGAGAATATTTCATGACGATGTACATTTGATTCGGTGAGCGGGCGATAGGCTGCATCAAGTCCCATGATGCCGATACACAGGTCTGTCCCAGCTGGAATGACTGGTTCGCGCCAGTTGGGGGCCTTGAGGGGTTTGCGGGCCGCGCCGTCTGCTTCAACCAGAATGGTGTCCGCCAGTCTGGATTTGTGCATGAAGGTAATGATGTCCTTGTCCAGACCGATGATCTTGCCCGTGGCCGGATCGAATCTGCTGGCAACCATGATGCTGGGGGATTGGTCGAGTGCGCGGCGAATCCGACCCAGGAAATCTGGGCCGTCTTCATGCAGGATGGTAGTCATACCGGGGAGCGGGAGGATCTTTGTCGTTGTGGTTATGATGACTCGCCGAGGTATCAATTGGAGGTGTGAAGCGAGCCAACGACTAAGGGAGGTTTTCCCTCCCGCCCCGGTAAGGGTGATGAGCCGGTGTTCCGGCGCAATGAGAATTTCCGGGCCTGAGTGGCCCGTGTGCGTATTCATGCATTTTCTCCGGAAAACATGTGTGCGGTGATCGCTTCAAGCACGCCGCCGCCGATGGACAGGGCCTTGTCGGATGCTTCTCCGCAATAGGAGATGATTCCTCTCGGGTCCACATCGCCCAGCTTTGTTTTCTTGGAGACTGGGGTGCCGTTGCGCAGAAGACCGCGTACGACACCAGAAATGTTCACAATTACAGGGACGTTGTCCACTGTGCCGAGGGTATCTCCTGCGGCAATCATGTCACCGATATTGAGCGACGTGGAGAACATTCCCTGGTTTTCAGCCCAGTAGACACGTTCGATGGTGTATCCGTCGATATTTCCGGGTATGCCCGTGTTTGGTTCGGCTGATCCTGCTGTGATGACTCTGCCGAGATGATGGCCTCGTTTGGTTTCCACTATTCGGTGTACGTCTTCACCAGCCACAAATCCCGGCCCCAGTCCTATGACGAGAGGTGCTTGTGACATGTTCGTACCAAGATTCCGTTTGGCGATGATGGCATCAATCAGCACTTCAGGGCGGATTATGTGAAGGGTTTCGGCGGCTGGATCAGACAGGATGGGGATGTCTCCGGTGGCCCATATGTCTGGTACGCATTCGGCTGTTCCAAGGAATACGGCGGTGATTCCTTCCACTGTCATGCGGCCATGATACACGGCTTCGGAAAATGCCACTGTGCGGCGTACCGCCAGAGGGTGGTCTGTTTCCAGCAGGACGATTTTCTTGAATCCTGCCCTGTGCAGGCGGAGTGCCACGCCGGTTGCGAGGTCTCCTGCACCACGGATGACGATGGTGGGTGATGTCAAGTTGCTCATGGCGTGCCTCATGCGGTCCTGGCTTCGTAGCGTTCAAGAAGATGCTGGTACTGGTGTTCGGTGTCAACGTCGATGAATGGTCCCACTTCGTTGATTCGTACCAGACGCAGAGCAAGTCCGCGTTCGGCCAACAGAGGGCGGGCCCCGGTGTCGCCTTCAAGTTCGAACACCTTGTGGAACCAGGTTGAAGGAATGGTGATCGGGTTGCCGCGCATGTCTTCCTGTACAGGAGCCACCCAGCAGTCAGGGTGTTGGGAGAACGCCCATGCCAATCTGTCGAGGGTATCGGAGGTGATCAGCGGTTGGTCCCCGAGCAGGACCATGCATCCATCTGCGTGGTCCATGACATTGCGTAACCCCGCCTGGAGAGATTCGGCCTGGCCGAGTTCGCGGTGCATGCTGGTCACGATGCTGCAACCGGTCAGATCAAGAGTCTGCTCCAGTTTCGAGTCTCGTGGCAGCACGACGGTCACGTCCTTGAGACAGGACCGCCGTGCCGCGTTGATCACGTGTTGGAGCATGGGCATGCCCCGGAAGGGCAGGGAGAGTTTGTCTTTGCCCATCCGGGAAGCTTGTCCGGCGGCGAGAATGACACCGGATATATTAGCTAGTTTCTGTTCCATGCCTTTTATTTCCTTGCAGTGCGTTATTTGACGCAATCCATGAGAGTGTCGATCACTATGGTCTTGGCCATTGGAACCTTGAATCCGTTTTGGAGAAGCGGTTTGGCTTCGGCCACGGCCAGTTCTCCGGCTTCTTGCGCTGTTGCTTCGTTCAGGGGCTTGCCGATGAGGGCTGCTTCTGATTCAACGCAACGGCGTGGGTTGTTGTGCACGCCGTTCAGGCAGATACGTGCGGATGTCACTTTGCCATCGGCAAAGGTCAGGGCGGCAGCGCAGTTTACCAGTGCAAAGTCGATGGACTTGCGGAAGGCGATTTTCCTGAATGCGTTGGTCCATTCCTGTGCGGGACGAGGCACGAGTATTTCCGTGACGATTTCGTCGCGGTCCAGAGTCGTGGACTGTGCGCCCATCCCGGCAGAGAAGAACTCGTCAATCGGGATAGTGCGTTTGGTTGTCTTGATAGTGGCATCCAGGGCGATCAGGGCCGGGGCCGTGTCGCTGGGATTCACTGCTATGCATTTGTTCACGGCACCGAAGATGGAGTGGTAGCGGTGGTCGCCGGGTACGGCCAGGCACCGTTTGCCGCCCTTGCGGACACAGTCGATGCGACCACCGATCTTGTCCGGGTAGCGGTAATACCAGCAGCGGTTTTCCTGGCAGATGTTTCCGGCTATGGTACCAATGTTGCGCAGCAGGGGGGAAGCCGTGCGGCGGGCTGCCTCAGCCAAACCAGGCCAGAATTCCTTGACCGTTTCGGACTCGGCAATCTTGGTGAGGGTGACGAGTGCGCCAATGTGAAGACCGTCTTCATCAACACTGATCGTGTCGAGTCCGGGGATGGTCTTCAGGTTGACGATTGCTTTGGGGTATTCCATCCAGAGGTTGTCCTTGAGACAGCCCAGGAGATCGCTGCCACCTGCGATGACGTAGGCGGGACCTTCGCTCTCTTGCAGGAGCGATACGGCTTCTTCGACGCTGGCTGCGTCAATGTGCTTGAAGCTTTTCATTATTTCTTCCCCTTTTTGGCCGGGATTTTACCGAGGGCCGTGAGGATTTTATCCGGAGTGAACGGCGTTTCCAGAATGCGGACACCTATGGCGTTGTACAGGGCGTTGGAGAACGAAGCCAATGTCGGACAGGCTGCACCTTCACCGCATGCAGTGGCACCCAGCGGATGGCTCAGGTCGCCTGGTTTTTCAATAACCAGCGGAGTCACGTCGCAGTCCATTGCCGTGGTGTGTCGGTAATCCACCCAGTTCGGAGTCATGAGCCAGCCGTTGCGCTTGTCCACGATGCAGTCGTTTGCAAGCAGGCCGTTTTCCACGCCATGGCGTGAGCCCAGGAGCTGCCCTTCGACTAC
The DNA here is from genome assembly GCA_016342345.1 of Pseudodesulfovibrio sp. Classification (GTDB taxonomy): domain Bacteria; phylum Desulfobacterota; class Desulfovibrionia; order Desulfovibrionales; family Desulfovibrionaceae; genus Pseudodesulfovibrio. The sequence continues at coordinate 29,324 of JAEINO010000025.1, read as the reverse complement.
TTTCGGATTGAGTGCCTTGCCCACGTTCTGGGCCATGACCACATGGACATTCGAGATGATGCCGGTTTCGGTATCCACATCCATGGTGATAAACTGTGCGCCTTTTTCCTTGGGAATATATATTTGGTCTGCCTTGCCGTCCTTGTGACCTGTGGCGTGAGGTGAATTGTGCACATGGTAGCCAATGACCTCGTGGATGCCGCCGTAATGGCCGCGTGTGCCGAATGCATCGGAGAACGATATTTTCGTGTCCGTGTCCTCGGTGACATGCACGCCATGCTCATCCATGGTCAATTCATCGGCAGCAACATTCAGTTTGTCAGCCGCGAGTTCGAGAACCTGGCGTTTTGCATCCATGGCTGCTCCATAAGTGGTCCAGCCTTGAATCCATGTTGCGCAACTGCCGGCCACCAGAGTGGCAAAGGGAGTGGAATCGGTGTCATGACAGACAAGGCCGATCTTTTCGTAGGGGAGGCCGAGTACGTCAGCCACGATCTGGGTCTGCACGGTGTGCTGTCCCTGACCGATGTCGGCGATTGCGCAAACCAGGGCAGCGGAACCGTCAGGGAATATCTTGACCATGGCTTCACTGGAGTTGCCAGGTCCGGGACGACCTGCAGCCATGGCGAAAATGGCAACGCCCATGCCGTGACGGATGCGTCCGGTCTTTTTATTGGGGTGTTCCCATGTTTTTTTCCAGTCCACGTGTTTTGCGCCAGCGTCAAGGCAATCGCGGATGCCGGAAGAGGATATGTAGCAGGATTTGTAAGTCAGCGGGTCCCATCCGGAATCAACATCCCCGGCTCGCATGCAGTTCTTTTTGCGGAGTTCCACCGGATCAATGCCCATCTCATAGGCTGCGATGTCCACCGTGGTTTCAACCGCGTACGTTCCTTCGGGAACGCCGTATCCCTGCCAGCCGCCACAGCAGAATCTGTTGGTGTGGACATAACGGATTCTGCTGCGCTGGTGTTCAACGTTGTGCGAGTAAAGCACTGAACCCGTTGCGAGGACCGCGTTCTTGGGCGGATATTTATCGCCGCCGGAACCGGCTTCCTGCCAATGGAAGAAGTCCATGGTGGTCATGGTGCCGTCTTTCTTGAAGCCGAGTTTCACATCGCCGATGCTGCCGCGGGACCAGCCGCAGAGCATTTCCTCTTCGCGGGAATACCCGCAGTGCACGGGCTTTCTCAGGTGCAGGGTGGCAAGACCGGCTATCATCAGATAGTGGGATGCAATGTTCCGATCAAGCGGGAATGCGTTCTTGCCGCCAAAGCTGGAGCCGGTATACGGAGAAACGTAATTGAGCAGATGAGAATCAATGTCCAATGCTTGAGCCAGACACAGCTTTTCGTCGTGCAACCCTTGAGAATGGGTGTAGACGTTGAGCTTGTTGCCATCAAAGTTGGCAGAGCATCCACGAGGTTCCATTGCCGGAGATTTGCAGTAGGCGTATTTGATGCCTTTCTGTTCAACGATGACATCTGCTTCAGCAAATCCTTTATCAATGTCGCCGAATGCGTTGGACTCTGTTTGGGTCTTGGTCTTGAAGAGTTTTGTTTCCGGGTCACGATCACTCATGGTGTAGTGGAATTCCCAGTCGTGGCAGTTTTCCACGCCCTCGAATACCTGGGTGGAGCCGGGCTCTATGGCTTCTTCAAGGCTCAGGACAAACTTTTTCTTGGTGTATTCGACTTTGATCAGTTCAAGGGCTTCTTCACAAATTGTTTCGTCATCGGCAACAACCGCAGCAACCAGATCTCCAACGTAATAGAGAGTGTCACGAAACGCCTTGGGGAAGTTCTTGTAGGTCATGACCAGACGTACGCCTGCCAAAGCCTCGGCTTCGCTTGTGTCAATGCTGACAATGTCCGCTGCCGGATACGGGCTGCGAAGGATTCTGGTCTGCAACATGTTAGGGAAGAGAACGTCAGCGTAAAATTTTGCCTCACCTGTGACGCGAGGTCGTCCATCCTTCTGACGGACGGCAGTTCCTACCGCTTTGGTGTTAAACATTCGCCTGCTCCTTTGACATCTTTCTGGCCGCACTTCTCACGGCATTGATGATGTGCTCGTAGTTGCTGCAGATACAGAGGTTGCCACCCAGGGCTTCCTTGATTTCGTCATCGGTGGGGTTGGCGTTTTTGATCAGCAGGCCCTTGGTGGACATGATCATGCCGGGCGAGCAGAAGCCGCACTGGGCACCATATTCCTCAAGCCATGCTTCCTGAATGGGATGCAATTGTCCGTCTTTGGACAACCCTTCGATGGTTTCGATGTTCTTGCCTTCCTGTTCTATGGCGAGAACCATGCAGGCCGGGGTCGCTATGTCATCAATGAGTACGGTGCAAGAGCCACATGCGCCTTCGTTGCATGCTTCCTTGGTGCCGGTGTGACCACAGTCGTTGCGCAGGACTTTTGAGAGGGTCCAGTGCGCTTCCACTAACAACGGACGGGATTCTCCGTTTATTGTCAGTTGGATGAGCTTTGTCAGTTTTTCGTTTTGAGTCATAAGTCGATTTCCTTGGTCAAACGTTGTCGGTAGGCCGGAAACTGGCCGGTAATTCGTCTGTGGGTCGGAGGTGTCCGTCCCATTTTCCGTAACGTGATGGTTGCGGAAGGAAATTTGTCGGGGGCGGGCATGTTGCCCGCCCCGTATGAAGTCAAAGAGCGGAGGTTTAGGCTTCTTTAGATATTGCTTCTGCGGTCTCTTTCTTGGTGCCGCGACTGGCCCAGAATATGCCGCCGATGATCAGGATTCCGCTGACAAGATGGGTCATGCCCATTGTTTCGCCAAGGAAGACGAATGCGAAGAAGCCGCCCCACAGTGGCAGGCTGTAATAGATCATGCCGGAGAGTTCCGGTCCTGCCTTTTCAAGGCCGATATTCCAGGTCCACCATGCGATGATTGAGGAACAGATGGCAGAGAAAGTGATGCTGAAGAAGACAATGCCGTTCATGTTGAAGAGCATGGAAGGCTGGGTGGATTCCCATATGACGCATGGAATCAGCATGAGCACTGCAAAGAATGCCATCAGGGTAAGGATGGTTGCCTGGGACAGACCATCGGGGATTTTCTTGAGAATCAGGCTGTAGATGGCAAAACCAATGGCTGCAGCGAGCATCAGGAGGTCACCGGCTGCAAACTGGAGAGCCAGCAGGCGTCCGATCTCGCCGTTGCATACCAGATAGAAGGAGCCGATCAGGGCCACGGTGCAACCGAGCCATGTGTTCAGGGACTGCTTCTGGCCCATCAGCGAGGCGATGATGACGATGAAGATGGGCGTGGTCACTGAAATGAGTGACAGGTTGATTGCAGATGTTGTTTGGGCAGCGAAGTAGCTCAGCGGGGAATATGCGGCCACACCAAGACCGGCTGCTGCGATGATTTGAGGCAGGAATTTCTTGGCAATATGCCATTCCTTCCTGACTTTTGGCAGTGTGAAAAAGGAGAGGATTACAAGAGCCATGAACCAGCGCGATGCGCCGAGTGTCATGGGAGAAATTTGGCCAACGGCCAGACGGGCAACTACGAATGCGCCTGCCCAGAGAACTGTGGCAAGCAGAGCGTAAAGTGATCCGACAATGACTTGATTCTTAAACATACTTCCTCCTCGAAATGTTTTGTGATTCACCGGGTTTCCCTAGCCTTGTCTCAACACTCAAATGTTGATGTGGCTGCCCCCATGCTCACGCAGTAAAGCTTTTGCATTTTGGGAATCCGTGAATGTGGTGTTTCTCTAACAACGGTTAATGGCGTGAGATTTACCCCCCTCAAGGTATAGTTTTAAAAGGTCACTTCTGACATTATTTTTAATCTGTAAAAGCAATCGCTGTGCCAAGCTTGATATTAACGCTCTATATAAAAAACGTCATGATATCAGCATGATACGATTGTGTAGTGATTGATCAATCGGTCAATCTATTGTGGGGTGTGAGTCAAAAAAGACTCGCGATGTGTGGGTGAAGCTAACGGGGGATTGGGTTTTGAGGTGTGAGTCTGGATTGACTCGTGAGTCTTTTGTGACTCAGAGGTTTAAGTGTATTTTCTGATGAGGCGAGAAGCGCGGGATTGGCTTATATTCAAGGCTTCGGCAGTCTTGCGTGTGCTCCCATGTACATTATATGCATCCATCACCAGTTTGCGTTCCATTTCGGCGATGGCTTTATCCAGTGAACCTGAAGAGGTGGCCGTAATGATCTGTGCCCTGGTTTCATAAATCGAGGTTGGGAGGTGTTCCTTGGTGATGAGCTCGTCTTCGATGGTGACGACCAGTCTTTCTACCAGATGGGCGAGTTCGCGGACGTTACCCGGCCATGAGTGCTGACTGAGCAGAGCTTGGGCATCGGTGGACAGGCGTTTCCCCTTGCCGTGCTGCTTGCAGAAATGGTTGAGAAAATAGAACATCAGTGGCAAAAAATCATCCTTGCGCTCTCTGAGCGGGGGGATGGTAATGTCAAAGACATTGAGTCTGAAATAGAGGTCCTGACGGAAGGCTCCTGTTCTTGCCATGCGTTCGAGGTTCCTGTTGGATGCTGCAAGAATTCGTACGTTTGCCTCAACGGTCGTGGAACTGCCGACCGGGCGATATTCCATTTCCTGAACTGCATGGAGCAGCTTGGACTGCATGGGCAGGGGCAACTCGGATATTTCATCAAGAAAAAGGGTCCCGCCTTCAGCTTTAGCAAACAGTCCGCCTCGCGCATGGGTGGCTCCTGAGAACGCCCCGCGTACATGGCCGAAGAGTTCGGATTCGAAGAGTTGTTCCGGAATGGCCGCGCAGTTGACAACAACGAATGGTTTGTCGGCACGTTTGCTATTGACATGGATGTATTTCGCCAACAGGCTTTTACCACTTCCGGATTCGCCCAGCAGCAGGCAGGGAGCACTCAGATTTGCCACCTTGCGAGCCGAATCCATGACGTCTTCCATGAGTTTGCTGCGGTAGATGATGTCATTGGGGTGTGTTTTATCAGAAAGATACTGCTCTGTGTCGAGTTCATCCAACCGGGGAATCTGCCCTTCATGAGCGTTGTCCCGAATACTCAGAACCACGTATTCCACTTCCCCCTTGTCATCAAGAATGGGGATAGCGATTGTCAGAACGTCCAGGCCCAGATAGGTTTTCTGTTCCTGTTTGACCGGCCGTTTGTACTTGTATACTGCGGGCAGGGCGGGACGGTTCCATGCATGATGTTTGTTGATTATTTCCCAGAACTGCAGTCCAATCATTTCTTCCTGCGTGAAACCGTAGTGGCGTTCGCAGGCCTTGTTTACGTACAACATGCGGTAGTTGTTGTCGAAGATGAAAACCTCGTCGTGCAGATTGTCGATGAGTCTTGCGAAGGTGGCGAAATCAAGTCCGAAATGATCTGTTTTTTGCATTTACTACTCCGCTTCCGCTGTCCTGAATTTTGTTTGAACTGACAATGGCAAGCTGTTCAAAGGATTTATAATCCATACCAAAAGGCTCGTGAAAAGGCCATGCCCCTTGCAAGTGCCTTTTGTTTTCATGCGGGCTGGATCAAGTTTCACGAGTTGGAAATATTGTACCTGTTTCGAGTCTTTACTATTTGCAAAAAATGATAGCATGTTGAATGGTTGGGATCTGAAATGGAATTGTTTGGAGATTGTTTGATCAAGTAATCGAAAGATTGTCTAATAATATCTCTTTACATCCTGGTAGTACTGTGTAAGGTGTTTGCACCTCAGCGTGACTGGGCGCACGGAAATTCTCTTTGCCCTTGTTTGGGCGTATCTGCTCCGTATCTATCGGACCAAGATCAACTCCACGTACCAGAGTCCTGCCAAATACCTTCCGGCACAACCGGAATACGACTGCCGTCACGCGCCGTTGTTATATACTTTCCTTTCACCCTAGGATTTTTTGTGAATTTTGATTCTTTTTCCTTTGACCGACGCATTGTCGCCGGAATCAAAGCCTGTGGCTATGTTACTCCTACTCCCATTCAAACTCGTGCCATTCCTGACGTCTTGCAAGGTCGAGACGTCATGGGCCTGGCTCAAACCGGTACAGGCAAGACTGCAGCTTTTGCCCTGCCCATCCTGCAGCGGCTGTTGGATGCCAAGGCTTCAGGCCAAGGTCCTGCCCGAGTGCTGGTGTTGGCACCCACTCGCGAACTGGCTCTGCAAATCCATGAGAACTTCATTTCTTTGGGCAAGCAGACCGGAATTCGCAGCGCAGCCGTGTTCGGAGGTGTTGGGGCCAATCCTCAGATCAAGGCCGTGCAGCGGGCTACGATTGTTGTGGCGTGTCCGGGCCGACTCATCGATCTTCTCAATCAGGGTGTGATAAGGCTTGACCACGTCAAGACTCTTGTCTTGGACGAGGCTGATCGCATGCTGGATATGGGCTTTATGCCGGATATCAAGCGGATCATCTCCAAATTGCCCGCACAACGTCAGAATTTGTTGTTTTCAGCCACCATGCCCTCGGATATCCGTAAGTTGGCGGACAAGATTCTTGTTGATCCGGCAACTGTTCAAGTGGCCAATACTTCTCCGGTCAAAAGCGTGAGTCATGCATTTTATCCGGTCTCCCAGCATCTCAAGACTGGTTTGCTGGAGACTTTACTTGAAACGACCGACCATGAAAGCGTGTTGATTTTTACCCGCACCAAGCACAAGGCCAAGAATCTTGCCAGGAAATTGAGCGGCAAGGGACTTGAGGCCACCTTTCTGCAGGGCAACATGAGCCAGAATCAGCGTCAGCGTGCGTTGGATGGTTTTCGGAATGGTACCTTCAATGTCATGGTGGCCACGGATATTGCCGCTCGTGGTATTGATTGTGAGCGAATTTCACATGTGATCAATTTTGATGTGCCTGATACTGCTGAAACATATACCCATCGGATTGGTCGTACAGGCAGGGCTGGCCGCACAGGTGCTGCCTTGAGTCTGGTCACTCGGGAAGATCATGATATCATGCGTGATATTGAGCGCATCGTGAACCATCAGATCGACCGTTGTACAGTGGAGGAATTTGACTATGACCGACCGTTTACTCCACAACCTGGAATGAATAGGGCGCGTCCTCAAAATGCCAGAAATCGTTCTCATGACACCAAGAAGAGCCGTGGCCCTGTAGGGGGCCGCAAGCGCTCGGCCAGGAGTCAGGCCCGCTAGAAATATGAACAAGCATTGCAGCACCCCGATTTTTCGGGGTGCTTGATATGTATCGATGAAAAAGCATATGCGCCTGACAGCGTATATGCTTTTTCATCGACAAAGGATCAATTGCTGCGTTGCTGCAAAGAATCCAAATCCTTGCGTGTATGAAATACGCTTCGGTCTTGGATTCTTTTTGCGTCTTGCACTTGGAACTTTGTCGATGGCCTGCCAGATTGATTGGTTGACTTGGGAAGAATGGCATCAGGTCTGAAATGACTTTTTTACTCCAGGGTTTTGGTATAAGCCCCGAAGGGGAAATCGTGATTTACTTCTGTTCGCAGTGGATTAGGTCCTTTGTATCATTTTAACTATCAAGTCTTTTTAATGAAGAGAGAAATATGATGCCTGATATTGAAACTTTTTGGCGGGATCTCAATCTGATTCGTACCATCAATCCGTTGGTGCTCAATATTACGAATTATGTTGTGACCAATAATACAGCCAATGCATTGCTTGCCATTAGCGCATCTCCGATCATGTCTTTTGCAAAGGATGAAGTTGAGGAACTGGTTGGTTTGAGTGCTGCCCTGGTGATCAATGTGGGAACGCTCAACGCGGGGGACATAGAGGTCATGGCCGCTGCCTGGGCTGCTGCCAATGCAAAGGGAATCCCCGTTGTTTTTGATCCTGTGGGAGCCGGTGCATCCCGACTCAGGACAGACACATCGCTTTCCATGCTCGGAAAATACAGCCCGTCGGTGATCCGTGGCAATGCCTCAGAGATCATGACCCTGGCAGGTGAAGCTGGTCAGTCGAAAGGCGTGGACAGCTCGCAGAGTGCCGGATCTGCTGCGGGTATTGCCCAGGCCCTTGCTCTGGTCAACTCCTGTGTCGTCTGCGTTAGCGGAGAAGAGGATATGGTGACTGACGGCAATGAGGGCTATCGGGTTTGCGGAGGGCATGAGATCATGCCGCGTATTACTGGCCTTGGGTGTACAGCTTCGGCCATTTGTGCAGCTTTTGCCGCTGTGAACAAGAATTGTCTGGAGGCGACCGTGCATGGCATGATCGCCATGGCAATCGCTGGTGCTTTGGCTGCGAAGAAGTCTGATGGGCCGGGGTCTTTTCAAATGCATTTGTATGACGCCTTGTATTCACTGACTGAAACTGATGTTGAAAGATTTATGGAAATCTATCCACTTTAGATTTTGCAAGTCATGAAATCTGAAAGCCTGCGGCCTTTGCCGCAGGCTTTTTCGTTTAACGGGATTACTTGATTTTGACAGGCTACGTGACATAGTGTGTATGAAGGGGTGGTAGAGGGAGAGGTATTGAAATTGCAAAGCGTTACATATGATACACTCATGGCGTCAATTTCCTGAATTGCAGCGGCGGGAAAATGTTGAATTTCACAACGCAACTTGATTATCTGCGCGATGTTCAGCGCACATTCGGTTCGGGGTCGGAACGACTGGATTTATTTGGTGTTTTTACCCAAATATTGTCAGTTGCCATCCCTGTGGTTGCTGTTATGGCAGCCTGGTATTACCGACATATCTTTGCATTCGCCTTGTTGCGTTTTTTTGCTCGGCTGCTTTCTCCGCGCAGTCGGCGCATTGTCGAAAACTATCTGGTTTCAAAGGGCATCATGCTTGATGTTTATATGTATTCGAGCGATGGAGTCGGTCGTATGCTCTGCAATGCTCGCGTGGAGAGCGTGGCTGGCGGCAAAATGAAATTGCAACTGGTGAACGTGAATCCCACCAGCCTGCATCTCAAGAACAAGCGAGTCATCTGTTTTACCAAGCCGTTTGCTTATTCTGGACGCAAGATCAACGCATTTGTCACGTTTGTCAGTCATATGGTCAAACGGGGGACTGTTATCAAGGAACTGTCTTTGCAGACACCCATCCGCTATCGATTCGTTATTCGGCGCAAGCACTCCCGCCAGCGAGTTGCCCGTGAGGGGGCTATCAGAGTCAAGGCCTGGGATGGTCAAAAGCGAAAGACGTTCTGGATGAGTCGTCCGGATATCCAGACCGTGAACAATCCGTCACAATATGGGACTAATATGCGTCTGTCGGTGGAAAATATCTCGGCTGGCGGGATGCGTATGTTCGTCCTGCATCCCAAGGGAAGCCTGCCCCCTCTGAAGTCGGGCAAGCAATTGATTCTCCGAGTGAGTGTCTGGAATCCGAAAACTAAAAAATTTACCTATTTCAATGTGATCGGGACCATACGAAGCCGCTTCAAGGGCAAAGGCGGTTCCATTGGTCTCGGGATACAGTTTACAGCAGAGGGCAATAAAGTTGGCGGGCAGTATGTCTGGAAGACATTGCATGGAGAAATGAAATCTCTGGCTCAATTCCTGGAAAAAACCAAGGAGTAGGTCCGTTGTCCTGAAGATGTCTTTTCGCTGATTGGCGCGAGCTATATTTTTTTATTGCGGCACTTTTCGCACAGGCCATAGAGATACATTTTGTGTCTGAGCAAAGTGAAACCATGCTCCTTGGCAAGTGCCTCTTGCCGATTCTCAATGGTTGAATCGAGAATTTCTATGTTCTTTCCGCATTGTTCACAAATGAGGTGATCGTGATGGTCCGTGCCATAGGTCATTTCGTATCGAGTAACGCCATCTGCAAAATCCAACGAGTCGATCAGACCAGAATCAGTTAGCAGCTTGAGAGTTCTGTATACTGTGGCCTGTCCGATGGATTTATCGCGTTTTTTGACATGATAATAGAGGTCTTCGGATGAGAGATGATCGTTTTGCTTGAGCAGCGTATCAAGAATCATCCGCCTTTGGGGCGTCATTTTAAGATTCTTTTCGGCCAGGTAGTTGGCAAAGACGTCTTGCGGTCTCTTCATGGTATATCCGATCATTGTTTTTGAATTTCAATTAGATCAATCCATACGGGATGCTGTTTGTGCTGTCAAACGTGTTCTTGTTTTTTATGAGTATATTACTCCCCTTTTTGGGTATGGAATAGTTTGAATCAATAATATGTTGTTTGACGGCTTGTTGTGGTTGTGGGTGATCTCCCTTGGCTTCGTCCAAATTCATTCATGCATGTTTTTATCAGCGGGGCATCCCGTGTTATTATTTAATTCGTTCGTCCGATTCTCATTGTTCTCCATATGGTGAAGTCGTAGTTTGTAGTGGCGTAATAGTCGCGAATCCAGGGGGGGGGCATGAGAATCAGGCGTAGAGACAAGGCAATGAAGGGAGTATATGTCGTCAAGTCTGTTGAAGACAAGATTGCGGATGTTGAACCGAGAAAGCAGTCCGAATCCAGGGGCGTGTATGTTGTCAGGGCGAGTGAAGAGGTCATTAACAAATACGGGAACATAATTTATGAATTTGTTGATGGTGGTGGGGTATTTGTCCTGATAGGTAATGATAAGGTCTTTTATCAGTCGTTTAAACGATCCGTGGTCTTTGAACTCGGAATCGATTCGGAATTAATACAGATTGTTCATGAACCTGAACTGGCCATGTCCAAGATTGATGAATTCATCAAGAACGGGTTGGCTCCTTTTGTCTTTTTGGAACATTTGATGAATGGTAAAAGCAATCTGCAACTCCTTTCACACATCAGAAAAGATTATTTGAAAATGCCGGTGATCATTCTTGCTCGTGAAGTGGACAAGAATCATTTGATGCAGTTTTATGAGGAGGGAGCGAACCATGTCTTAAATATGTCTGCCAGTGTCAATGAGATCATTCGCAAGCTTGTATATATTCTAAAGCCTCAAACCGAGATTGATGAACTTGTTCTTGTGGGGAATAGATTGAATCTGGACAACCGGTTTGAAGATGCTATTCGTGTTGCCAATACCATTTTGACCAAGCGGCCAAAGAGTCCTCAGGCCCATATCATCATGGGGGATGCCTACAAGGGATTGGCAAGGCGCAAGGCTGCCATGGCTGAGTATCTGCTGGCTGAGAGGGATTCCAAGATGTTTATCGACCCTCTCAAGAGAATGTTTCTCATGCATGCCGAAGATCAGAACAGAGAGGGAATGTGCGAATACCTGATCAAGCTCGACACCATGTCGCCACTTAATTTCAATCGCAAAATGAAGATTGGCGATTTGAATTATGACCTCGGGAAGGTCGATGAAGCCGAGAATTATTACGACAAGGCCATTACAGCCGCCGAGTCTGAAGCTCGGGCGATCGTGGGCGAAATGAGCCTGGATATAGCGGAAAAATTGGTGGAAACAGATCCGGAGCGGGCTTCAAAGTATTTCAAGAAGAGCCTTGATCTGATTAAGGACTCAAAAGGTTTTGCAAGCATGAATACTTTCAACAGGCTGGGCATTTCCCTGCGGAAAGCTGGTTTGTGGGAGGATGCGGTGGAGGCCTATACCGTAGCAGAGAAATTATCACCTGGTGATGAAAATATTCAATATAACCTTGGTCTTGCGTATCATGCTGGCAAGGATTACGCCTCTGCTGTCAAGCGGATGCTTGTGGCTCTCAAGATCAATCCGAAGATGTATGTTGGAAATCCGGATGTTGCGTTCAACATGGGGGTGGTGTTCAAGGCTAGCGGGAATCAACCTCAGGCGGACAAGATGATCAGGCATGTGCGTGAAATCGCTCCTGACTATGAAGGGGTGCAGGACTTTTTGAGTGCTCAGACTGCATAGGAGGATTTCATGGATCGAAGAATGTATTCACGTAATAGCCTCATCAATCCCATACCATGCCTTTGCCAGATAGGGCAGGATGAGCCTGTGCTGGGGTATGTCAAGAATGTTAGTATGATGGGTGTCATGGTAGAACTGCCTGACATTAAGGAAAGATTGATGGTCGAGTGTTGTCAGTGTGTTGTCTTTACCGAGTGTGAAAGCGAGTCAGGATGCCTTTTCTCGGGCATGGTTGGCACTTTGAACTGGCTCTACAAGAATTTTGCCGGGATCAGTTTTAAACAGCCCATCAAGGATTCCAATAATGAACTTCGTGCATGGTTGGAAGAACATGGTCACCTTTTCGAAAGGGCGATGTAATTTCTTTTCAGTCTTGACATTCGATGGCTCTGTTTCTACAACCAACTTCCCTGATTTCGGTATTCTACGTAGTGCCGACCCTCGCGGAGAGGTGGCAGAGCTCGGTTTAATGCGCTGGTCTTGAAAACCAGAGACGGGGTAACTCGTCCGGAGGTTCGAATCCTCTCCTCTCCGCCAAGAATATCAAAGGCTTACCTTGTTAGAGGTAAGCCTTTTTTTGTTGGTTGGTGAACAATGCCATCAAACGGGAGAGCTTTTTTTTCTCGGGGGAAGTGTCAGATCATGTTTGAATTGCTACATTTGATTTTTATATTAATTGTCGGTCATTTTCTTTCTTTGACGGGATGAAGCCGACGGATGTATGTCAAAGCTCCAAGCCGGGGGGCATTTTTCATATTCGAGAGGAAACATCAAAGGGAGTGTGTGATGGATGATCTGAAGCGATGCCCATGGTGCGAATCCGACCAATTATATGTTCAATATCATGATCAGGAATGGGGTGTTCCCGAGTATGACAACCAAAAAATGTTTGCCATGCTCATATTGGAAGGGGCGCAGGCTGGCCTGAATTGGATCACGATTCTGCGCAAGCGGGAGGCATATTGGACGGCTTTTGATCAGTTCGATCCTGAAAAGATAGCTCTTTACGATGATGCAAAGATTGCCGAATTGCTGCAAAATCCTGATATTGTACGTAACAGGCTAAAAGTCCAATCGACCATAAAAAATGCACAAGCTTATCTGAGGACCATGGAAGAACACGGCTCATTCAGCGATTTCCTGTGGCAGTTCGTGGATGGGCGGCCCATTCAGAACAGTTGGCGAACAATGGAGGAGCTTCCGGCCCAGACTGATGTGTCCCAGACCATGAGTAAGACGTTGAAGAAGTGCGGTTTCAACTTTGTAGGTCCGACGATCATGTATGCATTCATGCAGGCCATAGGCATGGTCAATGACCATTTGATCGATTGCTTTCGGCATGATTCGTGCCGAAATGGTGACATTGGTTGATACGCTAGCTTCAGGATCTAGCGAGGGAAATTCTATAGAAGTCGGAGTCGTTCCTTTGGCATCAGAATGAAAAAAGTCGGCCTGCCAGAGTGCCTATGTCAGCCATTTGAAGACCCGCTCCTTTTGAGCGGGTCTTTCTTGTGTGGTTCGTGGATGTATTTTTAGGTGTGGTTACGCGTTACTCTCGACTTCAGCCTTTTCTGCTGCCCGTTTGCTGATCCAGATTTGAAATTCATCCATGTATGTGTAGTAAATGGGCGTGATGTAGAGAGTCACGATTTGCGAAAAGGCTAGGCCGCCGACAACGGCGAGTCCGAGAGGTCTGCGGACTTCTGCGCCAGCACCGATGCCGAGTGCGATAGGAAGTGCGCCCATGATGGCAGCGAGGGTGGTCATGAGAATGGGGCGGAAGCGAGTGGTCGCACCTTGAAAGGCGGCTTCTGCTGGCGTGACCCCTTTTTTCTCGGCCTCAATGGCGAAATCGACAACCATGATGGAGTTTTTCTTTACGATTCCGATGAGCAGGATGATGCCAACCATGCCATAGAGATCAAGGTCGTAGCCGAAGAGCATGAGCGTTGCCAGACCGCCAAATGCGGCAGATGGCAGGCCCGAAAGGATGGTCAGCGGATGGATGAATGATTCATACAGACAGCCGAGCAGGATATAGATGGCGACGATGGCGATGAAGAGCAGGAAGTAGAGCGAGTTCATGGATTCAGCGAATGCTCCGGCGGTTCCCTCGAAGTTCGTGCTGATTGTTTCCGGGAGTTTTTCGCGAGCCAATTGATTCACTATCTGGGTTATCTGACCCATGGCCGTTCCGGGTGCGCCATTGAAGGAGAAGGACACGGATTCAAGTTGGCCGGTGTGGTTGACCGTGACCGGGCCAACTGTTTCCCGAATTTCACCCAGGGCATCCAGTCTGATGAGGTTCCCGGAATCCGAACGAATATAGAGCATGGACAATGCATCGGCGTTTTTCTGGAATTCCGGTTTGAGTTGAAGGATGACCTTGTATTCATCATTCACGGCATAAATTGTGGAAATCTGTCTTTCTCCGTATGCCGAAAAAAGTGCGCTTTCAATGGCATTGACCGAAATGCCGAGGCTTCCGGCCATGTCCCTGTCAATGTTGATTTCCACTTGTGGAGTGGATATTTGCAAATCGCTGAAAACTCCGGTGATAAGCGGGTTTTTGCGCAATTCTGCAAGGAATTCCTCGGCTCCCTTGTACAGAGTCTGCGAGTCTGGAGAGAGCAGGGTAAACATGTAATCGCCCTTGGACTGCTTGCCTCCGATTTCGATCATTGGTGGATTGACGAGAAATGTTTCCAGACCCGGAACTGAATTGGTTGGTCCCCAGAGTTTTCCGATGACTTCATCAAGGCTTTGATCCCGATGGTCGGCGGATTTCAGGATGCCGATAGCCATGCCCTGATTGGAGAGCGGAGACCCGATGATTTGGATCTGGTCTTTGAGGGCGGGGCTTTTCTTGAAGATCGGGATGAGTTGTTTTTGCAGATCAAGCATGGCCTCGTAGGAAATGCCTTGTCTGGCTTGGGTAAAGCCCATGAAGGTGCCTTGATCGTCGCTGGGCAGGAATCCCTTGGGAATGATTATGAATATTCCTGCCGTGGCAGCGAAGAGAATGCCGGACGCGATCATGGTGATTGCCCTGTGCCGGATGCAGTATGCAAGGCTTGCCTTGTAGGCGACCATGAGGCGGTCAAAAACAGGATCTGATTCGGTGATTCGGCTCTTTTTCTTGAGCATGCGACTGGCAAGCATGGGGGTCAGCGAAAGGGAAACCACGCCGGAAACCAGAATTGCGGCGGTGATGGTCATGGCGAATTCATGAAGCACTCGGCCAATGATGCCTGCCATAAACATGATGGGTACGAAGACGATAGCCAACGAAAGCGTCATTGAAATGATTGTGAATCCGATTTCGCTGGCTCCATCCTTGGCAGCTTGCATCGGCGTTTTTCCCATTTCCATATGGCGCACGACGTTTTCGATCATGACGATGGCATCGTCGACAACAAATCCCACTGAAAGGGTGAGAGCCATGAGCGAAAAAGTGTCAAGGGTGAAGTCCATGGAGAGCATTATTGCGAAGGTGGCCACGATGGAAAATGGAATGGCGATGGATGCGATGAATGTGGCGGCCAGGTTTCTCAGGAAGATGAATACCACCAGAATGACGAGAGCCACGGCCAGGCCCAGTGTGAATTTCACGTCCTGCACGGAGTCATCGATGAAGATGCTTTTGTCGTGAACAATTTTCATGATGATGGACGCGGGCATTTGGGATTGTATCCAGGGAAGTTTGTCGCGGATGTCCTGGACAATTTCGATGGTGTTGGTTCCCGGTTGCCGCTTGACGGCGATGGTCAGGTTCGTGTCCTCGTTGATCCATGAACTGAACCGTTCATCCTTGACGCCATCTTCAACCACGCCCAGATCGGAGAGCCGGACGGGTTGGCCGTCACGATAGGCGACGATGATATCGTGGTAAGCTTCGGCCGTGAGGAGTTGTCCATCGGCGTCCAGCATCAGGGATTGTTTTGTCCCTTCCAATGTGCCGAGGGGGAGGTTGACGTTGGCATCGGCGATGGCATCCTTGACTTCGTCTATGCCGAGTTTTCGGGATGCAAGTTCCCTTGGATCAAGACGAATGCGGACTGCATATTGTTTTTCGCCGTATATTTCCACTTGGGCAACGCCTGGAATCATGGAAATGGTCTGGGTGAGAAACGTCTTGGCGTAGTCGTTGACCGTTGACATGGGCAGGGCATCTGACTTCAAGGACATGTAGAGGATGGGGCTGTCTGCCGGGTTCACTTTTTCGAAGCTTGGCATCTCGGTGATTTCGTCCGGCAGATCGCTTTCCGCTCGGGAAATGGCGGATTGAACGTCGAGAGCCGCGCCGTCTATGTTGCGCTCAAGTTCAAACTGGAGAGTGACGAGCGTACTTCCAAGAGAGTTGACCGAACTCATGGATTGAAGTCCGGCGATGGATGAAAATTCGCGTTCCAGGGGGGATGCCACGCTGGAGGCCATCGTTTGCGGGTTGGCACCTGACATGTAGGCACTGACCTGAATGGTTGGGAATTCCACGGCTGGCAGATAGCTTACGGGCATCTTCGTGTATGAGACGATGCCGAAAAACAGGAGCCCCAGCATGGTCAGGGTTGTCATGACCGGGCGTTTGATGAAAAGTTCGGTGACCTGCATCAGGAGTTTCCTCCCTCTGTGCTGTTGTCAGTGCCTTTTTCTTCAGAGATTGTGACAGGCGCGTTCGGGAAAAGCCTGAGCATGCCTTCGATGATTACGGTTTCCCCTGCTGCCAGCCCTTTGTTTACAACCACTTTGTCATTTATGCGCATACCGATCGTAACCGGGTTCATGATGGCCTTGTTGTCCTTGACGATGTAGACGTATTTGCCTTTGGGGCCACGCTGGACAGCCTGGGCAGGGATTTGAACCGCATCCTTGAGAGTATCGAGAACAAGGGAAATAGTGACGAATTGGCCGGGCCAGAGTTTGGCCTCTTCGTTGGCAAATCGTGCCTTGAGAGAAATCATGCCGGTGTCCGGGTTGACCCAGTTGTCCACGAAGGTGAGAATTCCCTCGACTGGTTCCATTTCCATAGAAGCTGGTTTGGCGAATGTCGGGAGTTCATCATCAACGAAATGTGAGCGAACCAGATTAAGATCGTGGCCGGGGATCGAGAACTGGACGTCTGCAGGGGTAACGGTCTTGATGATGACGAGTTCGTCCTTGTCGGCGGCCACAAGGTTACCTTCGTCAAGAAGGGTGCTGCCAGCGATGCCATCTATTGGTGAGGTTATCTGGGTGAAGTGGACGTTGCGTTTGGCTATGTCCTCTTGAGCTGCATCGGCTTCCATTGTTTTGCGTGCGGTTTCATAAGCGGTAAGTTTTTGTTCGTATTCGTCCTTGGAAACGACATTTTTTTCAAACAATTCCTTGTATCTGATGTAATCCTTTCGTGCCAATTCGGCTGAAGCTCGATCTCCTGCCACATTCGCTTGTGCACCTTTTTGTGTGTAAATATATGTTTCAGGATCAATTGTGTAGAGTAATTGTCCTGCTTTCAGCGTGTCTCCATCCAGAAAATGAATGCGCAGAATGTGTCCGTCCACACGAGATTTGACCGTTACGGAGTTCGATGCCTTGACATTCCCGACAGCTTTGAGGCTTACCGGGGTGTCTTTTGTCTCGGCTTTTACCGTTGTTACGGGAACAGATGGAGGCCCTTGATCAGTTTTTTGGCTTTCGGTACAGGCTGAGAGGGAACAGGAAATCGCAATAATCAGAAAGAAAATACGAAAAGACGGATTGTGGAAACAAGGAAAAAATTTATTTAAGAATGTCAAAGCGCGCAGATGGGCCATGATTGCTCCTGATTTGTACAGTTGTTTGAAAGAAGAGCTTCATTTTCATAACGTTTATGGTAGTTTCTGGCAATTAGAATGGAAGAAAATCGAGTCAGTGAACGTCGGATTTATGAACACTACCTTGACTTTTTAACTGATTCGGATAACAAGTATGAGGCAATTCCGATACCCGGCTTAAGCCGCCGTGGATTATTCCCAGGCTGGTCGGGTTTCATCTTTTATGTCCACTTTACGTTCGGAGTTACTTTCATATGGCAATGATTGAAGTGCAGAAGCTGCACAAATGGTATGGTGATTTTCACGTCCTTCAAGGTATCACCGAGTCGGTGGACAAGGGCGATGTCCTGGCTATTTGTGGCCCGTCCGGGTCCGGGAAGAGTACCTTTATCCGTTGTATCAACCGGCTGGAAAAATACCAGAAGGGACAGATACTTTTTGACGGTAAGGACATTCTGGACAAGGATGTAAACATAAATGATCTGCGTGCCGAAATCGGTATCGTTTTTCAGCAGTTCAACCTCTATCCCCATCTTTCCGTCCTGAAAAATGTCACCCTGGCCCCGATCAAAGTCAAGAATGTGTCTTCGGACGAAGCCGAGGCTCATGCCCTGGCTCTGTTGGAGCGGGTTGGAATCCATGATCAGGCGCATAAGTATCCTGCCGAGTTGTCCGGTGGTCAGCAGCAACGGGTGGCTATCGCTCGTTCGTTGGCCATGAAACCCAAGGTCATGCTTTTTGATGAGCCGACTTCGGCTTTGGATCCGGAAATGATCAACGAGGTACTTAATGTAATGAAAGATTTGGCCCGTGAAGGCATGACCATGCTCTGCGTCACCCATGAAATGGGCTTTGCCCGTGAAGTTTGTGATCGCGTTCTCTTCATGGATGAGGGAGTCGTGGTTGAACAGGCCCCGCCGGATGAGTTTTTCAAGAATCCTCAGAATGAGCGTACGAAGAATTTCCTGAAAGAGATTCTTTAATTTGTATATGAACTGAAATTCCAAGAGAGAGGAGGACCTATGAAACGTTTGGTTATCATTCTGGCTCTGATTCTGTCATTCGTGTTCGGCGTTGCTGCCGCGAATGCCGGAAAAATTGAAGATGTCAAGAAAGCCGGTGTCCTGGTTTGTGGTGTAAAGGATTCCGTCAATCTGTTCGGTTTCGTTGATGCCGATAGCAAGGAACTTGTCGGTTTCGACGTTGACGTTTGTAAATACATTGCTGATAAGCTTGGCGTAAAGACCGAGTTCAAGGTTGTTACTTCCAAGAATCGTATCCCAATGCTGGTGCAGGGTTCTGTCGATATTCTGGCAGCTACCATGACCCACAAGTTTTCCCGTGATGAGCAGATCGACTTTTCCATTACCTACTTCATGGATGGTCAGAAACTGCTGGTCAAAAATGACGGTGTTGTCATGTCTACCGCTGATCTGGTCAACAAGAAGGTCGGAACGGTCAAGGGTTCTACCTCTGAAAAGAATATCAAGAATGCTCAGCCCAAGGCCCAGGTCATCTCCTACGATGAATATCCGCAGGCTTTCATGGCTCTGAAGCAGGGCAAGGTCAAGGCTGTTACCACTGATTCCGGTATCCTGGCTGGCCTCAAGGCCGGTGCGGAACACCCCGAGGATTGGGCAATTGTGGGTGAATTCTTTGCTTCCGAGCCTTACGGTCTCGGTGTTCCTCAGAACGATTCCGCTTTCCGTGATTTCGTTAACAAGAGTCTCAACGAGATGTGGATCGATGGAACTTACCAGCAGTTGTTCAAGAAGTGGATGGGTTACGACCTGCCTTCTGGCTGGCAGATCGAACTCTGGCCCATGTAAGACTGTGTTTGTCTGATTTTCCGGGAGCGCGTTTGCGCTCCCGGTTATTTAAACCTTTCAAATTTTAACAGACGGATAGCACTTTGGCTTACAATTTCAATTGGGAAATCATGCTTTCCGGCGAACCTGCCCAATGGATGTGGGAAGGGTTTGTCACTACCTTGCAGATTTCTGTTGTTGCGCTGGTTCTTGCCATGTTGCTGGGCATCGTCATTTGCGTTTTGCGGCTGACCCCGTTCAAGCCTTTGCAATGGTTCAGTCTCGCTTATGTTGAATTTTTCAGAAATACACCGCTCCTTGTGCAGATATTTTTTTGGTATAATGCATCTCATTTCGTCATTCCCGCTGGTCTCAACGAGTGGATGAACGATCTTTATTATTGGTTTCCCGGACCGTTTTCCCTGTTCGGCCATGAGTATATCGGCGAGTGGATGTTGTTCAATGTGGAGTTCATTACCGGTGTCATAGCTCTGACCGTCTATTCGGCGGCTTTTATAGCCGAAGAGATTCGTGCCGGTATATTTTCCATTCCCAAGAATCAGCTTGAAGCTTCACGCGCTGTCGGTCTGTCATTTTTCCAGGCGTACAGATATGTGATTTTGCCACAGGCGTTGCGCATCGTTATACCACCGCTCATTTCCCAGGCGTTGAATCTCATAAAGAACTCGTCGTTATGCATGGTCATCGGCGTTACCGATTTGATGTTTATGGCAAGCCAGGTAGAATCCTACTATGGTGCCCCGTTTGAGGCTTTTTCTGCTGCTTTGTTGATCTACCTGCTGATCTCCCTGTTCGTTTCGATCTGCATCAACATGTACAACAAGCACTTCATGATTCAGGTCAGGTATTAGGAGAAGCCGGTAATGCATTGGGATATCG
The DNA here is from genome assembly GCA_016342345.1 of Pseudodesulfovibrio sp. Taxonomy (GTDB): domain Bacteria; phylum Desulfobacterota; class Desulfovibrionia; order Desulfovibrionales; family Desulfovibrionaceae; genus Pseudodesulfovibrio. The sequence continues at coordinate 9,036 of JAEINO010000025.1, read as the reverse complement.
TAATAGACAACTTTGATTATTTTCTTTGGGGTGCTGCCAAGCTGGATGGGATCTTTCCGTACATCCATAACATTGGGGGCCTTGCTGCTGCTATAATATTGGCCATTGCCGGTATCTTTGGTGCGTTTTGGATAGGCCTTGCTGCCGGTCTCATGCGCTTGTCAAAGAAGTGGTGGATCAAGTATCCGGCAGTTTTCTATATTGAAATGATTCGCGGCATGCCGCTTCTTTTGCTTATCTTCTGGTTCTTTTTTCTGGCACCGGTTCTGCTCGGGCAGTCCTTGCCCGCCTTTACCACCACCATGGTGTGCTTCATGATCTTCACTGGTGCTTATATCGGCGAGATCGTCCGTGCTGGCGTGGTGGCCTTGCCCAGTGGACAGATGGAGGCCGCTCGCGGTTCCGGTTTGTCCAAATACCAGGCCATGCGCTTCGTTATCTTGCCGCAGGCTCTTCGGAACATGATTCCATCGTTCGTGAATCAGTTCGTGTCTCTGACCAAGGACACATCGCTGGCCTCGGTTATTGGCGTTAACGAACTCACGCGAACCGGAGTGCAAGTGGATAACCGGGAAATGATCGGTTCTTTTGAGGTCTGGATAACAATTGCGGCCTTGTATTTTGTTGTTTGTTATATTTTGACATCCATCAGTCGTCGCATGGAAGCGCAGCTTTCCCGTTACCAGGCGAGGGATCGTTAAATGGTATTGTCGCCTACGGATATTGCGGCTTACATTGATCATACGTTGCTGAAACCTGCCGCTACGGTTCGGGAGTTGGAAGATTTTTGCTCCCAGGCCGTGCGTTTTGGTTTCTATGGTGTGTGTGTCAACCCGTCCATGATTTCTCCAATATGCTCGATTCTTAAGGACAAAATCCCGACTCCGGTTTCCGTGGTGGGTTTTCCCTTGGGTGCGACATTGCCTGAAGTAAAAGCCTACGAGACGCGGGATGTTGTTCAGCGGGGTGCTCGAGAGATTGATATGGTCATGAATATTGGGGCCTTCAAGGGAGGGGATACCGCTCTTGTTCTCAGGGATATTCAGGCCGTGGTTCATGCTGCAGATGGTTTTCCGGTTAAAGTCATTCTTGAAACCGCGATGTTGTCTGATGATGAAGTTGTAAAAGCGTGTTTGTTGAGCGTGGATGCCGGAGCATCTTTTGTCAAAACCAGCACTGGTTTTGGACCGGGTGGGGCCACTGTGGAAGCCGTCAAGTTGATGCGCAGGACTGTTGGTCCTGATATCGGAGTCAAGGCCAGTGGCGGTATATCTACATATAAAGATGCACTTACCATGATCGAAGCCGGGGCAAGTCGTATTGGTGCATCTGCATCCGTTGTCATTATTTCCGGTTAAAAGGGTGCTGTTATGAGCAATATTACACTGCAAAACTTCATGAAACCGGAAGATATCGAAGCTGAATCTTTCCGAATTATTGATTCGGAAGTACCGAAACCGCGTCCTTTTGAAAACGAAAAATGGGAAATTGTGCGCCGGATGATTCACACAACGGCGGATTTTGAGTTGCTTAAACTTGTTCGTTTTCATCCTGATGCCATAGAATCCGGTCTGAATGCACTCCGAAACGGTGCTACAATCGTAACTGATACCGAGATGGCCAAGCGCGGAATTCCTGTTCGGCGTCTGGAGCCACTTGCAGGTACCGTGCATTGTCTCATGAATGATGAGCGCGTTATCTCCCGGGCAAAGTCCGAGGGCATTACCCGTGCCAGGGCTGCGGTTGATATAGCTGTCAAAGAGATCAAACCTGAAATATACGTGATTGGAAATGCGCCCACTGCACTTATTCGTCTGGTTGAGCATTTCGATAACGGTGAAGCTTCTCCTGCTCTTGTGGTTGGCATGCCCGTCGGGTTTGTCAACGCTGCCGAGTCCAAGGCTTTGCTCATGAGCCGTGATATCCCCTATATTGCCATTGAAGGTAGAAAGGGCGGCTCTGCTCTGGCTGCTTCGGTGGTTAATGCCCTTGCTATCCTCTCTGTGTAGTTTATCTAGATTTATTCTTTTTCTTCGTATACGGGTCAGGAAACGTCGGTTGAACATCGTGTTTTCCGATGCTTGTTCAGTTTTGGATCATGGTGTCCATGGATACGTTACTATGGGCTGTATGCAATCGTATGAAATGAAGACTCACTTGGTGAGTCGTTGTTGCTTGAAATAATAATATTTTAGGTTGGCAAGGTGTGTTTTGGTGGTGCGAGTTACAGGGTGTTGTATTTGAAAACGTAGCAGTGTTGGAAGGAGCTATGGCCAAAAAAGACAAGGGAAAAAGCAAGGTTACCGTGTATCCTGACTGGTGTAAGGGCTGCGGCATTTGTGTCGAGTTCTGTCCGGCCAAGGTGCTTGAGCTGAATGCTCAGGGAAAGTGTACGGTAGTGCGTGAAGAGGATTGCATTCGTTGCGGATTTTGCGAGTTGCACTGTCCGGATTTTGCCATCGTGGTCCGGGACAAGGAGTTTCCGCAAAAAGATAAATCCGAGAATTCTGACAAGAAGACCGCAACCGGGAAGGGAGCGTAAAAATTCATGGCCAGACGCAAGAAACGCAAGGAAATTTTCGCCCTTGGCAATGAAGCTGTTGTCGAGGGTGCGCTTTTGGCAGGGTGTTCTTTTTATGGTGGATATCCCATTACTCCGTCTACGGAGATCATGGAAATCATGTCGGCCAGGTTGCCCAAAACCGAAGACGGAGTTTTTATTCAGCTTGAAGACGAAATCGCCAGCATGGGAGCAATCATCGGCGCATCGCTTGCCGGTCGCAAGGCCATGACCGCAACGTCGGGGCCGGGCTTTTCGCTGATGCAGGAAAATCTTGGATACGCCATAATGGCTGAAACTCCGGTGGTGCTGGTTAATGTCATGCGTGGCGGGCCGTCCACTGGTTTGCCGACATGTCCGGCGCAGGGTGACGTGCAGCAAGCTCGATGGGGTACTCATGGCGATCATCCGATTATCGTGCTTTCCGCTTCCAATGTGCAGGAATGTCTGGAGATGACCATTACGGCCTTTAATATGGCAGAGAAGTATCGCACTCCGGTCATTCTGCTTCTGGACGAGGTCACTGCCCATACCCGCGAGAAGATCGAGATTCCCAATGAGGGCGAGTTTGAAGTCTTTTCCCGCACGATCCCGAGCATGCCTCCAGAATGGTACAAGCCGTATGAGGAGACCGTGCGTGGCGTGTCGCCCATGCCTCCCATTGGTTCCGGTTACCGTTTTCATGTCACGGGTTTGACTCATGACCGCAATGGTTTTCCTTCTCAGCGACCAGAGGAGGTCGTTGAGCTCATGGAACGCATCCATCGTAAGATCGATCAGTTCTTCTATGATATCCAGCTTGTGGAGGAAATAGATACTGATGATGCCGATGTTGTTGTTATTGCATACGGTTGTGTGGCCCGTTCCGCGGAATTGGCTGTGCAGCAGGCGCGTGAAAATGGCGTCAAGGCCGGGTTGTTGAAATTGAAGACCCTGTTCCCGTATCCCCGCAGGCATACTGAAAGGGTCCTGGCTCACGCCAAGTCCCTGATTGTGCCCGAAATGAATATGGGTCAGATGTCCCGCGAGGTGAAGCGTGTTAACATGGGGCGGGTTCCGGTCCGTACCATCAACCGCATAGACGGCCAGATCGTCACTCCCTCGGAAATTCTCAAGGTCATCATGCAGGGGTAGTGATATGAGTGAAATAACAGGAAATGAAATAATTCATCAGTATCTGAGGCACAATAAGAAGTTTCCACATGTCCTGTGCGCCGGTTGCGGCCATGGAATCGTGCTGGGAACCCTGATTCGCAGCATCCATTCCCTGGGCATTCCGCGAGATGACGTTGTTGTTGTCGCGGGCATTGGTTGTTCAGGTCGTCTTGCCGTGTATGTGGATTTTAACACCATTCACACCACCCATGGTCGTGCATTGACTTTTGCCACCGGGATCAAGATGGCTAATCCGAAACTCAATGTTATCACCATCATGGGTGACGGGGATGCCTTGTCCATAGGTGGCAACCACCTGATTCACGCAGCTCGTCGCAATATAGGCGTTACGGCTCTGGTGTTGAACAACAATATCTATGGCATGACCGGTGGTCAGAGTTCCCCTGCCACTCCATTGGGGTCGACCACCATGACCAGTCCCTATGGTCAGTTGGACAAGAGCTTTGATACCGTGGAATTAGCCAAGGGTGCCGGTGCAAACTATGTGGCCCGTGGTACCGTTTTCCATGTCAGGAAACTTGAAAAGATTATGACCGAGGCCATTGCGCGTCCCGGTTTCAGCTTGGTTGAGGCTATCACGCCGTGCCACACGCAATATGGTCGCAAAAATAAGTATAAATCTCCTGTTGATATGTATAAATGGATGAAAAAAGCTGCCATTTCCGTGGAGCGATATGAAGAATTGCCTGAAGATCAGCGCGAAGACCGTTTGCCTATCGGTGTGTTTGTTGCCAAGGATCGTCCCGGCTTTGAGGAACGTTACTTTGCCATGAAGGCTGAGTTTCAGAAGAAGACCGTCAAGGGGGGCAAGTAGATGAAATCGCCGCAAGAACTTGATAGATTTGAAATCCGGTTTTCCGGCCTGGGCGGTCAGGGCATCATCACTTTGGGCAAGATCATGGGTCAGGGGCTTGCCTTGGGCCATGGGTACAACGTAACCCAAACCCAGAGTTACGGCCCTGAAGCTCGTGGTGGTTCGAGCCGCTGTGATCTGGTGATCAGTTCAAAGCCCATCAGCTATCCGAAGGCGGAGAGCCTTGATCTGCTTGTGGCTCTTTCTCAGGAGGCCTGTAACACCTACTATCCCTACCTGAAATCGGGTGGTGTTCTGGTGGTGGAGTCTGATCTGGTCAAGCAATCCCCGACAAACAGGTTCCTTGGTCTTCCGTTTACCAATCTTGCCAAAGACAAGATTGGCATTGCTCAGGCCATGAATACCGTGGTGCTTGGCTCTCTCTCCTTCCTGCTTCCCTTTGTGAATCAGGGGACTATGCGCAAAAGCCTGGAGTCCGTGCTTCCGTCCAAGATCAAGGCCATAAATACCAAGGCGTTCAACCTTGGTTACCGTCTTGCCAAAAAGCAATGGGGCGACGATGTCGGCGATGTCTGGCGTGATGAAGAGGACCTGACTCGCAGATAGTTCGATTTTGTATGATTCAAATGGAAAGAGCCATCGGTATTCCGGTGGCTCTTCTTGTTGGCTGGTCAGTTGAATTTGGTTTTGACGGAGGGTTCAAGCCCTTCATCAAGTTTGAGTTGGGGTAACATTTGGCGAATGTTATCAGTGATCGGAAGTGTCCAGTTGTGACCGGAGATAACGGTTTTGTCGACAAGTCTGGTAATTTTGGCTGCCATGTAGATATAATTGTCGCCGATGACGTAGGTGCCGGAGAGCATTGCGGCTCGTGGTGGCAGTTTGCTTAATTTGTTTGAATTCATGGTTCGGTAATCAGTTTGAGAAATGTCTTTTGCATAAGCAGAATCAGTCTCGCCGGGTTCTCCGTCTGTAATGAGTACGCCGCGTTGGACCAGACGATCTGCGATCTGTTCGGTTACGACTTGTCCGAAAATTGAGTTGTCGCTTGGATCGTTCTGGTTTGTGAAGGCGCGAACAAATATGGCGGAATGCTTGGAGAGTTCAAATTGTCCGACGTTTGAATAGATGGTGTCCGCAGCCTGGTAATTGAGTTCGATGATGGGGATTGAGGTCGCATCGTGGTATGAACGAGTCGTTGGTGCGGTGTCGAACATGAAGTCGTATGTGTCCGAAGTTGTTTTCTTGGTGCTTTCCCACATGCGATTGCCGCATCCTGATGCGAAAATGGTGGTGAGAATCATCATGAGAATCATGGCCGCTTTATTCATGAGGTGTCATCCCGGTTTTTCAATTGAAGTTCTGTACCAAGCCGGAGGCTATAGGCACTCATGTGCTTATTCGGTACTTTACGCGATTTCCTTTAGGATGGCTCTGATAAGTTTGGTCATGGCAGCAGATGATTTTTCAGCTTGGGCAATGACAGCATCTAGGGCGGCTTCCTGCATGCAGTCCGGGAGGTTCTTGTTTGTCAGGCAGGAAATGCCGAGCAGCTTGATGCCCATGTGGTGCGCGGCAATGGCTTCCATGCATGTTGACATGCCTATTGCGTCGGCCCCCATAGCCTTATACATACGGGTTTCAGCAGGGGTTTCCATGTTGGGACCCATGATCTGGAGGAAGACGCCGCGCTCCAGGCGAATGCCCGATTCAAGAGCTTTCTTGATGGCAAGGTTGCGCAGTTCGGGGTTGTATACTGCACACATGTCAGGAAACCGGTCGCCCCATGCATCGTGGTTTTTGCCGCGCAAGGGTGTTGTTCCGGTCAGATTTATATGATCCTCGATGATCATTGGAGAGCCTGTTTCAAAGGACGGGTTGAGAGCTCCGGCTGCGTTTGTCAGTATCAGGGTCCTGATTCCCATTTCTCCCAGAGTGCGGATGCCGTGTGTCACTTCCCGGGCATCGAACCCTTCGTACAGATGGAATCGGCCATGCAGGGCAACGACTGGTGTTCCTGATATATCGCCCTTGATCAGGCGTCCGGCATGGCTCGAAACAGTGGACATCGGAAAATTCGGGATGTCTTCGTATGGAAGATATTTCTGGTTTCCGATTGCTTCGGTCAGCGCTCCCAGGCCGGTGCCCGTAACAAGGCCGACAGTGCCATTTTGAATTATGCCTAGTTTTTCTTGTATATATGCGGCAGAATGTTGTATGATCTCGTGGTATTTCATGTTGATTCCTTTGTTTCGCATTGTTTGTATGCGCCGAGTAGGGGTTTGAATCAGCAACGGACCGAATTGAAATTAAGGATAGGCTCGATTTATGGATATCGTGACGTTACTTGGTCTTGCCGTGGGTTTGTCTCTCATTATGGGAGCCATTGTCATTGGTGGTGCTGTGGATGTTTTCATCAACATTCCCGGCATGATGATTGTTGTCGGTGGAACTCTTGCCTCAATTATGGTGGCTTTCCCCTTTGAAGAAGTCATACAAGCCTTTAACGCAGCATTCAAGATGTTCGTACAACGAAAAAGCAAAGTTCGCGACGTTGTCAATATCATGGTCAAGGTTGCTGAGATCAGTCGTCGAGAGGGGCTCATTGCTCTTGAGAATGTCCAGACCGAAAACATGGTTCTCAAAAAATCCTGTCAGCTTATTGCCGACAATGCTGATCCATCACTCATCCGGTCAACCCTGTCGATTGAAATCACTTCCATGCGGCGGCGTCATCAGGTGGGGCAGGATGTCTTCAAGCGGCTTGCCTCGCTGGCTCCTTCTTTCGGGATGATGGGTACACTCATTGGCCTTGTGCAGATGCTGTCACAGCTTGATGATCCGAAATCCATTGGTCCGGCCATGGCGGTTGCACTACTGACGACTTTCTACGGTTCGGCCATGTCCACGTTGCTCTTTATTCCAATTGCCGCAAAACTCAAGGCTCGGACCTTGCAGGAACAGTTGCATCTGGAAGTCATTTTTGAAGGTGCCAAATCAATTCTGGAAAACAATAACCCCAGGCTTGTCTACGAAAAGCTTTCATCTTTCCTGGCTCCAAACGAGCGTGAGAAGAACTGATGAATGATGAACATGAATTTGTCATGGCTTACGACGACGAGGGCGATAGCGATGGAGGCAGTGAGTGGCTGACCACGTTTGCTGATCTTTCCATGCTGCTTCTGGTTTTTTTCGTATTACTTTATTCCATGTCCACTCTGGATACCGAGAAATTCTCGGAGACCTTTTCTTCCGTGACCCAGGCCCTTCAGGGCAAGATGGACAAGATTGCTACCAGTAAGATCACTCGAGAAGAGGCTGGTGTGCTTATTGATCAGGCCCTCATGCGTCGCCAGATCATCGAATCACAACGAAAGGTCTTTGCCGAGGTCAAGACTCTGCAGACCAAGAAGGGCGTGGAAGGACTTGTCAGTGCTCATTTCGAGGACGGTGTCATTACCATTCGTGTTCCAGGTGATGTCATGTTTAAGTCAGGTCAGGTCTCGCTTACACCCAAGGGTGTGCAAATGGTTACCACACTGAAGGATTTTTTCATTCAGCATAAGGATCAGAATATCAAGATTATCGGCTATACGGATAATGTTCGTCCCAGCCAGAAATCGAGATTCGTGGATAACTGGGAAATTTCTGCATTGCGGGCTGTTAATGTACTGCGAGAGTTACTCAAGATGGGACTTGAATCCACGCGGTTGACTGCCACGGGGTTGGCATATCTGAATCCTATTTATCCCAATACGACGGATGATTATCGGGCTAAAAATCGTCGGGTCGAGTTCGTGCTTGAAAAACGGGTCATGGGCAAGTAAGCTTGTAAGCATGGATTGCTGCGTACGTGATTTTTATTAGTGGGAGAGATTATGGGGTTCGAAATAACTATACCCGATGACGACGATCAGCTTCGCAAGGCTTTTCGTACCAAGGTTCCCGGCTTGACTGTTCGGTTCCCTGCGTTGAAGCGGGTCTTTGAGGTCAAGGATTTGAGCGCAACGGGGTTTGCCGTTCTTGATCCGAGCAAGGGGTTCAAGGAAAACCAGCCGCTGAAAATTGAGTTGCTGATCAGCAAAAAGCTGTTCCTCGGTGAAGTCAATGCGGTGGTCATGCGGGTTCTTGATAATGGAATCATTGGTATCAATTTTGTTGACCTTGAACGTCAGAAACAGGTCAAGCTCGACAAGTTGGTTCTGGAGGTTCAGAAGAGACTCATCGAATTGCGCAAGAAGCAACGCGAACAGGGTTGATCGGGATTTTTCATGCACGTTGACCGACACAAGGTTCTCATTGCCAATCGCGGCGAGATTGCCATGCGGGTCATGTGGGCCTGCCAACGGCTCGGCCTGGATTTTGTTTGCGTTTGTACAGCCGAGGATAACAAGTCCGGCCACGTGCGTCTTGCCCGGGATTTGGCTGGGTACAATTCCGTTTATACTATCACATCCTATCTTGATTCCAACGAATTGTTTTCCGT
>JAEINO010000126.1 GCA_016342345.1 Pseudodesulfovibrio sp. | reverse complement strand
CAAAGCCCAGATCCCGATCATGCAGGCCGCCCGCAAAACCAAGCGGAATACGCAATTCCGGGGCGGTGTCCTTGATATTTTCATTTTCTTATTAAAAAATGGGCACCTTGATCGGCCATGGGGTAATCAAAGGGAGTTACTAAGTTCCATAGCTATGAGCACGTCGTTTTCAAAAAAGAAAAGAGCCCAAGGGCCATAGTCATCTTCAGCGTAAAGAGTCTCGTAGCGGGCAATCCTGATTTTGCCTGAATCAACTGATTCCCAGGATTCAGACAACTTTCCTTTGACTGTTTCAACATCAGTATAGAGTTGATCAGGCATTCCATAGGTGCGCACAACTTGATCATAAGTCACCCCAAGCTCTATGCCCTTTTCCGTTGCTAGCACTCCAAAGGATTGTTTTGGAGGAAAGGCGTGTGTTGAATAGTAAGGATACTTACTCACAACAATATCGTTTATAGGTCTGTTCTCACCATGATAACGGCCAATATAAATATAATTGCTACCATCTTGATACCAATAAGCAGGGAACTTGCCGTCTCTTTCAAAGCCCACACCGTATTTCTGAAAAAATGGCTCTGCATCTTTCCACACATCAGCATCAAGGCAAACAGGCCCCAAACAACTTGGACCGCGCTGGCCCTGATAAATTTTAGTGGCACACGACCACAGGCCTATCAAAACCAATGCGACTATTGCGATCTTCTTACTTACGTTCATAAGGTATTTTAACTCCTGGAAACCGCCTTTGAAAATCGAAAATATCCTTACCAAGGCGCATCACATCTTCGTTTTGTCCACGGGTACAACCTTTGGTAGGACGCCACCCTTGACGCGGCTTAACTGCATCCTTGCGCGTCTTGCCGCCACCACCATGAATATCCCTGCCACGCGAATCTCCAGTATCAATATATGCTCCATCAGGACCATAAGACTTCTGTAAATGCTCCGGCATTTTCTTGATCACGCGGACATCATCTGTTTTATACGGCGCATTAGCTCCCGACCTAGAGTCCTTGGTTACCTTGTTACGAGTCTCAATCTTCGTTGGCTTGCCATCCGGTATTTCTGGACGAGGATCAAATGAAGTAGTCCCCGCCTCCATGTTCGTGTTCAATTCAGCGGCAGCAGCCTCGTTTGGTGAGAACAAACTACCGAATTTACCAAACAGATTTCCGAAAATGCCTTTTCCCATTAATCCATATAAATCAATTGCGTTCACCGGATCATCCAGACAATACCCGTACCAATCACTGTCTCCACCCGCGTCGCCAATCGGATCAGGCGCGGTCCAACGACCTGTATTGGTATCGTAATCACGCCAACCGAACCGGACAAAGCCCAGATCCCGATCATGCAGGCCGCCCGCAAAACCAAGCGGAATACGCAATTCCGGGGCGGTGTCCTTATTGTTTTCATTTTATCATTAAAAAACGGTCACAAGGCTCGTCCTTTGGTATAAATTCGTCGTCTCTGGCAATCAGCTTCTTGAATTTTAGTATTAGTTATTTGGATTCATAATAAGGATTAATAAAACAAGTAATTTTCCCAGAGTAGCCATTAAGAAACTTTATTGGGGTGATAACTTCTAGGTCCAAAGTCAGATCATCACCTGCCCCTGAGATCGGAAGAGTAAATATGAGAATATCAATAGAAGATGAACCGTCTTTGACAATTCGATTCTTCCCAATAAGGGGAAGTGTCATACCTTCTCCGAGAATTTGGTCTTTTGATATAAAACGGTATCTTAAAGAACCTTCTTCAAAATCTGCGAAAGTAAAAGCTTCACCGTCCGGGACTGAGACGGCAAGGCCATAGCTCGTTGCGTATTTGTATTTGATTGGTATGACGACCCTATTTCCTTTCTGTGTTACATCAAAAGGTGCACTGTATATATTTTCATAAAACTGGCCGTATACAAATGTGGATTGGAACCAATTGCTGTTGTAGAAAACAAGAACAATTACTAGCATAAGCCCTATGCTCACTATTTTTTTCATATTTACCTCAAAAAATGAAGGTGAATTCCCACCTCCTCGTCTCTCGTGTCATTCTATCGCTGTCTATCCTATCGCTCCAACTGCTGGTATCGTTTTTTCAATCTGTCTGCATAGTCTTGGCAGTTGTTTTGAAACACATTATATTGACCTTCTGGAGTTGTCTTTTCAGATCTGCGCATTCGACTATCGTCCCATTGCCTCTCTCCGAGCTGATATTCGTTAACCCTTTCATCACGAAGCATACCGTCCTTTGAAAAACCAATATTATCTCCTGACCCGTCTTCATAAAAACCCTGTTCATGTTTAAGCTCTAAATTATTCTCATCCAACCACCCACCTTCTGAACCCAAGCCCTCAAAGCCACTTAAAGTGGCCACTCAACCCCCTTTTCCCAAATTTAAATAGCCCCAACGGGTCCACCCCGTTCACCGGATCATCCAGACAATACCCGTACCAATCACTGTCTCCGCCGGCATCGCCGATCGGATCAGGCGCGGTCCAACGACCTGTATTGGTATCGTAATCACGCCAACCGAACCGGACAAAGCCCAGATCCCGATCATGCAGGCCGCCCGCAAAACCAAGCGGAATACGCAATTCCGGGGCGGTGTCCTTGATAATGCCGCCGAACGGGTCATACAGGACTTCCTTTATCACGTTGCCACTGGTGTCCGCAACAACTCGCAGGCTTCCCGCCTGATCGTAGAAAAGACAGGCCATGACCCCATCATCACGGCGCATGGCGTACGGCGTTCTGATTTCATCTTCGTAGGCGAATTCGTATACACTTTGGCCATCAAAAAACGCGGCAATTCGAGTAAAATCAAGCCATTTGTATGCCTCGACCATCTGACCATTAAGATCTTTAACCTCACGCTGGCCGTTGTGGTCGTGGGAGAATTCGAAGACGCGATTTTTGCCCTCTTCTTCGACCTTGAGCAGTCGGTAATCCGGTGCATACTCGTATCGGGTATAGCAACCAGCCGAATTCCAAAGCATTCGAAAACCGTTCTTGTCGTGAGTATAGGAATTGCCTCCAACAGATTGTACCCGGTTGTCCACGGTGTACCGATAGTCTCGAAAAGTACTCCCGGACGTTGCAGGAAAACAGTCCCGCACACGGCGTCCCTGTTTATCATAATGACATTGGCAAACAAGCCGTCCGCCAAGGTGTGCCTCATGAAGCCGCCCCGCCTTGTCGTACGTGTAAGTCCATTTGACTGTTGTGCCGCTTACGGTTTCGGCTTTTTCAATAATGCGACCCTCCTGATCATGCCTCAATTGATACGAGTATGGTGCTCCCATTTTTTCTCCAATTTTTCGTTTCCAAAAACCACTCCCGGAAATCGGCAAAAGCATAACACTGCTTTTAGCACTCGGATAAAAACGGGTGTCAGAGGGGCGTAAAAGGATAAAAAAAGAGCAAAAAAGACACTTGCCAGGGATTTGAAATCGACTGATTTGACGGCAAAATTGTTCCAAAGAACTTTCCAAAGAACTTCCCAGAAAACAAATGATGTTGAATCCCCAAATATCAAACAACCATTTCCATTTTTTCAAAATTGCTAGCAAAGTGTTGACCTTTGCCTTGCGGAGGCATATTTTACACCTCTATTTGGCGTTTTTACCAAATAGAAACACAAGGAGAATTGTTCACATGGATCGTTTTGATACACTTATTTCCGAGATGGATTTCACGTACTTTGGCACTGGAGAACATGCAATATCACCTGAAGGCGCGGCAAAGCTTGTCGGTACCGACAAGGTGTTCTTTCTGGATGTGCGCACACGCAATGAAGCCGCATGTCTTTCGTTTCCGTTTGCACTCAATATTCCGGTAAACGAGGTGCCATCGAGGTTGGATGAACTGCCCAAGGACAAGCTCATCATCGTGTTCTGTTCCTCGATTTTCCGTGGAGCCATGATTTACGGCTACCTGCTGCACAAGGGATTTGACCAGGTCAAAGGATTGACCGGACCTTTGGAGCAGTTGGTCGCACAGCTGAAACCCGGCCCTCTTTACAAGAACAGTGT
>JAEINO010000024.1 GCA_016342345.1 Pseudodesulfovibrio sp. | reverse complement strand
CTTGTGATCTTAATTTGCTCAACTCGCTATTTAATTGTCAAAGACCAGTACGTCTTGTTTCTCAAAGAACGTCCCGCTCATTTGCGGGAAAGATAAACCTAGTTTTTTCCAGGTTTTCCGTCAACCCTTTTTTTTGCATTTTTTTCAAACTGCTTTTAAGAGCCAACCGTTCATTTTGTTTAAGAAAGATCGAGCCGCTTGGTGAACCCTGTCGGGCTTTCCCGTGCGGCGAAAGAGGTTCTAGGTGAATCGCTATCCGAGGTCAAGTGGTTTTTTGGGAAAAAATAAATTCTTTCTTTTGCAATCACACTAAACGTCTAAAATAAAACACTTTAATATCTAGGCAAAACAAACCAAACTCCACGCTTTGTTTCCAAAAGGTCATGATAACGTCAATTAGAAACCGTACCGAAGTGTAACTTGAGATGATTTTTACCCTTAAAAGGCCATCTTTAACAGACTTGATTTCCTTAAAAGCATCCAATGAGTCCTCTCGCATGGGATACTTGATGACCTTATTGCTTATATTCCCCAAGACCTCTTTGATATGATACCCCACTCCGCCCGATAAAGTCCACAGAATCACGATGCTGTCTCAAATTAGTAACCAACTTTAATGGTGCTCCATCCTTTTTTACCCCTTTTCAGTCGGTTCTTGCTTACGCCCCTGATCTCTTCATTCTGTCAAATGGAACCATATCTATATTTAATGACTCTGCTTTGCCTAGAACTTCGATCAATCTCCAATCTCACCATACAAATTCAACCGTCGCCATTGAACAACCTCTTCAAAAATGACAGAAATGATCAAGCCACTCTCATGCGCTTCCAGTAACGTCTACTCATCGCCTCAGGAGTAAGGAATGAAAACGACCACAAAAAACCTGTACTACGAACGCATGCTCACTGTGCTTGTTCACATCCAGTCGCATCTGGATGATGATCTAACTGTGGAATCATTGGCAGAAATATCCTTTTTCTCTCCAGTCCACTTCCATCGCATTTTCAAGGGCCTGTTCGGAGAAACCGTGGTTGAACACATTCGACGCATACGACTAGAGCGTGCTGCAAGCCGTTTGGCTTCAAGCTTTTCAAGAGTCACGGATTCTGCTTTTGATGCCGGCTACGAAACAGTGGAATCCTTCAGCCGGGCATTCAAAAAAATGTTCGGATGTCCACCATCAAAATACCCGGAGCAGCATTGGGAAATTATCTACAAAAAAATCCCTGGCAATGTTCACTATTTGCCAGACCATGCACGCAACGGGTTAACCTTTTACACCCATGAGGACACAACCTTGGAAGTACGAGTAGAAGAACTAAAACCAATGAAAGTTGCATTTGTACGCCACATTGGCCCCTACATGGAATGCAAGACAGCTTGGGACACACTCTGCACCTGGGCTGAGCCCAAAGGGCTGTTCCGTGCTAACACTAAATTCATCGGGATAAGCCACGATGATCCGACAGTGACTCCGCCGGAAAAATCCGCTATGATGCATGCCTTACGGTCATAGATGAAATAGAAGCCGAAGGGGAAGTCGGCGTTCAAGTCATCGACAAAGGCAAATACGCAATATGCACCCACAAGGGACCATATAAAAACCTTGAAAACACCTATGCCGAAATCATGGGGAAATGGCTGCCCCAAAGCGGTCAGGAGCTTGATGAAAACCCATCATTTGAACTGTACCTGAATGATCCGGGAGAAACATCACCAGAAGATTTGCTGACGGAAATTCACATCCCGATCAAATAATAAAAAGCCCGATGGCGAACCATCGGGCTTTTCTTTTCTCACTTACTTAATACTAAAAATCCAGACTCTTGGGAGTCCTCGGGAATGGCATGACATCACGAATGTTTGCCACGCCAGTGACAAGCATAAGCATGCGCTCGAATCCCATGCCGAAACCGGCGTGAGGCACGGAACCGTATCGACGAGAATCGAGATACCACCAATACTCGTCCTTGTTTAGACCCGCCTCATCCATGCGGGCAACCAGAACGTCCATTCGTTCCTCGCGCTGACTACCTCCAATGATCTCGCCAATTCGAGGGACCAGGCAATCCATGGCAGCCACGGTCTTGTTATCATCGTTCATACGCATGTAAAACGGCTTGATGGTTTTGGGGTAGTCGTAAACAAACACAGGCTTCTTGAACTTCTCCTCACACAAGAATCGTTCATGCTCTGTCTGAAGGTCAATGCCCCACTCCACCGGGTACTCGAAATCCTTTTTTGTCTTCTTGAGAATCTCGATAGCTTCTGTGTAGGGCAGTCGTTTGAAAGGCTCTCGCAGAATACCCTCCAAAGTCGACATGAGCGTCTTGTCCACCCACTTGGCAAAAAGCTCGATATCATCAGGACAATTATCAAGAATGTGCGTAATCAAATACTTGATCATATCCTCGCCCAAATCCATGTCATCGACGAGATCGGAAAAAGCAATTTCCGGTTCGATCATCCAGAACTCGGCCACATGACGTGGGGTATTGGAATTCTCGGCACGAAATGTCGGCCCAAAGGTATATACGTCCCCCAGCGATAGACTGAACATCTCGGCTGACAACTGTCCTGACACGGTCAAATGCGATGGTTTACCAAAAAAATCGTTCTCAGCAGTCTCCTTGGAGCCAGCTTCGAGACTTGTGACACGAAACATCTCGCCTGCACCCTCGCAATCAGAACCAGTTATGATAGGCGTATGGATATAAAAGAAATCCTTTTCCGCAAAATATTTGTGAATGGCCTGGGCAAGTTCTGACCGAATGCGAAACATGGCACCGAACTTGTTGGTACGAGGGCGCAAATGGGCTATGCCACGCAGGAATTCATCACTGTGACGTTTCTTTTGAAGCGGAAATGTCTCCTGGTCGGCTTCACCAATAACTTTAAGGGTCTTGCCGCGCACTTCCCATTTCTGCCCTTTGCCCGGAGATTCAACCAGCTCACCGGAAATGGCAACGGCAGCCCCTGTACCCACTCTTGCCAAGGCAGCTTCAATCTCAGGCGTATGGTCAATGATAGCCTGGATGGTCTTTATGCTTGAGCCGTCATTAAGTTCAAGAAATGAAAATCCCTTGTTATCTCGCTTGGTACGCACCCAGCCCTTGATAAGGATTTCTTCCATGGCACTGTCTGAATTCAAAGCAATCTTTATCTTTGTTCGTTTCATTCATGAATCCTTTGGATAATTTTTTATGGTTTTTAACTTTTAAGCCGTAGAATGGCAACGTCCGAACGGCATTTTCCCGGCTATTGCTTAGTCTGTGCATGTAAGCTATTAACAACGCCCTAACGATAAGCACTACAAGAGGACTTGATGGGATTCTTTACCAAATTGAAAAAAGCCTGGCAAAGCCCGGAAAACGTGGCACAACAGGCCCTTGATGAATACAGGAAAGAGCATGGCCTCGAAATCGAAGCCAAGGCCGAATCTGAGCCAAAACCTGTCGAATCTGAAACGGAAGCACCCGAGTCCGCGACTCTGCCCTACGCCCCCGAAAACGATGCAGCGCCAACGCCTACGGAAGACTGGCAAACCGGACTGACTCTGGCCCTGCGCCAGGCCGAACCGAAACTTTCGGAATGGTTGAACATCATAGTCAAAAACGTTGACTCTTCCAGTCCAATCTTGTGGGAAAGACTTGCCTTTCTGTTCAAAGCCCTTGGTGCCCCGGAAGACGAAGCCAACACTTTTATCAACAGTTTCCAAAAATGGCTCGACAACATGGGATATCAAGCCGTTTCGGAATTCAAATCCGAGCTGCAATACCGGCTGACCTTGGCCCTCGACCTGGAAGACGAAGAAGACGAACGTGACCGACTTTTTGTCAAACTTTCCGAAGGTATATCCAAAACTCGAGATCAAATAACCAAACGCATCGACGGATTACTGTCCACCCACTCCAAGCTGAATAACGATTTCTGGGAAGAGTTCGAGGAGATCCTGATCATGGCCGATGTCGGTATGGAAGCCGCGACCCAGCTCATGGAAAACCTCAAGAAGCGCGCTCACAAGGCCGGAACCGACGATCCCAACGATTTCAAGACCATCCTTCGGGATGAGCTTGAGGATATTTTCAAGGTACCGCCCCGCATCGAGGCCGTAAATCCTCCAGAAGTATTGATGATGGTCGGTGTCAATGGCGTAGGCAAAACAACCACCATTGCCAAGCTGGCTCATCGCGCCAAGATGCAAGGCCGCAAGGTTCTCATTGCAGCGGGCGACACATTTCGGGCCGCTGCCATCGAACAACTCGAAGTATGGGCAAACCGCATCGGTGTGGGCTTCTTTGCCAAGGCCGAAGGGTCCGACCCTGCAGCCGTGGCCTTTGAAGCCATGGACAAGGCTATCAGCGAAGGCTACGACCTGCTGCTGCTGGACACTGCCGGACGACTGCACACCAAGATCAATCTAATGGAAGAATTAAAAAAAATTCAACGAGTTGTGGGCAAGAAACACAAAGGCGCCCCCCATCGCTGCGTTCTGGTCATCGACGCCACAACGGGCCAAAACGCCCTCTCCCAGACCAAATTATTCAATGAAGCAATCGGGGTTGATGAAATCATTCTCACCAAACTCGACGGCACGGCCAAGGGTGGGGTTGTTGTTGCAGTCACCCTGCAAAATAAGCTACCAATCACCTTTGTTGGCCTGGGCGAAAAGATGGAAGACCTTCGCCCCTTCAACGGCAAGGATTTTGCCAAAGCCCTACTGACATAAACATCTTAAAAGAACGGTTGAAAACGTGTCCGAAGAATTCAAAGACAGAATTGGCGTGGAAGAAGGCGAAGCAAGTTTTGCCGACCTGTTTGAGCAATACAGCGAAGGCGGCGGCGACAACCTGAACATCGGCGACAAAGTGTCCGGCACCGTCATTCAGGTTGGTGAAAGCACCGTCTTTGTTGACACTGGAACCAAGCTGGACGGCATAGTCGAAAAAGCGGAATTACTGGATGACGATGGCAACTGCACCGTGACCGATGGTGATACCGTTGAACTCTATGTGGTTGGCAAGGACTCCGATGGCATAAAGCTCTCCCGAGCCCTGTCAGGCATCGGCGGCATGGCCATGCTTGAAGAAGCCAAAGCCAACGAATTGCCCGTTGAAGCCAACGTGGAATCCACCTGCAAAGGCGGCTTCAACATCAAGATCATGCAACATCGCGCATTCTGTCCGGTCAGCCAGATCGACAGCAGCTTTGTTGAAGACCCGGAACAATACGTCGGGAAAACTTTTGAATTTCTCGTCACCAAGCTGGAACAAAATGGTCGCAACATAGTGGTTTCTCGTCGTTCCCTGTTGGAACGAGACGCCATCGAAGCTGCCTCGACCTTTGTCAACAACACCCAGGTCGGCGACGAAGTGGAAGGAACCATCACCCGCCTGGCTCCGTTTGGCGCATTTGTCGAAATATTGCCCGGCCTGGACGGGTTGGTGCATATCTCTCAGATATCCTTCAGCCGCATCGGGCATCCTGAAGAAGCCGTCTCTGTTGGCCAGAAGGTCAAGACCAAAATCATCGGCATCGAAGCAACAGACAAACCCGGTCGCCTCAAGATTTCCCTGTCCATGAAGGAATTGGCCCAAGACCCCTGGGATACCATCACCTCCACCTTTAGCGAGGGCGACAAGGTCACCGGCAAGGTCATTCGTCTGGCAGACTTCGGTGCATTCGTGGAAATCGCACCCGGCGTGGACGGCCTCGTTCACGTCTCCGAAATGAGCTACACCAAGCGCGTCAACAAGCCTGCCGACTTCGTTTCCGAAGGCGAACAGGTCTCGGTCAAAATCAAGTCGATTGATCCTGAAGCCCGCCGCATAGGTTTGTCCATGAAAGACGCCGAAGGCGATCCGTGGATGGAAGTGACAGAAAAATACCAGACCGGTCAGAAAGTGACTGGTACCGTTGAGAAACAGGAGCAATTCGGCATTTTCATCCAGCTTGAACCAGGTATTACCGGCCTGCTTCCCAAGTCGATCATTGCCCGCTCCGAAAAACCCGCTGCCTTTGAAAAATTGCACTCCGGGGACACTGTCGAGATATTCATCAACGAAATCAAAGCCGGTGAACGCAAGATATCCCTGACCACTGGCGATGTGCAAGAGGATGGAGCCTGGAAGGAATTTGCTCCCAAGAAATCCACTGATTCGAGTACTGCCAGCGGCATGGGATTGCTCGGAGCAAAGCTTCAGGAAGCCTTGAACAAGAAAAAATAGATCAATACGACAAGCAACAAAAGGCCCGGATTGCATCATGCGATCCGGGCCTTTTTCGTTTCATCTCCGCCTAAAAAAGCGCGTCAACTTCGGCTGAAAACCCAGGAAGTTCAATCCGAGAATGGTGCAGGTGCAAAACGTTTTCCTCTAGACCATCACCGTATATCGGATCGCCGACAATGGGATGTCCGACAGTTGCAAGATGCGCCCTGATCTGATGCCGCGCTCCCTTCATGATAAGGCAGCGTACCGTGGTTGTATCGTCGTCGTGATCATGAACAAGTGATTCCACATCAGTCCAGCGACGTACGTCCGAATCATCTTCATCGGACACGCGAGTCTTCTTCCGATCATCAGTATCAAGCCTATTCTTGATGGTCACGACTCCGTCAAGACGCCCCTTGACCGTGGCAAGATAAAACTTCTTGATATGGCCCGCGTCTTCCTGTTCATGATATGTCTTTTCCCCTTCGGCTGTCAGGGCAACCAGCAACAGACCGGATGTAAGATGATCAAGCCTGTTCAACAGAATCGGGGTACTGTCCGGGAAAAGCTCCGGCAGAACGGCCTCGACGCTGGGGATATCCTTTCCGGCAATGATTGCGGAATGAATTCCGCACGGTTTGAATATGGCACCGAACATGCCATCCTGCTTCACGACACTGAGTCCCAGTTGCTCAAAAGACATGTTTGGTACTCCTTCTAAAACATCAATCTGCTGCTCCTGGTGGACCTTGTATCCGGGCTTGCGAACCTTGCCATCCACCAAAACACGGCCTTCGTCACAAAGCCTGCGGCGAAAACGGAGACTTGACTCAGACTCCATTTCCTCCAGAACCCGATCCAGACGCAGGCCACTCATATTCGCGGGAATAACGTATGTCTTCTTTATAATCATGTCTGAAACATTGCCTCATAACAGACTAACCCGCAAGGATTTCTACACCCTTTGACGCAAGAAACAAAAAGTCCTAAACCAATCTATCGGAACGCCCCGACAAAACCATTCAAGGAGCACACATGACCGCAGAAGTACTCTGGATATCGTCCAAGGAAATAGACCTGCTCGGTATCACAATGCCCGAGATCATGGACGCAGTGGAAGCCGGGTTAGCCACGGTCGGACGCGGCGAAGCGGAAATGCCAGCCAAGATAGGCATCCACACTCGCGAGGACTGTTTCATCCATGCCATGCCCTGTTACCTTGGTGGCAATGTTGACCGAACCGGTGTCAAATGCGTGTCCGGCTATCCGCCGAATCCGGCCAATGGATTGCCTTACATCTCCGGCATCATGCTCCTGAACGATTCTGCCACAGGACTCCCGATTGCAGTCATGGATGCAGGCTGGGTCACAGCTTGGCGCACTGGTGCAGCCTCAGGAGTTTACGCCCGGCACTTCGGACATCCTGATACCAGATCTGTTGCCATCATCGGCACCGGCGTTCAAGGCAGAGTAAATCTCATTGCCATGCGCGAAGTCTTTCCAAAACTCTCCCGTGTCTACTGCTACGACAAATACGAAGGACAAGTGGAACGTTTCATCCACGACATGCATCAGGAACTTCCCGAGGCCGAATTCGTCATCTGCTCAAATGTCCGCACCGCCGTGGCCGAAGCAGACGTACTCATCACCTGCACGCCCATTGTGGAAGAACCTCAGCGGTCGATCCCACGCTCCTGGCTCAAGCCGGAATGCCTTGTCATTGCCGTTGACTACGACTCCGCCATCATGGAAGACGTATTTCAGGATGCCAACTTCACCTGCGACAACCAAAACCAGTATGTCTGGACCCAGGAACAGGGAACATACTTCCAAAAGGGCTACCCCACTCCCGACGACATCCATGCCGACATGGGCGAAATCTGTGCAGGACTCAAACAAGGCGTTCGCCAAGGCAGACGCGGAGCCGTACTCATGGGCATTGCCAGCCACGATGTCATGACCGCTTCCCTCATCCACGACAAAGCCCTGGCCGCAGGTCTCGGCACCAAGGTGTCACTATAAATGAACACACAAGGTTTTCTCTTCGTCCTGGCCGCCGCATTCATGTGGGGGCTTATTGGCGTATTCACGAACTATATCCTGCCCGAAGGAATAAGCGCGCTGGAAATCGCATTCTGGCGCGCCACTTTTGCATGGGTACTCTTTGTCATCCACGCTGGCGTAAAGAAACAAATCAAGGTTCAACGCACTGATCTGCCCGCACTTTTCGGTTTCGGCTTCATCTGCGTCACCCTCTTCTACGGCTCATATCAACTTGCCATCCGCGACGTTGGCATGGCTCTGGCCGCCGTTCTCCTCTATACAGCTCCGGCCTGGGTGGCCCTCATGTCCTGGCTGGTTCTCAATGAGCAAATGACCAGAACCAAAATAATATGTGTCATCGCCACCATCATCGGCGTGGCATGCATCAGCCTCGGCCCGCAACTTATGAACGGCAATTCCCTCGAACTCGACTGGTTCGGAATTGCCGCAGGACTTGTCGCCGGATTCACCTATGCCCTCTATTACATCTTCGGCAAAAAGTTTCTGTACCGCTACCCAACCCCGACCATCTTCGTCTATGCCCTGCCTTTTGGCGCGGCCATGCTCTTCCCATTCGTAAATTTCGCTCCCAAGAGTGCCTATGTATGGATGTTACTTATCGGACTGGGAGCAGTCACTTCATACGGAGCTTTTTCCGCCTATTACGCAGGGCTCAAACGCATGGAAGCGACCCAAGCCTCTGTCGTCGCCACCTTTGAACCCGTGGTAGCAGCCATATTCGCCTTTATCCTGTTTGGTGAAACATTCTCCATACTCGGATATGTCGGAAGCAGCATGATCATAGCCGCCGTACTCTTCGTTGTTTTCACTGGCGCACGCCCCAGTCGGGCAACAACCGAAGACACGGAGTAATCATGTCGGAACTCAAACAGGTCAAGGCTTCCGCAGGGTCAGGCAAAACATATCAACTCACTCGCCGCTTCCTGAGTCTGCTGGACAATGCAGAAGATACGGCACAGCCCTTCACCTGCACCGGCAAACCCCATCGAGGATACGTATGGCCAGAAATAATGGCCGTGACCTTCACCAACAAAGCCGCTGCCGAGATGAAGGAACGCGTAGTCAAGGGCCTCAAACTCAGCGCGCTCAACATCAACGACAACGACCAAAAAGCCGACTGTTCGCCTGCCACGGCACGAAAAGCTCTGGATTCCATTCTGCGTCGCTATCACCGCCTGAACATCCGTACCATTGACTCACTGCTCGCCCTGCTGCTCAGACTCTTTGCTCTGGAATTCGGCATCAGACCTGATTTCAAGATTGCCTTTGATGAAAGCGAAATGTTCGATGCCGTGTACGACCACTTTGCCGACATATGCAACGAAGACAGCCCGGAGCGAGACCTTCTGGCCGATACCTTTACCACCATGATCCGCACCGAAGGCCGCACCGGATTCTGGCTTCAGGATATGGTCCGCCAAAGACTCCTGGCACTGGCCCGCTACCTGCGCAGCCAGACCGGACCACTGGAAACAAATCAAAATGCTATCCGGGACCTGCTGATCTCAGCCTATGCCGACTTTGCAACGTCTGTGAAGAACATGGAAACATTGCTCAATGACCGGGAGCTGCCAGCCAATGCCAACTTCAAGAAATTCCTGGCAAAATGCCTTGCACTGGAACTCTTTGAGACTCCACCCGACTCGACACTGATTCATAAAGACAGCTTCCGGGAATGCATACTGGCCAAGGGAAAAGATCTGGTCGATACCCTCGCAGAATCCGAATATCTTCAACTCAGAAAGGCATGGACATCATACAAAGCCGATCATGCCATCCTGTCCGGTGCCTATTTCCTTGCCCCGCCCATCGAAATTGCCATGCGCCTGCTCAACGGCCTGAACGTATTGCAAAAACAACGCGGGTCAATCCTCGGTTCTGCCCTGGCCGGATTTGTCAACGAACTACTCACTGACGGTGAAACCGTATCAGAAGCATACTGCCGCATGGGATGCCGCCTGCATCATCTTCTGGTGGACGAATTCCAGGATACCAGCCGCGAACAATGGAAAGCCATAACCCCACTCACTCAGGAATGCCTGGCAAAAGGCGGCAGCCTTTTCTATGTGGGCGACATCAAACAGGCCATCTACAGTTGGCGAGGCGGGGATTCCGCGCTGTTTGACGAGGTCATGACCCTGCCGGATGTCGCATCTCTCGCACTCGAAACCAAACGCGATATCCTGCCCGACAACTGGCGCAGTCACAAAAACATCGTAGAATTCAACAATACCTTCTTCAACAACTTCGAAAACCTTGTTCATGCCAATGACCTGGCGGACGGATTGTTCAATGATGCACCAGACGATTTCCGAGCCGACTTTGCCTTTGAGTTGATACGCAACTTCGACGGATGCTCCCAGTCAATACCCACAAAACATGCCGACACTGAAGGATATGTCCGCATGGAATTGCTGCCCGGAGACAAAGCTGCAGAAATCGAGGAAAACACACTGGAGGCACTGGACGGACTCATGGACGAACTCACCGCACGACGCCGTTTTCGCGACATAGCCGTGCTGGTGCGCACCCATGGACACGCTGCCCTTGTATGTGACCTGCTGGTGCAAAAAAACATCCCGGTCATCACGGAAAACAGCCTGCAACTGGACCGACACCCCATAATCCGACAATTGGCAGCCCTGCTCGCCTTTCTCGACTACCCTCGTGATGATATCGCATTCCTGACCTTTTCCGGGGGAACAGAACTTTTCCTGTCCGAAACCGGCATCACCGAAACCGAATTTCACGACTGGCTGGTCCAGCCAAAGAAACGCCCCCTAGGTGTCCATTTTCGAGAGGATTTCCCGGAACATTGGCAACAATTAATCGAACC
Organism: Pseudodesulfovibrio sp.; assembly: GCA_016342345.1. GTDB lineage: Bacteria > Desulfobacterota > Desulfovibrionia > Desulfovibrionales > Desulfovibrionaceae > Pseudodesulfovibrio. The sequence continues at coordinate 41,278 of JAEINO010000024.1, read as the reverse complement.
TTTCTACAATCAATCCGGCCTGATGACTCCCTACGATCTGACGCAGGAGGCCATCCGTATTTTCCGGGTGCTGGAACGATATCCCGAAACGGAACTCTATGTGCGCCGCTTCCTTGAAGTCGTTCATCTGGCCGAAGAAAACGGCTACGGCTCCCTGTCCTCATTCCTTGAATACTGGGATGAAAAATCAGGTGAGGAAAAAGTACCTTTACCGGAAAACATTGATGCGGTTCGCATCATGACCATTCACAAATCAAAAGGGCTGGAATTTCCAGTAGTCATCGTTCCTTTCCACAACTGGACCGTCAAACCGGATCAGGACTTTGAAATACGACAATACAAGGGACACCGACTGCTCACACCCATGAAAAAGGGCCTCGGCAAACCATACCATTCCAGTCTGGGCCGCGCCGTACGCGAACAACTCAACCTGCTCTACGTGGCCTGGACTCGCGCCCGCGAGGAACTCCATGGATTCTTTACCAAAAAACCGACGCACTCTCCGGCTCTGGCAGCCATGAACCTGTTTCTGGACCTGGATGACGAAACTGTCTTCGAATATGGTCAGCCTCCGGCAGAAGGTCCGCCAGCCCAGCATGTATCCAAACCCGCAACCATTGACTTGCCGCCCTCGGACCAGTCAACAGAGCTCATGGCATGGCTGCCCCGCCTGCGCGTCTACCGTCACAATCTGGATGAATATTTTTATAATGAACGCATGCGCGGCGAAGTGGCCCACCGGGCCATGGAGCACGTTCGCGTAACCGGCAACACCATGGCGGATACGGATCGTGCTATCCGGCTTGCCATGCAGGACTTCCCCGCCCTTGGCGCACTTGAAGACACGGAACTGAAAACGCTTGAACACGACCTGCACGACATGGTCACATGGGCATTGGGCAACGACAGGCTACTGATCTGGCTTGCCAACGGCCTCAGGGAACCTGAAGTAATGGACGCAAAGGGCAAATTCAAGCGGTTCGACCTTCTCTATCAAGGAACGGAAACCGTGGTTATCGACTTCAAGACCGGTCAACCCAGCCCCAAAAACAGGGAACAGATTCTCGATTACATGAACATCCTCGAATGCATACCGAGTACGCAAGGCAAACCAAAAGGCTTCCTTGTCTACCTCGACCTCAAGGAAATCCATGAAGTCACAAGTAAGGATGCCTAAATGAAACCGATTACTCTCATTCCCTGGCAAAACGACTTCATTCCAGCACTGGGTGAACTTCTGGTTGCACGTGAAGATTTCAATGATATCACCGTACTTTTTCCGCACAATCGCCCACGCCGCTATCTCAAGGCTTTTTTTGCCAACCATCAGGAACTGGAGCGTCCCTGTTTCCTGCCGCACATGACTTCCATTGCAGAGTTCGTATCAGGTCTGCGCCGCGAACTGTCCGACACCCCGGCAATCAAGGCCAACCAACTCGATCTGGTGGAACTGCTGCGCTCCGTGGTTGCAGACCTGCGCTGCACTGGCCGCGGCCTGCTCGCACGATTGCCCGAACTCGATCAAGAGGCATTTCTGCCATGGGGAATTCGTCTGGCCAAACTCATGGATGACATCCTGCGCCAGAACATCGAGCCCGAAGACCTTCGACACATGGATGGCGAAGTGTCGCACTATGCTGCGGCTCTGTTGGAGCAACTGGGCGCAATTCACCATGCATACGTCTCCCGCCTGTTCGGCAGAGGTTGGACCACCTCCGGCCTGGACTGGCGTTTCATCACCGGAAATATTGCGGACGTTGCCAACTTCCTTGATGGAAAACCCATTGTTGCAGCCGGATTCTACGCCCTGAGCGGAGCCGAGGATCTTCTCTTCCGCCGCTTGTGGGAAGACGATCTCCTGCACCCGGTCATCCATGGAGACCAGGCCCTTGCAAACGGCACCAAACCGCACTGGTCCGCTGCCGAACATATGGCCTGGCTGAAAAGATGGAGAACAAAAGCCATAATTCCTAATGAAGTGACTCCTCTGACCACCAAACCCCGTATCCGTTTCTGCGAAGGATACGATCGCCATTCACAACTGGCCGCCCTGGCTGAAGACCTGCGTGCAAGCGACCAGCTCGACGAAACAGCCATCATCCTGCCGGACGAAGGTGCCCTGCTTCCGGTAATGCATCATCTGCCAGACAAGGAACCGAACATTTCCATGGGATATCCTCTGGAAAGGACCTCCCTTGCCCGACTCATCGAAACACTGCTCTCCCTACAGGAGAACAAACTCGAAAACGGACGCTACTACTGGCGCGATGTGATCAGCCTCATTCGCCACCCATATCTCCGCCTGCTCGGCCCGGAAGACAAACCCTTGCGCAAGGTCTTCCACCTCTGGGAATCCCTCATTCGCAAAGGCGAACGGTATCTCAACCCACTTACCTGGGACCCGCCTTATGATGACACTGTGCTCAAAAAAGTGGATCGGGACACAACTGAACCACTCCGCATGGAAATTCTGAAGCATTGCCTGACAGCCTTTGAATCCAACAGAACACTGGCGGACCTTGCCGACGGACTCGCAGGGTTGTCCACAATCCTTCACAGACACGGCGAAAGACTCTGGCACACATATCTCGTGGATGCAGAATGCCTGTTCCGCCTTACCAGTTCCGTTATCCCTCAGCTCAAGGGCGCTGAAGCAAGTACAACCGAATTCAGCAGAACCACGCTCCACTCCTTTCTCCGCCGCATGCTTTCACAGGAACGCGTCTCGTTTGAACCGGAACCCTTGGGCGGATTGCAGATACTCGGAGTTCTCGAAACCCGTCTTCTGCGCTTCAATCGCCTCTTCATCATTGACGCGGTTGAAGAAAGGCTGCCCGGTACCAATCCATTTGACCCATTGCTGCCGGACTCATTACGACGAATCATCGGCCTGCCCGACACCCGTGAACGCGACAATGTGTCCGGCTACAACTTCTATCGGCTGCTCATGGGAGCCAACGAGGCCGTAATCTACTACCAGAGCGGCATACAGCCAGGCCTTCTCGATTCCAAAAGCGTGCGAAGCCGATATGTGGAACAACTCATCTGGGAACAGGAAAAACATGACAAGCAACTCATCAAACCGGGCGATTCCATTATCAGGGCAGTAACTTTTCCCGCAAGCTCCATGCCCACGGGTGTCAAGCCCATACAAATGACCGATATCCTGCATGACAATCTGCTGGACACCCTCAAGGAAAAGGGTCTGTCCCCTTCCCGTCTGGACCAGTACATGAACTGCCCAAAACAGTTCTTCTACAGCTACCTGACCCGCATCCGGCCTCTCTCCCAGGTTGACGAAGATGGCGACCGCAGTGAATTCGGCTCTCTCATTCATGAAGTCCTGCGTGAATTCCTGACCCCTCACATAGGACGAAAAAGCGATCTGGGTAGTCTCGACCCAGCCCCTTTGCACACACTTTTCGAAGAACTATTCCGAGGCAGTGATCTCTTTGCCCGCCTTGCCTTTGACACTCGCATGGCATTAACCATGACAGGCCGTCACAGGCTGGAAAAATTCCTTGCAAATCAGGGAATAACCACTTTGATCGGCCTTGAAAAAACAATGGAAACATCTATTAACGCAGACGACCTTGCCATCCCGTTCAAAGGGCAATTGGACCGCATCGAAATGCAGGATCAAGGTATCATGATTCTCGACTACAAGACCGGGGGTGGAGTCATGCCCCAAAAAGGATTCTGGGAAGACCTCGAAATATGGGATCGCATCGGCAATTACACCTCGTCCACACCGGATGCAATGCTGCTTACAGATCTGGCAAAGACCGTCCAGAGTGTCCAACTCCCTGGATATCTGCACCTTTTCAGTCAATGCGAAAAACAGAAGCCTTACGATGCAGGATTGATCAAACTCGCGGAAGACGGCAAAACACAATGGCTCTTTGGCTCCAAATGGACCGATGAAGAACGCATTGAAGCAGTGGACGAGATGACCCCTCGACTGATAAACACACTTGTCCGGCACATGCTGGGCACCAGTGAGTTCACAGCCCAGCCCGGCAATCGCTGCCAATGGTGTGATTACAAGGGCCTCTGTGGTCAATAGGAACAAGTCCAGACTACCGCGTCGACCTCCGAATCCAGATCAAATACAATTTGGTTCGATCATCATGTCGCACCGGGCACTGGAACCTCTTTGAACAGTCTGCATAACCACTTTTCATTGGACAGGTATACTATGCAATACAGCGAAGGTTCAATCGGCAGAATTTTTACATTACGACTGGAGAACGGAGAAAAAATCCCGGACTGCATTGAGCAATTTGCCAGGGAAAAGAATATCAAAGCCGCCTTGTGCACCATGATCGGCGGAGTGGACAAGGGCACCCTCGTGGTCGGCCCGGAAGACGGCAATGACCCGATCATCACTCCCATCCTCCATGCCATCGACACGGCTCACGAGGTTTCAGCAACAGGCACAATCTTTCCCGATGAGGAAGGAACGCCCGTACTCCACATGCATGCAGCTCTCGGACGCGAAGGAAAAACGCGCACCGGCTGCATCCGCCCCGGCCTCGACGTCTGGCTGGTGGGTGAAGTGATCATCATGGAAATCCTCAACACGGACATGCTCCGCAAGAAAGAAAAAAAGAGCGGCCTCGCACTGCTCTGCAAAGGTTAATCAATGTATTCAGCAAACACTGTCATCTGCGGCGCAGGCATACTCGGCCTGACAATTGCTCGTGAGCTGGTCAAATCAGGACACAAGGATATCATCATTTTTGACAAGGAAGCCGGACCGGGCTTCCACGCATCAGGCCGCAACAGCGGCGTTCTTCATGCGGGTATATACTATGATCCCGGCACTCTGAAGGCAAAAATGTGCCTGAAAGGCAACCAGCGCATGCAAAAATATTGCGAAACAAACAACCTCCCGCTCTTCAAATCTGGCAAAGTCATAGTTGCCCGTGAAGATAACGAACTGGCCACACTGGATGAACTGGAAAAACGGGCCACAGCCAACGGTGGCACCGTCGAAATGATCGACCAGACCAGGCTTGCCCAGATCGAACCCAACGCAAAGACCGTGGAAAAGGCCCTATACTCGCCATTGACCGCAGTGGTCGATCCCAAATCCATACTCAAAAAGATGCATGAAGAACTGGAATCATCAGGAAAAGTACGCTTTTTCTTTAATACGAAATTCCTGTCAGCCCGAACCAACCTCGTTCATACCAACCAGGGCGACATTGGATACGGCTTGTTCATAAACGCTGCCGGGGCCTTCAGCGACAAAGTTGCCCAAGCATTCGGCATAGCAAAAAATTATCATCTGCTGCCGTTCAAGGGCATTTATCGCATTCTGAAGAAACCAGCAGCGGACAAAATCAAGGGCAGCATCTATCCTGTCCCGAACATTAAAAACCCCTTTCTCGGCGTACATTTCACTCGTAGCGTACATGGTGATGTCTATGTAGGCCCCACAGCCATCCCGGCCTTCGGACGCGAAAATTATGGCATTCTGAAAGGAATAGATTCAGAATTTCTCTCCATACTGCTCCGCGACATGCACATGTTTATCGGAAACGAAAAGTTCCGAGGAGTGGCACTGGATGAACCTCGAAAGTACTTTTTCAAACATTTCTTCAATGACGCTAAAAAACTGGTCAAACACATCATGCCTCGCGATGTCATGTCGTGTCCCAAAGTTGGAATCAGACCCCAACTTATAAACACCAAGACCAATGAACTAGTCATGGACTTTGTCATCGAAAAACACGAAAATACTGTCCACATCCTCAATTCCATCTCACCGGCCTTCACAAGCTCCATGTATTTTGCAGAATTAGTAGTCAATAAATTTATAAATGAAACAGATGGGTAACATGGATGACACGCCCATTTATCTTGACTTCCAAGTTACCTGGAGGCATAATCTTGCCCTCTATTCTCTACAATATGAGGTACTAAAATGGAACTCCCCGAATTGAAATTCGGCAACTTGACTGCAAGAATTCCCATCATACAGGGCGGAATGGGTGTCGGCATATCTCTCTCCGGCCTGGCAAGTGCCGTTGCCAACGAAGGCGGCGTGGGTGTTATTGCAACATCCATGATAGGCATGAACGATCCGAGTCGCTCCAAGGACCCCGTAGGGGCCGACCGACGCGGCCTGATCGATGAAATCCGCAAAGCCCGCGAAAAAATGACAGATGGCCTGCTTGGCGTAAATATCATGTGCGCCCTGACCAACTATGGAGATATGGTCCGCACATCCATTCGTGAACGTGTTGATCTCATCATTTCCGGTGCAGGACTACCGGTCGATCTCCCCGGATACATGAAAGAGATTTCCGAGGAAATGAAGGAAGAAATGCGCACAAAACTCGTGCCCATAGTCTCCTCCGGTCGTGCCGCCAGTATCCTGTGTCGCAAATGGCTCCACAAATTCGACTACCTGCCCGACGCTTTCGTTGTCGAAGGCCCCAAGGCTGGCGGACATCTCGGATTCAAGGCAGAGCAACTCGAAGATCCGAAATTCCAACTTGAGAACCTCGTCCCCGAAGTTATCGAAGCCGTGACCCCATTCCGAAAAGAGCACAACAAGGATATCCCTGTTATCGCTGCCGGCGGCATTTTCACAGGTGCAGACATTGCCAAATACCTGAAAATGGGTGCTGCGGGGGTCCAGATGGGTACTCGTTTTGTCGCCACACACGAATGTGATGCAGACGACGAATTTAAACGCGCCTACGTCAACGCCCGGAAAGAAGACCTGACCATCATCAAAAGCCCAGTCGGAATGCCCGGTCGCGCCCTGAAAAACGACTTTCTCAGTGCCGCCGCCGAGGGCCTGAAACGACCTAAAAAATGCATTCACAAGTGTTTGCATAGCTGCGCCGAAGAAGAATCTCCCTACTGCATCGCGCAAGCCCTTATAAGTGCTTACAAAGGCAAACTGAAACACGGCTTTGTCTTTGCCGGTGCCAACGCCTATCTTGTTGACAAGGTCGTCTCCGTAAAAGAGCTGATTAACACCCTCAAAAACGAATTCGAACTTTCACAAAAACAATAAATCGCTTCATGAAATTTAAAAAGGCGAAACCCAAGGTTTCGCCTTTTTTTGATTAATTCATTTGCCAGAAGCTTATTCAAAGCGACGAGCCGTAATGATGGAAATTGGATCAACCGGGACATCATCGAATCCCTGAAAACTCTTGGTACGCAGTTTGCTGATTTTCTCGGCCACATCCATGCCATCGACTACTTCGCCAAAGACACAATAACCGAAATTCTCATCATCCTCGCCAGTATGATCAAGATCAGAGTTATCGGCAACATTGATAAAAAACTGCGCAGTTCCGCTATGCGGATCCAAAGTCCTTGCCACTGCAACCGTACCCTTGGTATTTTTCAACCCATTGGTTGCCTCGTTCGCAATGGCATCACGCACTTCCTTCTCCACCATTGAAAAGGTCAACCCGCCGCCCTGAACCATGAACCCCTTGATGACACGGTGAAACAACGTGCCATCATAAAACTCATCATCCACGTACTGCAAAAAATTCTCGACTGTCTTCGGAGCTTTGTCCTGATACAGTTCCATCAATATCTCGCCTTCCGGTGTTTCCAGAAGGACCATGGGATTTTCCATCATACTCTCCATATATTTATTTTTGCTCTGGTTTCCCGTCCGATTCATCTCCGGCTCGGGGATGCGCCTGGTCGTATACCTGCATGATGTGCTGCATGTCCAGATGCGTATAGCGTTGAGTTGTGGTCAAATTCTTGTGCCCGAGCAACTCCTGCACACTACGCAAGTCTGCCCCGGCCTCAAGCATATGCGTAGCAAAACTATGCCTGAGCATGTGCGGGTGTACGTCCTTGGGCAACCCGGCAAGCTTACCCAGCTTGGCAACAATCCGATTCGCCTGCCGTCGGTCGAGTCGTTTCCCGGCGCGTACGCTCAGAAACAGAGCCTGCTCCGAATAATCATCCTTCAAAAAGGCATGTCTTTGTTCCATATATCGCCGAATGCGCTGGATTGAAGCATCACTCAGGGGAACCATACGTTCTTTCGAGCCTTTTCCAACCACCCTAATCACATCGGAATCCAGATCATTGAGATCAAGCCCGATAGCCTCGGATATTCGCAAGCCCGAACCGTACAAGACCTCGGCCAGAGCCAGATCGCGCAAGCCCTCGGGATCAGGATCCAAAGCGATTTCCAACATTGCTACAACCTGATCCACATTGAGAAACTGAGGATGCCTGCTTTCCTGCTTCGGATTACGGATGCCAGCCATGGGACTCTTGCCTATGACCTTGTGCCGCAATAAATACTTGAAATATGCACGCAAACTCGAAAGTTTGCGGCCCATGGATGTCTTGGAAAGTTGCCTGCGATGCATGTCCGCCAAAAAACCCCGCACATGATCACGCGTCACGCGCTCCGGCTTCTCCAACGACCGCTTCTTATCTTTCAGGTGGTGCTCGAATTGTTCGAGATCAGTTCCATATGACCTGATTGTGGCATCAGAATAGCCCTTCTCAACAGACAAATATGCGAGAAATCCCAGAACAAATTCGCCGGGTTGATTACGCTTTTCGTTGGTCAAGGACATAGCAACTCTTGGGATTCGCCTTGGCTTTTTTCTTCAGACTCATGGCAATTGAGGAAACTTCCCCATAATGCTTGAGTCGCCCTTCGGTATTAATGACCACGGCAATGGATACAGCCATGAGCGGGAAGATCTTGGTAACCCCCTCACGATCTATGGATGTGATATTGCCACGCTTTCGATCGTCCGGATCATAAAAATGTGGCACAATATCATCAAAATCCTTAATAATACGCTGACAGGCTCCCTCGACATTATTCGGAGGCAAAATAAACACAAAATCATCACCACCAACATGACCGACAAAGCTTTGAACGCCCTGGTAACTGCGAATTGTATTGACTATAAGACGGGCGGACATCATCAAAATCTCATCGCCCCGTGAAAAACCGTACTTGTCGTTGTAGGACTTGAAATAATCAAGATCGCAATACGCCAGCGCAAAATCCTCACCACTGTCAATGAGATACTGTATTCGCTGGATTATTGAAGTATTTCCAGGCAACTTCGACAAGGGATTGGCATCAAGAGCACGCATGGCCCGACACAGGGTCAAGTTGATCCGATCTCGCACTTCAGCCGGATTGAACGGACGAACCAGAAAATCATCAACCTCGACCTTGTTCCAGTTCCACGGTTCTTCCACGTCGATGGGGTCAACGCACATGACCACTGGCACCTGACGATACACATTCTCACTTTTGACCAGGCCTGCCACTTCCTTACCGGAAATATCCTCAAGTCGGTTGTCCACCACCAAGAGATCCGGCGGTTCGTTGAACATGTGCTCAATGGCACCACCACCCTTCTCGAAAACCGTGAACTCAATCACTTCAGGCGACCAGAGCATTTGCAGCATTTCAGCAAGTGCTTTGTCGGGCGACAGCAAAAAAGCTGTCTGCTTGCGTTGAAAAAGGGAATCCTGAAGGGTTTGACTCATGCAAGGAATCTAGCACCAGTCCGCGTCTTCGTCAAAGGAGAACGGGGAGTTGCAATGCTGCGATGGTTCCTGCCCAAAGGCACCCATCAGAAGAAAAACAACATTCTTCAAGTATGGCTGAAAGAATGCAAGGAAGGATAAAAAAAAACCAAAACCCGCCTAAAATGTGAGATCAGAAACTTCGAGAAGTTGCTCGGCCATCTCATCCATGACCTTATCAAGATCCGTCATCTTGAATTTCAACTCGATAAGAGCCTCAGGGCGCAGATACGCTGTCTGGTCATCGCCGGAATTTCCGAACTCGAACAACCTGACCAGAAAATCACCAATATGCACAACGCAGGACATAGGCTTGTAAAACTCGGCCAATTGCGGTGTATGATGCCGACTCATGGCTTCACGAATATTCGGAGGCAAACCCCAATGGCGGGCAAGCCAGGCATTGATACGATCATGGCCGAAACCCATGACATCTTTTTCGGCCTGAAAATAGGTCATCTGCTTGGCCTGAACCGTATCAAGGATAGTCTGATGCAATTCCGGCAATTGAACAGCAGTAACAACCTTGCTCAAATCATGAAGAAGTCCGGCAACGGCATATTCCTCAGGGTCCTCGAAACCGGCTCGACGAGCGATAACATTACAGGCCGTGGCACACCCAAGGCTGTGCTCCCACAAGCCCTTCATGGACAGAACCATCATATCGAAAACCGAGGTAGAGATAATAATTCCCCGAACAACATTGAAACCTAGTAATACCAAGGCATGCTGAATGGAACTAATACGCCCCGGGAATCCGTAGATAGGTGAATTAACCATCTTGAGAACCTTGGCGGACAACACCTGATCAGTGGAGATGACCTTGGCGATGGCCTCACTGGAAGCATCAGGGTCCTCAACGAGCTTGGTGACTTCGCTCAAGACGTGCGGCAATGTCGGCAGATCCTTGACCTGGAGTATTTCCCCACGAACGCTGGTTTTCAAATCCGCGTCCATGTCTATACCTTGCCTTTGTCCGCTTCAACCACGTCTTCACCATTCTCTTCGATCTCAGAGATACCTGCTGCATTCATCTTGGCTTCCTGGGCTGCTGCCTTGATCTGAAAATACTGGGACATGCGATTCTTGACTCGCATCATCCATTTGTCCTCGCCATAACGACGAAACAGAACATCCAGCCGCTCAAGACGCTCGGCATACTTGGTGCCAGAACCGGCCCCCCCCATATCCACAGGATGACCTTGAACCGTTATGCGATCAATCTTCATATTCTCCAGCCGGACAATAAGGCTTTCAGTCAGCTCCATGCCCTCGGCCATAATGGTCATGCCCCCTTCCTTGATAACAGGCTTAGCCAGCTTCATACCGGGTGCGGCAAGATCTATTGGTATCTTTTGCATAATTATTTCAACTCAATACCCATTATTCAAACATCATTTATTCCACTAAAAGCAAAGATACACGGCTTAGACTTTTCCCTCAAGACCGTGCATCACATTTTATCAAAGAATATCAGACATCCCATGACAACAAAAGAAACTGCCGCCACTTTCTTGATGACCTGCGGCGAAACATATTGGCAGATGAACTGGGCAAACATCACCCCCAGAAAACTGACCAGAACAAGGGCCAGAGATGATCCGAGAAAGACCGTCCACGGTTTCTGCGTCTTGGCCGTCATAAGCATGCAGGCAAGCTGCGTTTTATCACCCAACTCAGCAACGAACAACGTGCCAAAAGTTGTGGCTAAGAGTTTCCAATCCATAATATCCTCAACATGTTATGATTCCCTGGCAAGATACCACATGCCCGGCAGTTGCTGCACTGCACCGCGCATTTCAAGCATCAACAGAACTTTGCTGACCTTGGGCGAATCCCAATGCAATAGCCGTCCAAGAGCATCTATGTGCATCTTGTCTATTCCGTCAAGAACAGTCAGGATTGTGCACTCCTCTTCATTCAGGGACATGGATTCTCGATCCGCGAAACTTGACTTTTTCCGAGGTGATTCTTCCTGTTTTTTTTCGGACGGCCGCTTCTTGCCGCCTTGACTGACCTTCTTTTTTGAAGCCTTCTTCACTGTGGCCTGACTCGTGTCAACTTCCTCTTCCACTTCATCAAGTACCGGATCAGGAACACCTTCAAGCTCACGAGCAAAATCATATCGCAGGATTTCCACTATATCACGTGCATTCTCAACCAGAGCAGCACCCTGCTTGATGAGCCGATGACAACCTGTAAAAGAGGGTTGTCCTATGGGACCCGGCAAAGCAAAGACATCCCTGCCCTGCTCCCCGGCGAGACGCGCCGTGATGAGACTGCCGCTGTTGTGCGCGGCTTCGGCAACAAGAACACCTAGAGACAATCCACTGATAATTCGATTTCGATACGGAAAATTTCCAGGCCATGGCTCGACTCCAGGGCCATACTCAGTGACTACCAGAGCTTCCTTGTCCAACCGTCTGCGTACTTCACGATTTCTGGGCGGATAATTGACGTCCAAACCGCAGCCAAGGACCGCTACAGTGCTACCAATTCCCCTGAGTGCCCCAAGGTGCGCCTGACAATCAATACCAAGGGCAAGACCGGAAATAACCGTAATGCCTATGCCTGACAGCTCCATACTGATTCGCCCTGCCGCCTCCAAACCCAAACGTGTGCACTCCCGGGCACCGACAACCGCGACACCAGGACTCTTTAAAAGCGAAACGTCACCTGTATAATAAAGAAGAAGGGGCGGTTCATGGATCTGACGAAGAAGCGCAGGGTACCGGGGATCATACCAACTGAGAACCTGCATCCCGGCCTTCATGGCCGCCTTGTACTCCGCTTCAGCTTTTTCCCGCCAGATTTCGCTCTGGAATGATCTGGACAGAGTTTTGCCTATCAACTCAAAACTGGGCCACGATGCTGCATCCTGAAGTGCTTCATAGGCACTGTCATAATGCGTAAGTATATCTGCAAGCTTCTTTTTGGTAAGCTTAGGAGTATGCTTAAGGGCAAGGCATGCAAAATATTCTTTATTAAGATCCATTGGTTCATCTTTTCAAAAGACAAGACCGGAACCCACAAACTTATATGGAATTCCGGCCCGAAACAACTTTACTATTCAGCGACTAGCCGCCCAAACGTTTCAACTCGGTGCGGGCCAACTCGGCCGCATCGGAGTTCGGAAAATCCTCGACCATAGCCCGAAGATAAAAAATTGCATTCTCGGAATCCCCAACCTTGTCATAAGACATACCAATCTTGAGCAGAGCCGAGGCAGCCTTGTCATGCTTGGGGAAACGACCAGTGACTTCCTTGAAAGTTAGGATGGCCTGAGCAAAATCCTTCTGAGAATAATAGGTCTCCCCCTTCCAATACAACGCATTAGGCACCAAGCTGTCTTTTGAGTATTTCTTAAGAAATTCATCAAAGACACCACGCGCACCTTCAAAGTCATCAGCATTGTATTTGGCGAGACCTTGGTCGTACATGGATTTGGAACTGGACACAGTTCTGGGCTTTGCCGTCGCCTTCGCAACCGGCGTCCCTGCTCTCTTGATCACCTTTGGCTCTGGAATGACAGGAGAAGGACCGGGTACCTGCGCCCACGGTTTTTCTTCTCCACTTTCGGCCATAGGGTCTTTAAGCTGAGCTTCCTGACCTTCAACCCATCCCTTTTCATCGGGCTTCAAGTCAGTCACCCACCCTTTGTCCATCGGGGTTTCTTCGACCGAGTCGGCAGGAGCGTCCATCACGGAATCACCTGTTTTCAAAGAGGCAACCTGCCCCTCAACGGATTTTAAACGTTCTTCAACAGCCTCATTATTTTGCATATTTTCATCGTCTTGTAGCCGTTGTCTCTCTCGAAAATTCAGAAAACTCTCCTCAAGGCTCTTGACGCGCCACTCCATGCTTGCCGATGTAGTGGCCGCATCCTGCTTGGCGGCGGTACAGCCGACAACGGACAGCCAAAGTACGGCGAACAAAACGAGCTTCATATATTTCATCGAGGAATTCTCCAATTTCTCACGTTTCAGTAATCACGTAAGAAATAAGCGAAGCAGGAACTTTTTGCAAGGAATCGATACGAATCACAAGAAATACATATCCATGCACCACCTTGCGTGACACACGATTTTCAGGCAAAAAGATTCACGTACCACACCAGTGCATCGAATCAAACACATCGGAGAACCGACAAACATGACTACAAACGAATTATTAACCATGGCCGCATTCATGCTGGCTCCTGCCTTTTTCAGCCTGCTGGGCATGGGTGCCTTCGGTAGCCCGATCATCGCTGTTCTTGGCGAACTTTCCGCAAAAGCCAAAGGCCGCGTTTTCTACGACAAATTTGGACAGCAGACCGCATCCATGGGGCTGGTCCTTCTCCTCATAATGCTTGTCATTTACGGAGCCGCATTCGGTGTCGTGTTATTCAAATTTCCTCAATTCATCCAGAAGTTTTCTGAACCGACTCCCCCTATTATCAATGCCTGCTTCGCTCTTGGTGTTTTCATTATTCTAGGCATCCCCTACTACCTGAGTTGGCAAAAAATGGACAAAGCCAAGGGCATACACATTGCCCTGGGTCTTGGATCAGCCATCGCATCTGTAACCGGCATCGCTATTGCTGTTCCGGCCAAACTCATGATTGGATTGTCCGCAGACATCAACCGAACCACCATTCCCACCCCTGACATGGCATGGCCCCTGGCCACCATGTACTCCATCCTCATCATCTCAGCCGCTGCGGCACTGAGCTGTGTCTACCTTATCTCCAGACGCAAGAAAGATGACTTTGGCCGCGACTATTACAACTTCTCCCTCAGACTGGCCGCACGATGGGCTGCCATTCCCATGATCGGTTTCCTTGCATGTCAGGGATGGCTTCTGGCAACACTACCAGATAAAATCAGGGTCATGACACTGGACACATCGTTAGGGATTGTTTGGGCTGCAGCCGCAGGACTCGGTGTCTTGTGCGTCGTTATCTGGCTCGTAATAGCTCGAAGCACAACGCCCCTCCAGTACAAAGGACTGACTTTCTTGGCAATCGGCCTATTCTGGCTCATGCATACTCTGAACGCCACACTGTTCGTCAACTTCATGTCCATGTTCTAAACCATTATACAGACCGCAAAAGAAAAGGCCGGGAAGTTTAAACTTCCCGGCCTTTTTTCAATCTGTATCTATTCTATCTTCCGCTCGGCAATGCGCCTGCAACAACCAAAGGCTCCTGCTTGCGCCCAAGCTGAGTGGATATACTGTATATCTCATGCGGATCAAGAATCAAAACAACGGAACCATCACCCATTATGGTCGCACCAGACAACCCTTTAAGGCTGAAATTATTAAGATATTGACCCAACGGTTTAATGACAATCTCCTGCCGTTCCAAAAGACGATCCACAACCAGCCCAAGACGACGATCATTAATCTGAATAACGACCATGGGCAGAACATCGCGTTCCTCCACGGCTGCAGGCAAGCCAAGCAATTCCGAAAGCTCAACAACACCCAGAACTTCGCCTCGCAAAGTAACTGCCTTGCGATTATTGATATTGGACAGTTTCTCGACTTCGATCTTGGTCGTCTCGGAAACCGCGTCCAAAGGAATGGCAAAAGTATCACCTGCCACCTGAACCATGAGCGCATCAATAATCGCCAGAGTCAACGGCAAGGTCAAGGTCAGCTTGGTACCTTTGCCAATTTCTGACTGAGTATGCACGCTTCCCTTGAGATTCTTGATATTGGTTTTGACCACGTCCATGCCAACGCCACGACCTGAAATATCCGTGACCTTTTCCGCCGACGAGAAGCCAGGAGCAAAGATAAGTTCAAGGGCCTCACGGTCATCCATGGCATTGGCTTCTTCCTGAGTGATGACACCCTTTCGGATGGCAACCTGCTTGAGCTTGTCAGGATCGATTCCACGACCATCATCCTCAACTTCGATGGCTACGGAATTACCCTTGTGATAGGCGCGAAGCCAGACATGCCCCTTGGGTTTCTTGCCAGCCTTGATCCGCTCCTGCTCATCTTCCAGGCCGTGATCGACTGCGTTGCGGACAAGGTGAACCAAGGGATCACCAATCTCCTCGACAACACTCTTATCAAATTCGGTTTCTTCGCCTTCCAGAATCAACTCCACCTGCTTGCCACTTTTGCGACTGAGATCTCGCACCAGACGAGGAAAACGAGAAAAAACAGTCTGGACTGGCACCATGCGAACCTTCATGATGGTATCCTGAAGATTGTCTGAAATACGGGCCATGGCGTAAGTAGTCTCGGTAAGTTGCTGTGCAACAACATGAACTTCCTCAACCCCATCTTCCAGCGCACGGGCAAGCATGGAATATCTGTTGCGATTGATGATCAGCTCACCAATGACGTTCATCAGGTGGTCTAGTTTCTGATGATCCACACGAATGGTGCTTGAAGCCTTTGGTTTGGCCGGAGGTTGATTAACACTCTTTCCACTTTTGCCGACAGCAGTGGACGTGGGTGTTTTAACCGCTGGCGGAACGGACTTTGCGACAGGAGAAGGCACAGGTTTCGACACAGCAGGCGCGGAAACCGGTGTTGGCGCCGGCTCAGAAACAAAAGATGGCTCGGGTGCGAGAGGTGGCTCGGATACCTTTGTCTGAACAGGTTCCGGCACAACCACGTTTTTGACAGAATCAGGAAGCGGGCTTCCGGTGATGCCTTCCAAAGCTTTGAGTATCATGTCCTTCAATATCTCGAATTCCTGATCAAGAATATCCAGCATCAAACCAAAATCTATATCACTCTTACGGCCCTGATCAACCAAGCCCACGGTACGACCGGCATATTCCTTGATTTCATCCAGTCCCATATAGCCAGTGGAATTCTGTATGGTTTGAAATGTCCTGAACAGGCCATCAATAATATCGGTCTGGCTGGAGTCCTCCCTGAGCATAGCCAAGGCAACCGCAGCCGCTTCAAACTGCTGATTAACAGTCTGGATAAAAAGCGAAACATCTTCGGGATCGTAATCCACAGCCGGAACAGCAACATCTTCTGCCGTCACAGCGGACTCAGAAGTCGCCTTGCCGTTGGGAATGGCTCCCTGTACAGCCGAGGCATCGCCTTCCTGCGTTACTTTCTGAAGAATCTGCGCCATGACGCTGGTATCCACAGGTGTAACCGTATTGGTCTCGACATCAACCTTGCCAACCAACTCTTCAATAAGATCAACCGCGGCGAGCAAGAGATCGATAAGTCCCTGACTAGAAGAGATTTCCCCCTTGCGAACCTTGTTGAGCAAGGTTTCGGCCTCATGGGTCAAGGAATTGAGTTCCTTGAATCCGATGATGCCACTATTGCCCTTCAAGTTATGGAAATATCTGAACGTATCATTGATCATTTCATCGCTGCCATCAGGATCACCCTCAAGGGCCAGCAGGCACCTATTGAGATTTTCAATAATCTCATGTGCCTCTTCAAGAAAATCAGCCAGATGCCCCTCGCCTACAGTCGTAAGAACATACGGGGTATCGTCGAAATCAGGGTCCGGTATTGGTTGAAACAGTGCTGTCATGGCATTATTCCCAGTATCCTCCGCAGCAAAGACGGGTTCTGGTTCGGTAACAATTGATTCAATCTCAGAAATATTCACAGTATCGACCACAATGGACTCAGCAACGACTTCGGAAGAAATCGATTCATTGGCAGGCTCAACAATCGGAGCAGCACACTCCTCATCGAGTTCTCCGACAAGAGCCGCTTCGATCCGAGCGATAATGGGTGCCGTATCCACATCCCCTTCAACGCCGCTAGTTTCCAGATTGTCCACGATTGTGCGCAAGGCATCCGTGGCGGAAAGGATCAGGTCCATAATGGTCCCGGTCACCTTCATGGACCCTTGACGCAACTCATCCAGAATATTCTCGGCCTTGTGCGCCAACCCATTGATTTTGTTCAACCCGAGAAAACCAGATGCGCCCTTCAGAGAATGCATCGGGCGAAAAATCTCGTTCAAAAGCCCTAAATTGTCAGGACTTTTTTCGAGCTCAAGCAAATTTGGCTCAATTGTTTCCAAATGCTCTTTGGCTTCAACAAAAAAATCGGTTAAGATTTCTGGATCGAGAAAGTCCTGGCTCATCTATTTTCCTCTGGCAGTTACAGATGCGACAAGGGGATTACCCGGTTCACTTTCGCCACCTGAATTATATTCTACACTCTCTGAACAAAATATACCTGCCCGACATCATCCGAGCAGCATCTTAACATTTCTCACAAGTTTTTCAGGCTGAGCCGGTTTAATCATATAAAGATTCGCACCAACTGTCAGCCCTGTCTGAATATCACGATCTTGACCCTCAGTGGACAAAACCACGATTGGAATATCTCTGTAGGCCTCCTGCTCACGAACAGTCTTGATAAATGTCAAGCCATCCATGCGTGGCATATTAACATCAGAGACGATCAAATCCACTTCCGTGGCACTGTAGAGCTTTTCCAAGCCATCCAGTCCATCTTCGGCGGTCGTTACCTTGAACCCTTCTTTTTTCATAATAAAGGCAACAAGATTCCGTACAGTCTTAGAATCGTCCACTATCAGAATATGTTTAGGCATGTTCCCTCCATTAGCCACCAGCGTGGTAAAGCCAATTTATCAAATTCACTTGAGTGCAAAGCCACTTGTCTATTTCATCAAGTGCCCGGACACCCCATATCGATTTCAAATCCGTCACGGCATGAGCATCACTGCTCAAAAAAAAACACAACACGCCTGTTATTCTTCCTTTTTGTAGATAATGGCCCCTGGAAAATGAATAGGCTTAAAAGCGCGCGTAATATTATGCAACGACTCCGAATGCCCGATAATCAAATATCCACCCGGAAGCAAATTGTCATAATAAGAGCTGATAACCTGTTTTTTCATGGCGTCATCAAAGTAAATGATAACATTTCGGCAAAAAACAATCTGAGACCGCTCAACACGCTTAACCTGCATCCTGTCCTTGAGATTGATCTGCCCGAAACTCACCAGCTTCTTGACTTCCGAATTAATGGTATTGGTCCCATCGTCCATATGAAAATAACGCTCGGCAATTGGCTTGGGTGTGCTTCGCAATGTATAGTCATTGTAAACCCCCTTGCGGGCAGACTCAAGAACGCGCTCAGACAGATCATTGGCTGTAATCTTGATATCCCAATTTGCAATTTCCGATTTGAGCATTTCATGGATAATCATTGAAATCGTGTATGGTTCCTCACCAGTCGAACAGCCTGCTGACCAGATACGAATCTTCTTGTCCTTCTTCCGGCACTGCTGCAAGACTTCAACCAGAACCTTGTCCTGAAAAACTTGCAACTGTGGAGGATTGCGATAAAAACTCGTTTCGTTGGTCGTAATGACCTCGAACAGTTTTTTCATCTCAGAGGGCCTGGCTACGTCAAACCGAAGGAAATTGTAATACTCATCAAAATTTTTCAGATGAAGCTTCTTGAGCCTGTTGCCAAGCCTGTTTTCCAGCAAATATTTCCGGTTATCCGCAATGTAAATACCACATTGAGCGTATATGAAATCCCGTAAATTGGAGAATTCCTGATCAGTGATCTTGAGTTCCCTGCCAAGAGATATGGACTTTGAAAAAAGCGAAGACATCGACTCGACTACTCCTGGAATTCCTGAATATTTGCAATGGCACTTTCTGCCGCACTGACCAGTTCATATTCGTCACTATTGGTAATTTCAAGCAAGGCCCGAAATGCCGATGCCCCCCCGATATTACCAAGAGCCTCTATAACTTTCATGACAACAAACCGGTTCGGGTTTTCCAACATCCCTATCATCCGAGGCACAGCCCCTACAGTCTTATGGTCTCCAAGGGCATCCATGGCACGAATCTTAACCCAATCATCCTCATCACCGAGGGCATCGATCAAATACGGCACAAAATCATCAGCAAAACACTGCCCCATGATTTTTATGACCGTCAATCGAACCTCTTTGCTCTCATCACTCAGTTTGCCCAAGACAAGAGGACGCCAGTCATCACTGACATCACAAGCCGAAGCCAAGGCTTCAACAGCCACCTTGCGAATGTCCGGAATCTCATCTTCCAGAGCCAGCTTAAGGATATCCGTATTATCCATGGGACCAAGCTTTCCCAAGGCATAGGTGGACATGAGCCGGTGAATAGGTTGCTCACTGGCGAACATCTCTACAAAATGCCTCAAAACCTCAGGTCCACCAATGGCTATGCAGGCTTCAAGAGCTGCTTCCTTGACATCATCGTACTGATGATCCAGCAACGGGAAAATCCTATCGACCACTTCCGCAAGTCGGAGTTTTTCACCCAACAGATAAACGGCACTTTTCAGGACAGTGCCATCTGTATGCTCATCCAGAACCTTGATGAAAAAGTCTTTTGCATACTCTTCACCTGTGACGGAAGCAACGCTGACGATCTGCCGCTGAATAGGCAAACCAACCTGCCAGAACGCTTCCATGAGAACAGAGCAGACTTCATGCCTGTCGTCTTGGGAATCCGGGGAAATTTTTGCAAGAGTCTGAACCGCCACCCGGGCTACATCCTGATCGTCACCCAAAAGACCGGCCTTGAACGCTTCAGTCAGGCCGATCTCAGCCAGAAAACCAATAATGAGGTCCAACCGCTCCTGATCACGATCCTGATCAAGCGTGCTGGCAATCTGAAGAATACCCGAGGAAGCCTTTTCCCCTCCGACATAGGCAAGCCCTTGAATGGCTGCATCCTGAATTCCTTCGTCCTCATCCTTGAGTGCAACCAACAGATACTGCCTGAAACGTTCCCGCTCTGCGGCACTGAGCAAAGTGAGTGATTTGCCACCGAGAATCTTGACCACGGCCTTGACAATCTTGTTGCGAAGAGCGGTCGGCGACTCATCAATACGCTTAAGAAGCATGGTGACGGCCTTGACGTTACCCATTTCTCCCAGAGAATCAATAATCATGGAAACGACCAAGTCGGACGCAGTGTCCAAAGCCTTAACCAAAGCATCAACCGAACTGGAATGACCTATCTTGGTCAACGCTTCAATAACCGAATACTGCACCCACTCTTCATCCGCTATGGCCTTATTCAGGCATGGTGCGGCTTCACTCATGCCAAGCTCGCCTAGACTGACGGCAGCCTGATAGCGAACATTAACCTCGGGGTCCTTCAGCAGGGCCTCGCACAAGGGTTCGACCGCAAGCACGTTGTTGGTGGACCCGAGAATATCGGAAACAAAAATACGTATATCAGCGTCTTCATCATGGATCAGAGCAATAAGGGACGTCAAATCCTGATTTCCAACCTCGCGCAAAATATCCATGGATAAATTGCGCACAGGAGCCTCGTCGGAACGCAAAAGAGGCAGGACCGCCCGGACTGTTTCCTTGCCGCCAATCTTGCGTAGCGAGCTATCCGCAGCTTCCTGAATCCCCAAGTGATTGGTCTGCAAAAGTTCCGCAAGCAAGCCTACCGCTTCAATGCAGTTGTCTTCACCCGCCCGAAACGCCCCTTCACGGACTATTTCCTTGTCATCACTCTTCAGGAGTGCCAAGTATTCAGTGCAATCCGCCATCTGGTCTGGCCTCCCCATTTGGATTTTCATTACTCACATTACCTGAATTATTTATATAAATTTGCCATGATGGCTTCAGCCATATCATCACTGTTGATAATTTCATCGGCAAGATTCTCATCAACAATTGCCTTGGGCATACCATAAACCACACACGACGAGTCACTTTGGGCCAAAGCTCGTCCGCCCTTGTTCTTAAGGTCTCTCACGCCTTCGCAACCATCATTACCCATCCCGGTCAAAATGACGCCAAGGCCGCGCTTGCCAACGGCCTTGGCCATTGAACTTATAAGTACGTTGGCAGAAGGTTTATACAAGGCGTCCTTGGGAATATCGGTCACAATCACGTCCACCCTGCTGACCTTTTGATCAAGAATGATGTGTTTGCCACCAGGAGCTACAAAGGCATGTCCTGGTTTCAGGACATCCCCAGACTCGGCTTCCTTGACGGAAATCTTGCTGGCACCATCGAGTCGCTTGGCAAAAGGGCCGGTAAATGAGGCTGGCATATGCTGGGCAATGAGGATACTCGCCGGGAAATCGGCTGGAAGCGAAGACAATATCTTCTGAACCACAGGCGGACCTCCAGTGGAAACGCCAATAGCAACAACATCGCGTACAGGCCTGCCACCAGGTCGGACAAAAGGCATTCGGCCAACCAAGGCTGACGCACGAGAAGCAACTGGCCGGGCGTGGACATGACGCATTCTGCGCGTAGCCACAGCCTTGACGCGGGCAATGAGATCTTTCTCTATCTTGACAATATCAAGCGAAACCTTGGACAATTGCTTGGGAATGAAGTCAACAGCTCCAAGCTCCATTGCCTTGAGGGTTGCCTCGGCCCCTTCGGTTGTCAAGGAACTAACCATGAGCACAGGTCGTGGTGATTCCATCATTATATGACGAAGAGCGGTCAAACCATCCATCTTCGGCATCTCGATATCCATGGTAACGACATCAGGATCAAACTTGCGAACCATGTCCAGGCCTTCCTGTCCATCACGCGCAACGCCTATCACCTTAATCTCAGAATCTTTATCGAGCATCGTGCTAATGGCTTTCCGCATGAAAGCGGAGTCATCCACGACAAGAACTTTGATCACGTATCCGTCTCCTTTCGACCCGTCACAACAATCAGGTTGGTGCAGGATTATCGCGAGCACCCACAGTCCGATATGAGCCTTGAAAATTAATTATAATATAAAATTCAATACCGGACGATAAGCGGATTTAATACCTTTGTCCATCATCTTGGAATAAACACAATGCATAGAATCCATGACAAAAATCGTATTAAATATGACACGTGATGGACGTTCCCTAATCAAATTCTACGTAACCAAAAGTTCTCTTCGTGTCATACAAAGCAACCGTATTTATCAATCCAAAATGACTCAATGTCGCAAAGTATTTCATATAAAAACGGACGCATTAAAACGACTACACACAAGAGCAATCCCTGTTACAACCCCACGGCTCATCTATTCAGAGTCGGCTTCAATCCTTTAACAGCACCAACTCAAACAATAAAATGACATAAACAAAGACAGACAAAAAACAGGCTTACGCCTCCATAACCAAAGAACAAACAAAAATTTAAACACGCCCGCCTAGCATAAAAAATATAATTTTATCTTGCCTTTTTAAAACCCGTAAGCTAGTCACTCCTCTCACGCAATCGGGATGTGGCTCAGTCTGGTAGAGCGCTGCGTTCGGGACGCAGAGACCGGAGGTTCAAATCCTCTCATCCCGACCAAAGAAATCAAGCACTTACAGCATGAAGCTGTAGGTGCTTTTTTCTTTGTCCCCTTTTTTTGTCCCCATTTATCGCAAACCTTCACCCTGATCCTCCACAGAGCCTCCCCTCATTCCAGGTACTTAAAAGACCTGGTTTATATTAAAAGACACCACCAAAACGGTGGATGTAATAGTAAAGTGCCGGGATGGTGGAACTGGTAGACACACAAGACTTAAAATCTTGCAATCCTTGTGGTTATGCGGGTTCAAGTCCCGCTCCCGGCACCAGAAAAGTAACCCCTTGCTCCTCAAAAACATGAGGTGCGAGGGGTTTTCTTTTGGGGTGCGAGGTGCGAAAAAGGTGCGAATATGCTCGGCATTATACGAACTATACGCACCCAAAATCCAAGTTGACTCCGCCATCCATCGAGTATGGTTCTCTAAAAGGGGCCATAACCATGAATGGTGAATGCTACAAATTGAAGCGAAGCGATGTTTATCTTGATGATGAAATCTTCCCATGCGTTCGAGACGCAGAGATCGGAGGTTCAAATCCTCGTTTAAAAAATTGTTGTAAACAGTTGAAATATCCATCCTTGATATGATGTCATTTTACTATCTGACTGACAAAAAAGGAGAGGGGAAATGTTTAATATCAGGGAAATTTTGACACCTATAGATGCCTCAAAGCAACAGGATAGTGTGATCCAGCTGGTTCCCCGCATTACTTTTGAAAGCGGAACAACATGGGCAGACGACATCGTAGTCGTCAAGGTGTGGGCAGGAGTCAAACACGGCGTAAGCAAAGCATTCAGGGCTGGGGGCGTTGATGTACTGATATCTGATGAATATGAGTCCATTATCAATGAACAAGTTTATGAAGGGGATACATGGCCCCACAAACTAACTGGGATTGTACCTATCAATAGCGTGGTCATGTACGGAATGAAAATTCTTCGCAGGAATGACGGGCAGTTTCTAACGGTCCAGGGTACGGGACTGGCTCTGGCGGACTCCGACAAAGAAATACAGACTATTTCTGGAATTCATCCAGTCGGACACAAACTGGCACTTGATGTCACAGGACTATATCCGGTGACTACGGATGATGCGAAGCTCATTTGCAATCTACGAGATGAAGTAGACAAGCAAGGGCTGGAACATGTCCAAGCGATGCTGACCGGCATCATCGAGTTGACAGAGCAAATTCCCGACAGAGATGGTTCCGGTTGTTCGGACGACCGAATAAGGCCCTTGAAGTGATTGGTGGGACCTTATAGCGAAGCATCTATTTTGTGGAATTAGCATGAAGACCGGGACGGAAGCTCCGGCCATTTTACATATCTCAAACAGGGTTAAAAACAGACTGAAGCTTGACAATTGCCAGACCAATCTACACAGTTAAAAATCATATAGTTACAAACACATATCGTAGGAACAAACAATCGCGGACACTAATTCTAGGCACTCAGTAGGCTTTAGTATAAAAACATCGCAGTATTACACTATTTTTTAATCTATAAAACAACTCCATGCCATTGCATAAAAATACCTATCCAATAATTGACATCTTTGCTGGCCCTGGCGGACTTGGTGAGGGATTCTCCTCAGCATCCCATCATGATGGCAAAGCACTATTCCATAGCCTGGCCTCAATTGAACGAGATGAGCATTCACACAGCACACTTTTACTCCGCCATTTTTTCCGAAGCTTCCCTGAAGGCAAAGTTCCTGAAGCCTACTACAAGTATCTCAAAGGAACCATTTCAAAAGATGATCTTTTTGACCTACACCAGCCTCAGTTTGAAGCAGCATCGAGAAGCGCACTCAGAATCTCACTAGGAGATGAGTCTCATAATCTCGTGAAAGAAATCCTTCACAAAAAATTATCACGCAAAAACAAATGGGCCTTAATAGGAGGCCCTCCGTGCCAAGCTTACTCCCTAGTTGGGCGATCTCGTATGATGGGCAATCCAGATTTCGACAACGATGAGCGGCACTTTCTTTATCGCGAGTACTTAAAAATCATTGTCGACCATCAGCCCCCTGTTTTTGTGATGGAGAACGTAAAAGGAATCCTCTCTGCAAAAGTTAACGGGGAACCAATCATAGGGAAAATCATTTCCGATTTAACAAAGCCCAAATTGGCCCTCAACAGTAGCGAAAACGGACTAGCCTACAACCTTTACTCTTTTTCAAAAGCTGGAAAACCAACTAATTCTATCGACCCTCGTAGCTTTCTGGTTAAAGCAGAAGAGTATGGAGTACCCCAGGCTCGTCACAGAATGTTCATTCTTGGCATCAGAAGCGACATTAAAGTTAAGCCAAGATTACTTCACCCCCACCAACCACCAACCGTAAGAGAAGTGATAGGAAATCTTCCCCCAATTCGAAGCGGATTGTCGAGAGAATCTGATGTCACATCACGTTGGAGAGAGATCATTGAAAACTTTTCGATGAAAAGCCTTGAATCGGAGATGGATGACACCGGCATTGCAAGAAAGGTTGATAGAGAATTAAAAAAACAACTTGCTCTCAAATTCCCTGAAGAAAGGAGTTCCGAAAAATATCCGGGAGCAATTGTTGGTGATCACCCTCTTCTAAAAAGCTTTTATGACCCCAATCTCACTACCCTAACATCCCATGAATCAAGGTCTCATATGACTTCGGACATAGGTCGCTATATGTTCACAGCGACTTATGGATGCGCCATTGGGGAAAGTCCAAAGATGAAAGACTTCCCTGTCAGCCTTCTCCCCAACCACAAGAATGTGGAGTTAGCCCGCAAAGGAAAAATGTTCTCTGATCGTTTCAGGGTACAGTTGGCCAATCAGGTGTCTACGACAATAACATCTCATATTTCTAAAGACGGTCATTATTTCATTCACTATGACCCAACACAGTGTCGCAGCCTGTCTGTCAGGGAGGCTGCCCGACTTCAATCTTTCCCGGACAACTACAAATTTGAAGGGCCACGAACAGCTCAATATCATCAGGTTGGCAACGCTGTTCCTCCATACCTGGCTAAACAAATTGCTGAAATAGTACATGAAGTCCTGGACAACATGGATTCATAGAAATGACTGACACGATTTCCAAAGAACGAAGAAGCTGGAACATGTCCCGCATAAAAGGGAAAGACACTGGTCCAGAACTCATACTGCGCTCTCTTCTTCATAGGGAAGGATTTAGATTCCGTCTTCATGACCCAAAACTCCCAGGTCACCCGGACATCGTTCTTAAGAAATACGAATCCGTTATCTTTGTGAACGGTTGTTACTGGCACAGACATCAGAAGTGCCCCAAAGCCACGACACCCAAAACGCGAACATCTTTCTGGTTAAACAAGTTTGCTGAAACGGTTGAAAGAGACAAAAGAAAGTGTGCGGAGCTGGAAGAGCTTGGCTGGAACGTCATCATTGTTTGGGAATGCCAGTTGAAAGAAGCACCACAAAGGACCCTGACCGAAGTTCGCAACCAGCTGGAAAGGATATAATCATGGCACGAGAACGCAGACTTCGCCCAAGTGCTTCTTCATTATCTGCATCAATGCGAGACCTAGGCTACTCGCTGGAAACAGCTGTTGCAGACCTGATAGACAACAGCATTACTGCACACGCCACAATGGTTGAGATAATCTACGACCCCACACAGGAAAGCCCGACCTTAGTGATTATCGACAACGGTGACGGAATGGACTCGGGAGAGGTCATGGAAGCCATGAGACATGGTGCAACCAACCCGGAAGAAGAAAGAGCACCCCATGATCTAGGACGGTTCGGACTTGGCTTAAAGACGGCTTCATTCTCCCAGTGCAGACGCCTGACAGTGGCATCCATAAAAGACGGGAAAAGCAGCTCTGTTGAATGGGATCTCGATCTAGTCGACCGCAAAGACGATTGGATAGTCAATGAATTAGAGGATTCTGAAATAAAACATCTCCCCTACATTGATACAATTCAGAATGATGGAACCATTGTTATCTGGCGCAAGCTGGATCGACTGTTTGAAGACGAAACAGGCATAAAGCGAGAGGAATTAGTAAGTGAAAAGTTAAGCACTGTGGAAAAGCATCTTGCTTTAGTTTTTCATCGCTACCTTTCCGGTGAAATAAAAAACCACAAAAACCTATCCATTTCAATTAATGGGCACAAAGTTACATATTTCGACCCCTTTTGCCGTAGTTATAGCACGACACAAACCCTCCCGGAAGAAATCGTCAGGGTCAATGGCTCGCGGGTAAAAATGCAACCATACATCCTCCCTCATCACAGCAAGTTGTCAGCAACTGATTACGACTTCTATAAAAACAGAAGTGATTTTATTTCAAATCAGGGAGCATACATTTATCGCAATGGCAGACTGATGGCCTGGGGAGACTGGTTCCGCCTCATTCCTAAAGGAGAAGCTACAAAACTCGCAAGAGTCCAGATCGATTTCCAGAACAGTCTGGATGAAGCTTGGACTATAGATATAAAAAAATCTAGAGCCCGTCCTCCTCTGCCTGTTCGCAACAGGCTGCGACAGATCATATCTCGAATATCCACACGAAGCACGAGAGTTCATAGGGGTAGAGGGGAAAAGTTATTTGATGAAGTCGAAGCTCCTATTTGGGAAAGATATGCAGATCAAGGATGTATCCGCTACGACTTGAACTATGAACACCCTCTTGTGCAAACACTTGTCGGTATCCTTGACCAAGAAAAAACAGCTAAACTTAGAATGCTACTCACTGCGATCCCTTCATCTCTACCTCTTGAGATGATTTACTCTGACTACTCCACCAGCCCTAAAAGTATGAGTTCCAATGAACCAGAAGAAAAGGACATCGCGAACAAGCTGCAAGTCTTCAAGGCAGCTCTAGTTCCTGACGTTGTGTCTACACCGGAAGACTTCAAGGAAGTCCTGCGTTCAACCCGTCTTTTCGATGACCATATGCACCTTGTTGATGAATTCATTCAGAAGGAGTTTTGATGCATCAGAATCAAGTAGAAAACGAAAAAAATTTCGCCAGCTCTCTTATCACCGCTCTAGCCCTTCTGCCCTCGACCCCAACAAGGAGCGATGTTGAAGAAAAAGCAAAGATACTAGCAGCAGCCTTTAGCTTCACTGGTAACATAGAGGCCATCGTTACTGAAGTTATGGTTGCGATTGATACCCGCATGGGAACAGGAGTTTCCCTAGTCGATGCGGAAGCAGACCATGATGATGAATGGCATATCAAGCGAAAGGACATTCTATGGACTTATTCTGAAGCATACTCGGACTTCCTCAAAAAAGAACGTTGGGGCAGCGATGTCATCCAATCGTTAAGCGATGTAGGAGACAAAATTCTGGGGCACCTTCAAGATCCAACCAGCGAAGGCTCTTGGGATAGACGGGGACTGGTTATTGGACATGTTCAATCCGGGAAAACAGCGAACTATATGGGAGTCATCGCGAAAGCTGCAGATGCCGGGTACAAATTCATTATCGTAATCGCAGGCATTCACAACAACCTCCGGAAACAGACACAGGAAAGGATTGATGAAGGGTTCGTAGGAAGATCAAGCGATCCAGAGAATCGAGTACCTGTCGGCGTAGGATTAACACCGAACTATCCGAACCCAGCGACTTTGACAAATATCCACGATGATTTTCGCAAAGACACAGCAGACCGAAGTGGATGGAAAATCAACGACTTCAGCAAGCCAATCATCCTTGTTATTAAGAAAAATGTCTCTACGCTGAATACTCTTTATAATTGGTTAAAAGAAATGAATGCTCAGGGAGATGGTAGAATCTCTGACGTACCAATGTTGTTAATAGATGATGAAGCTGACAACGCCTCAATCAACACAAACAAACCAGACCTTGATCCAACAAAAACCAATTCAAAAATTAGAAGCATTTTAGGGCTGTTCGCAAAGTCCTGTTACATTGGATATACTGCCACCCCATTTGCAAACATATTCATTAACCCGGAAGCATATGACGAAGATGTGTACGACGAATTGTTTCCACGAGATTTCATATATTGTCTCGATGCACCAACTACATACTTTGGACCTAACAAAGTTTTTCTTGAAGAAGAAAAAAGTAAAAAAATTCTAGCTCCAATTTTTGACTGCGAAAACTATCTTCCTTTCAAGCACTTAAAAGATGATCCGGTAACAGGTCTGCCACCCAGCCTTTACACAGCCATTAACCAATTCATCCTAGCCAGAACGATTCGTAATCTTCGAGGACAATCCAATAAGCATTGCTCCATGATGGTCAATGTTTCCCGTTTTGTCGTAATTCAAAATCGCGTGAGAGATTTCATAAGTGTTTTTGTTCGTAAACTTAAAGACGCTGTAAAGACCAACTACGCAATGCCGGAGAATGTTTCTTCTCAAAACAACTACATGCAGGAGCTTAAAGCCATATATTTGAAGGAATACGCTCTCTGTGGCTTCGGTTGGGATGCGGTCAAATTGGCACTCTTTGATGCGACCGAAAGCCTAAGACTTTTTGTAGTCAACAGCAAATCAGATGAAGCGTTGGATTATAAAAAATATGAGCTTGAAGGAAGCAGCCTTACAGCTATCGCAGTTGGAGGGCTGAGTCTTTCGCGTGGCCTTACCATTGAAGGCTTATGCGTAAGCTATATGTATCGCAACACCCGCATGTATGACACCCTCATGCAGATGGGGAGGTGGTTTGGTTACCGCCCAGACTTCGAAGATCTATGCAAAGTCCACTTAGCCCCGGATTCAATCAATTGGTATGCCCATATAGCTGAAGCATCTGAAGAGTTGCGAATGCAGATCAAAAGGATGAGGCGAGCCAGACTAAGCCCCAAACAATTTGGTCTTTATGTCAAAGCGCATGAAGACAGCTTATTAATCACAGCTCCAAACAAGATGAGAGCTGGCGAAAAAATCAAAGTAAATTACAACTTCAGTGGCAGACTTGTTGAAAGCTACATTCTTCCCACAGATGAAACGATCAACCGTAAAAATGAAGAGCTGATCGCTCAACATTGGGAGGACGGTTTTGGCGAAGACATTATTCCAACCACAAAAGGATGGACATTCCAAAATGTACCATTTGAGACGATCGAGGATTTTTTAACCAGATTCCTAACTCACCCCTCATTCGCAGAAAAAAAATTAGCTGCAGTAAACTACCTAAGAGCCATTTCCGAACAATACCCTGTTGCAGATATTCTATTAATATCAATAGAAGGGAATGGACAAGATGAACAAAACTACCAACTCGGAACCCAGGGAAGATCTAGCGCAAAGCGTATACCGGACAAAAGTGGAGACGCATGGCAGGCAAGCAAGTTCCGTGTTGCCAGTCGAGGGGACGAGGGGCTCGGATTGACTGAAAACCAACGTCAACAAGCTAAAGAAGATGCTGAAAAAGACGGTAAAAAACCATCAGATTTTCATTATCGAACTGTTCGGGACAAGCCTCTTTTGATGATTCATGTCCTGGGTCCTGTGGGTAAAGAGAATTTTCAAGACCGAATACCGGCTTTTGGCATCAGCTTCCCACCAGGGAATTACGAAACTGAAGTGGAAGTGGTTGCCAACACGATATGGGTTACCAAAATGCATGGTGACATCTTTGATAGCCCTGACGAAGAGGATGATTACGATGAGTAAGAATAATCCATGGGATCAAATAAAAAATCCGACCGGAGATTACCATGTTCGGCAAATCCTCAGCAAAGGGCGCACTCCTATATTCTGGGGAAAAGATGAAGCTGGTCGATGTCTATTTATTGTCGAGCTGGATGGAGACCACTCCGATTATTATAAGGCAAACACAACCTCGGTTAAGGGTATTGATATAGACCTAAGGCAGTCGACCGGAAAAGCCAAACAGCGACTCATTATTGCCTTGGAAAAACATGTAGATACAGATCTTTTCCTTGGGCTTTGCAACACTCTCGTTTCTTCTTTAGAGCCTGCGCAAACCTCCGAAGAATCATTAGGAATAGCCCTTACCCACATCAAACGTTGGAAGGCATTCTTTACGGGCCAACGAATGCGACTTCTTTCCGCCGAAGAAGTCAGAGGTCTATTTGCTGAACTACAGTTTCTCAGACTCCTGTACCAAAAAAAGTTTCCACAGGACTTAGCGATTGAAGCGTGGTGTGGCCCCGATGGTTCTCACCAGGATTTCATATATGAAAACACTGCGGTAGAAATCAAATCACTCTCGGGTCATGAGAGAAGCTCTATTCGTATATCTTCAGAAGACCAGCTTGAGACACAGTGTGACAACCTATACCTGGCAACCTTCAGACTCATATCCCAGAACACAGAAGGGGCTTTGTCACTTAATGGTGTCGTAAAGCAGATATTTGATGAGTTAACAGCAAGTGAAGCAATCGAAACATTTTCAGCAAAGCTGGCAGCAGCAGGATATATTGAGCTTCTTGAGTATGACTCTCCCAGATTCCAGATAGTGAATAACCAACCATATCAACTTTCAGAGGGGTTCCCGCGATTAATTCGATCCGATCTACCGGAAGGAATCGTTCGTGTTGGATATGAAATCAAACTGGAAAATATCACAGACTTCAAATGTAAAATGGAAAGCTTATTTTAGCAGGAGGTCGCTCGGTGTCTGTTCAAGAATATTACCATGATTTTCGTCAAGGGTTTATGGCTGATGCTGAAGCCAATAGCAGCTTTCAGCTTGAATCGTTTGTTGAGTTGGTTGCTCAGGACCTGGTAGAAGCCAATGTCATGGACGGCTTCGAATTTTGCCACTACCGAGCACTGGGTATTCGTGTCGACGGATACTGGTTGGATGAAGAAGGCGTTCTCAACCTCCTGATCGCTGATTTTGAATGCAGAGACAAGTTGGCTTCATTAACAAAAACAGATGTTAAGGCCATCTTTAAACGTGTTACTAATTTCTTTGAATCAAGCCGCGACAAATGCCTATACGAAATCCTCGATGAAACCACTCCTGAGTATGGACTGTCTCGCCAGATAGCAGACAGAAAAAAAAGTATTCGCCGTGTAAATTTCTATCTGCTTTCAGAACGAACTCTTAGTGACCAATTCAAGTCCTATGATGCACCGGATGAATCGGTCATCCCGATGACGTACCACATTTGGGACATGTCCAGATTGTATCGCCAGGACAGTTCAAAGGGGCACAAAGAGCCTCTGAACTTAGATCTACTAGAACTATTTGGAACAGGAATATCATGCCTTCCTGCACATCTTGGAGAAGACACATTTCCATCATACCTGATTGTCATGCCTGGAGATATCCTCTCTAAACTTTACGACAAACATGGAGCCCGACTCCTTGAGCAAAACGTTAGGACGTTTCTTCAAGCACGAGGGAACGTAAACAAAGGCATCAGGAATACTATCACCAACGAACCCGACATGTTCTTCGCATACAATAATGGCATTACCGCCACAGCCCAGTCAGTTGAGACAGGATCAAATAATCAGGGCCTCCAAATCACCAAGATAAAAGACCTCCAGATCGTCAACGGAGGGCAAACAACCGCATCCTTATTCCATACATATAACAAGAATAAGGACGAGGTATCCCTGGAGAAAGTATTTGTTCAAATGAAACTGTCAGTCATTGACAGCGAAGAAAGCGAAACAGTTGTTCCTCTTATATCAGAATATGCGAACACGCAGAATAAAGTCAGTGCGTCCGACTTCTTTTCCAACCATCCATTCCACATCCGAATTGAAGGCTTCTCAAGAAGAAAATATGTACCTGCCAAAGATGGTGAACAGCGCGAAACAAAATGGTTTTATGAGAGAGCGCGAGGACAATATGCGGATGAACAAACCAAACTGACCGAAACAGAGAAAAAACGTTTCAAAGCCGAACACCCACGTAACCAGATGTTCGTCAAAACAGATCTCGCCAAATTCGAAAATGTTTGGGATGAACATCCTAAGTGGGTCTGTCTTGGAGCCCAAAAAAACTTTGCACAGTTCGCTAAACGCATAGGCAAAGAATGGGTTCTGTCTCCAGACAATTTTAATGAATTTTTCTACCAGAGACTTATTGCTCGTGGAATCATCTTCCGCCGCACAGAAAAACTGATATCAGCTCAACCGTGGTACGATGGCGGTCACAGAGCGAAAATCCTTGCCAACACTCTGGCTTCATTAAGCGAAGTCTGTAAACGAAAAAAGGTTGCAATAGACTACTTAAAGATCTGGAACGAACAAGAAGTATACGCCTCTCTACTGGATTCCATCACCATCACCGCGAAGCTGGTAAATGATGACATCACCCACCCGCCGGAAGGTATTTCCGATATAGGTGAGTGGTGCAAGAAGGAAGCCTGTTGGGCGAGGTTGCAAACCATCATTCCAGAGCTAGAGGAAGCCTTACCCAACGAGTTTTGGGATGATACTGTTTCTTTCAAAGAACAGGCAGCTAAGGCCAAAGACGCGAAAACAACGCAAAAGATTGATGATGGCATCAATGCCCAAAAACAGGTTGTGGAAATCCCATCAACCCAATGGGCTATGGTTCTAAAGGAAGGGTTAAAAGGGAAATTCCTATCCCCCAAAGAGGCCAACCTGCTTAGAATTGCTCAAAAAATTCCAATGAAAATTCCAAGTGAGAAGCAATGCAAACTACTAGTTGCTATACTTGCAAAAGCGGAAAAAGAAGGAGTCGTGTTAAACTAAAGAACGTAGCGAGGGAGAAGCGGAACCTCTGACTGGCGATTAAGATAGTCTCAATTCGTAGTCCAACTACGACCATACTCTAAATTAGCATTGCGCATCATATTGTTAACGCATATAAAAAAATGATTAAAGGAGCGATAATGCTGAGAGAAGATCAAATCATAACATTGCTAGAGTCATTGCATGAACATAAAATGGCTAAAGATATTTTTGTCCAAACTTTGAAAGCAAAAGGATTGAAAGGGGTCAGATTTACTGGTGGGCCCGATGAGATTGGAATTGATTTAGAGTACTACACCCTATCTGAGCCAGATAATGAAAAGCAGTACCATGGCATCCAATTCAAAATGGGTGACTTGAAATATGGGAGTGGGGGCGGAAAAAACACAGTTAAAGAGGTCAAGAACCAAGCAGAGGAAGCGTTTGCAAAAGAAATCCATGATCTTGACGGTCGATCAAAACATTTTATTTCAAGATGCATCATAGCCATAACTGGAGACTTTAACGAAAACGCCAGAAAGATGGTTGGCAAAGCCAGAAATAGGGGCGAGTCAGTCAATATAACTTTTTGGCGTGGAGAAAAACTCGCGGAAATGATTCAAGAAAACTGGATGGATGGATTTGAAAAATACTTTAAAGACCAGATTAAAAACCTCCCCAAAGAGAAGGAGGAAGATGTCGATGAAAACATCGTTAATGCTGAGTACATTGAGAGCAACTATCCAGAACTGATAGAAAAATGCCAGAAGGTCAGAAGTACTATATCTGGATATGAATGGGGCATGTTAACAACTCTTACAAAGCTAAGCGGTGCGCAAGACTCTTCCGTTGAGTTGGGAGATTTTTTGTTCGAATTTGAAGCCTCTGAAGAAAACCTCAGACAAGAATTCGAGACATTGATTCGTGCTGGACACATCGATTTTGATGATGGGACGCTTGGGCTTAGTGGCCACGCAATGAAGTTGGATGAACTTTACTCTACTATATTCGGAGAGTTAGATGAAGCTGAAGAAGATTTAGCAAAAATCGATGATTTATTCGACAAGTGTATTGGTTAATACAAATGGCTATAATCCCCCCCAAAAATCCCATTACTCGTTTTTTGAATAGAATCCCATTCCAGGGCCTATGGTTCGATTGGTTTGCGGGATCAATGCTGACCAAAATCAAGGCCGCCATACTGATCGGAATTTGCGTTATAGGTCTACTTTGCTTCGATTTGATATGGGCATTCATTCGAGCAATTTGGGTCGATCTTTCTGTTGATACAATCCAAGACCTCTTTACGAAACTCTTTAACTAGACATCAAAACCTCTTCTCGAACCTTGTCCAGAAGCTACCCAAACAATTTCGACTCAAAACTAGTCATGGACTTATCAATATCTTCCTCATGGAAGGAGAGAGATTTTTACGTGTTACCCAATGAAGGATCAACCAAGCTTGTTCAACCGGATGCACTCACTCTAAAATGAGATTAACAAAATTATTTCGAACAGATAAAAGATAAAGCACTTGCAATTTTACCATTTGGTGTAGCACAAGATATAACTTACTACCCACGAATCTCGCGGGGTAAAAGGTCGTTATCGTTTCTTTCAGGTTCCTCAATATCTAGCTCTTCTATTCGAGCTAAAAATTGATCTTCATACTGAGGAGACCATCCATCACCATTTCCATCATAACACGTACGGCAAACATCAACCTCATAGCCTGCAAGCCATTCCCCTCCATGATCATGAGGGCCATATTCAAAATCGTCTCCACAGGCGTAACACTGATAAACTTGTGACATTGGAATTTCCTTTAGCTAAAAATTAAAGGGTTCAACCTAATCTACTACAAAAGGTAAGGTCCACAACGCTAGTGACACATCAGCTTCGCGAGCTTTTGCTGTACTTGGGCAGCCCGCCTCTCAC
Source organism: Pseudodesulfovibrio sp. (assembly GCA_016342345.1). Lineage (GTDB taxonomy): Bacteria > Desulfobacterota > Desulfovibrionia > Desulfovibrionales > Desulfovibrionaceae > Pseudodesulfovibrio. Next base: position 5,867 of record JAEINO010000024.1, on the reverse strand, counting down.
CATGACCGATAAGAATATCCATCATCCGAATCAAACGTTCAATTAACATACCATGCTGTGGGGTAAGCAGCGCTTCGGAGAGGGCTCTTTCGACAATATCAACTGTCATCGAGGCGTTAGACGATGCTCTCCAAAAGTTCTTGTCGTCTTTCCTGGATTCCGACACATCAAGAAGCCACTCGAATGCAGGCTCTGGTACCAGAGAGAACCCTGCCTTATTCAAAAACACCAACAACACTCCATAATAAGCGGGTGAATCTGCGAACGTCTTCACCCATCGATCAATATGAGGCATCATTCGCTCTAAAGAGGGCCATGGCGCTTCAAAAAGAGGCATTCGATGAGGACTAAACAAGGCAATGCAAACACTCGCCCCATAGCGCATCCCTACGGAATTATCATTACGAGATCCCGCAGCCCTTGAATGCTCAAACATTAAATTGGACAACATCATCCATTGTTCGAGGGTCTCTTGATCCACAAGCTCAGACTGCGAAAATCGGTACTTAGCAAACCCATATAAAATCTTATCCAGAAGATCGGCCTCCCGCCCCATACATACAGTCGAAATTGGTTTAATGATTAATTCTTCAACTTGGCTCGTCGTGAGTTGCCGACTAAAAAGTCCACACCAGTCCATAAATTGTGATTGCCATTCATAAGCGGGGCCACTCCCACCATACCCGCGCCTATCTCCCCAAGGGGGAGTACAATCCATAAGAGTCCAGGCCATCAGTTCATGAAACATCTTCAAAACACTTTCTTGCCGTAAATCATCCCCAAGAAGGTATTCAATTGGTTGAAAAAATAAACTACGGGCTACAATGTCAAAACAAAATGTTTGATCAGCTAGCCGGAACTGCCCACATTCTGGATCAGGAGGTGTGATCGACGGATCCAAGACATATTTCTCAGGGATACTCGGTAAACGCGAATAAGTAGTGGCGCGAAAATCAGCTAAGACTTCTTGCCAGAGCTTTTTCATCCATAAATTTCTCTTTTGAAATCGTTCTGAATCATTATTCCAATAGATATAATCTCTTGGGATAACCGACATCTTAATTGCCAGTACAAGAACTTGCCAACACAGTAAGTAATCCTGTTCCCAGCATCCGGAAAGATGCTTATACAAAGATTTTACAACCCCATCTAGAGGATGACAGGCCATCGCAATAAGGCATTCACGTTCATCTTGGGTAGCGAGATTCCGTTTAGCCAATGAGACTAAACCTTGGATGCCAAATGGGATGGGATGAAGCGACAATTCCGAATACTTAAAAAGCTGATCCTCCTCACTCAATGGCATATTTGAAGCATCCCAAGCGATTCCTCTAGCCCACTCCAGCTTGTCACTTGAAAGATTCTCTTCAAACATCAACAGCGTTGCCGCAACTCCAGCAATAGCTACCTGCATATTTGAAATTTTAAATTCAGTTGACCGCCCTTCCTTAAAAACATCTCCAGAGTCTAGCCTTCTTGCTTCTTCATAGGCTTTATCAAATGAATACCTATCATCAACGCCCCCTTTTTGGAGAGACTCAGTTGCCCACATGCCGAGCCCAATATATTCATTCAATTCTGAGTGATCCTTATGAACCTCCACATAGTCATCCATTAATTCTCCAGGAGGGACGTAATAAATATACACTCCTGACTTATCCTTAAGTTTTTCGCTTTGATAATTCTCTGGCGAAGCCATTGCTTGCATTTGGCAAATATGACCATTGATTTCATCGATTAGTTTTGGATTGCTTCTTTGCTCTTCAAATTCAAAGGGAAGGTCGCCTGTTACTACCTTCTCAACTCGTTCGACCAATAACTCTCGGTAGCGACTATCTTCATGAAATAGGTATCTTGGAATAAGATGACGTATTTCAAGTTGCCTGTGAGGAAGCTGGTTTCGATCTGCAACCTGCTTTTTACCATGCCCAAAGCCAATCAAATTTGAAGGACTGTTATCTCCAACTAACCTTTCGATATCCCAACGCCAGATATATAGATTAGTGACCAAAGGGAGTGCTGCATCAAATGATTTTTCTGGATATTTCTGCGCGATAGATGCACACGCCCCAAGAACCCCAACACAATTATTGTTCTCAAGAACAAGCTTGAATAACTCTTCAACATCTCTCCCTTCCTCAACTTGCGATTCCATCCAAAATTCTAAGGCCATTAAACCAGATTGCACAGCATAAGGCCCAACACCGTTCCCTCGAAACCACGTATACTGATTTGCATGCCCCCAAAACTCGCGCGCTCCCCACGGAAAATCAATCTTCACAGGTAGTGGAGTTCCAGATCTTTCACGCTTATACCGATCCCGCCAGCAGCCAACAGCTCTCGCACTCAACGCGTTAAGAAGCCTAAGCCCTTCAGCAGTATTGTGCTGTAATAGTGACAAAAACGGAGGGTTCAGATGAGATGCGTTAAAGAAATGTCGATCCTCAGAAATACCTAAATTATTCCTTATGGAACTCGAGAATTCATCACGACGTTCTTCTTGGATCATTACCTCAATCAAAGAATCTACTAATTGCTCAGGTATTCCTTCGACTAGGTGGTTCGCATTTTTTATGAGAAACTCAGTTCCAGAATGGTGTTTACTTGATGAGATGTTACGCACATATTGGGCCACTTTCGAAGTACATTCATTTACGCAAGCAAACACAATACGACGAAGGCGATTTTGCAATTCCTCGCCACCATGATATCCTTCTAACTCTAAACTCTTGTAGCGCATCTGCACCGGGTCATCTGCTTTCCACGAACGACCTATCTCTAAAACACCAAGCCAATCTAATGCCCACCCTACTACCGACTCGGATAACCAATCAGGTATCAAACCGTATGAGTTTGGAAGGACCATAAGGAAACGACTTGTCTCATCCACAAGTCTTGGCGGGATATGGGGTATGACCTTGTTAAGCCAGGTTAGAAAAGGTCTCCACGTCTGTAGTTGTGGATATGCAAATAGATAAGCTAATTCTTTCTGCGTGCTATCTTCAAACTCACTATCAAAATCAGGATGTAACCACTTTTCATTCGGTATGACTTCAATAGTTCGTAAGGCTACCAATACATCTTCAAAATACTGAGCATCCCCTTCCAAAAGCATTTCTTGAATTCTATAAAGAGACGGCAGTGCCTGACTTGATTTCAATGGTCCGACTAAAACGGATCTTTGCCAACGCGGATCAAGCTCCTTTTCTCCGACTAGAGAAAGCAACTTCTTCCAATCGCCAATAGTCTCTCCCTTTTCCAATTTCCACTGCCCTAACAACTGAACTGCATCCGTTAACCAGACTGGTTGTCTATTAGAGAGTAAGGTCGAAGGGAGAGAGTTCCCTTTAATGTTCAACACCTGACAAAGTGTCCAGTCCTCAAGAATATCATGTGTAAATTCAACAACACCAGAAACTTTGTCCTCTCTAAGAATATCATCTGAGACCAAAGATCCTAACGCTTTTGAATCAGAAGCATCAAAATGGGTTAAAGTACTTTGATCCACCGACAGCTTCGCATTCCCCAATTGGACCAATGTAAATTGACGCCTCCTACGAAAATCATCTCCATGTCCTGCATCATCAGTCCACATCTCAATCATTAAATCGACTTCTGACGCTGGTAGCTTCCTGGATTGATTATTTAATGCATTGCTCTTCAGCAGGCGGGACAGCAAATACGGCCTACGGGCAAGGGATTGAACAGCACTATCCTGCCCAAGAATACTACTGAGTGAAGGATAAGCTGCGACAATTGATTCAATCTCGTCATCAGTCAGCAAAGGAATTGACACTCGAAAGGGAGAGGGCCCAACAGCCTCAGGCGTCAAGTTAATTCTATAATCTAAAGTGTTTGCTCGGGCTGAGACTACGATGACCCATTTTTCCCCTTCTTTGCTATTTCTAACAACTCGAATAATTTCATTAACCGATGCCCACCCAGATGCATCAGATACTCGATCAATTGCATCTATAAACATGCATGGTGAATCAATGCGGCTGAATTCAGGAAGCAGTTCTTCAAAGGTGTTTTCTAAATTCCAGTACTGCTCTGCCCCCTGAAAGCTTGCTGAAAAAATAGGCCGACTCACGTCGATAACTATAACTGGGCTTTCCTCTAACTTTTTTTGGGCAATAGCCTTTAACAACGAGGACTTCCCGCAGCCAGGATCTCCAGTTATCTCTATAAAACTTGAAGAACCTATTGCTTCCAGAACATTTTCCTGAAGGTCATTTCGCGGTAAATAGATCCCACCTAGGGTTGACTCGATATTATCAAGAACACCCCGAGAACGCCTGGTGACCTTATCAACATCAGGCTCTAGATAGCGAAGGTGAGCCAAGCGAAAGTCAGCATGTAAAAGAGTAACCAACGTTGCCCTGTTCATGCTCCCAGCTGTAGACTTAGCATCATCAACAAGATCAACGAGAGCCCTCCACAGGTCCCCTGCTCTTCCTTCCTCTTCAGTGATAAGAGCCTGCTTCAATTCAGTATTAAGAATTGTATTAAGTGCGGATGAATTGCCTGCCTCAAAGTCAAAATATATGACTTCAAAATGATTTAAAAAAACATATAGATCTTCGTCTGAAAGGTTTCTGCCTGCGGCTTTATTTACGCATGTCCGTATAGTTTTTTCAAAGGATTGCATCGTCTGATTTGAAAGACCATCTGTCTGAAGACGATCGAAAAAATCCTCCGCACAAGAACTTGATTTGGCCCAACGCAAAACATCGTGCCCGGCATTGATAGTCCCGTTGATTTTACCTAGACCAATTCCAACCCGATCATAACCTTTAACAAAAAATGAAGCAGTATATGTTTCCCAACACTGCTCCATCACTTCATTAAATTTGTCGTTATCAGAAAAGGTTAATGAGCGTTTTACTTGCAAAGAAAGAGTGGCTTTTTTTTGATTTGCAGTAACACCGTCAACGATTACGTCATCAAGAGCATTACCTTCATATGCTCTCTGCAATCGTATCTTTTTAGCCTTAACATTCCGAAGCCCATGAATTGATGAATTTAAAAGTACGGAAGCTAGATAAAATGCTCCAACCCGGCTTTCTAGGCTAGGACCAGCACCACCAGTTGAAACAGGGCTTGATATATTAGTCATAAAAAAACTCGATATAGATAGTGTTTATTGAATAAGCTATACGAGTACAGATTGAATGAGCAAGTTATTTTATATTAAAAACTGGACAAATATCAGAGACCAAAAAGCCCCCAGAATGGAGGCTTTTATTAATGATGCATTGCATTAAAAGGCAACAGCAAGGTGGTTTTGCCTTCCCCGGTTGCTGAGGAGACATGGAAGAAAATTTCTTCCGGATTTACGGACCAAAGAAGGTGCAAAAGCACACAACCGCTGCTCGGCCCGTTGTGTATTCCATGTTGTCGGAACACGGCGTGATTATCACGCTGAAATCATGCGTTGCCGACGCATGAAGACGGATTAAATGCCTCGAGCTGATTAACTAAAATACTTAACTATGTTGAGATCATAGCATCCCACAAAAGCCAAAAGCAAGTTTTTGGACCGTTTATTTTGCAATGAAAGGAACTTTTTTAAAGAAAGGAAATAAAAAGAAAAACGAAGTAAAAAGGATTGAAAGAAAAAAGGAAGGAACCGCCCCCCCCTTCTCAATGGCGGAGTCCGGCGGGGGGAAACAAAGACGGAGACATAGGGGTAAGGAGGGAGGCCGTAGGCCGGAATGTAGCGAAGCGGAATGTAGGCCCATTTGCAAAAGGAAAGCCCCGGTTAAGGGGCTTAAGTGATCAGGATTGTGGTTTAATGAAGAAGTGGCGGAAATAGCCTTCAGCGTAGAATCTGTTGAGGTCTGGTTGTATACCGCCCCCGGCAT
>JAEINO010000125.1 GCA_016342345.1 Pseudodesulfovibrio sp. | reverse complement strand
ATCCTCCTGATTTTTGATAATCGATTTCGCCGAAAAACTCACATTATGTTTGGACCCAAATCGCGGGAGAACGTCACAGGGCCCAAAGCTTGCGGTGCATGCCTGTCTAGAGAAGGAAAATACTATTTGGAAAAGCCCAAACCTTTACACCCGAACTGTGAGTGTGTGACGATGCGCCATTCTAAACCACCTATTCAAACAGAATGGACCTTTGATGGAAGCAGCCTCTGTCTGAAAGGAGGCAAATGTTGGCTTACCGTGTCTGGACCGCATGGGAAAGGACAGCTCCCATCAGGGGTTTACACCATCATAGGAAATGCTACATCAGTACCTAGGGAAACGCTGATTAATTCAATCTTCAGGAAGTGCTGTAGAATTATTCGCTGGCAAGGCGCGCAAAAAAGTCAAGGCTGACGCGTGCTTCTTGCACGCTAGGGTTTGATTTTTTTGCAGAAACGAAGCCAGAGGGCAATTATGCAGTGCTTCCCTAGCTATCAGAGAAGCTATTGCGACAGGAAAGGTAATTGTTGGTGGGTTCCTCTCAAACCTAATTTTGACGCAGGTGGACGAAGCGGTTTTGGTATTCACCCTGATGGAAATGTTCCAGGTACACTCGGTTGTATTGGAATAACAAATGGAGATACCTCGGATGCTTTCGATGCTTTCAAAAATGCAAAAGGACAGAAGATTCGAGTTGAGTAGATATTGTGTAGCCTTGATTATCACGGCTACACTCTCACTTGTCCCATGCCATAGTAACGCGTCAGAGCTCGATGAAATTGCAACTGATGTTGCTAGATATTTTATCGCCGTTCATGGAGAACGTTTATTGAGTGATTATTACTATTTTGAAGGAGAGGGTGCAGAGACGGAATTGGAGTATGAGCTTGATTTTTGTAAATCATTGGGGAACGCCCCACAGTCTGACATATGTGTCAAATACAACCGATGTAGATGGCAGAATCAGGAGACCACCATTTCTTACTATTTTATAGCGTTGTCCCGTTTTATTCCTCATGGCAAAATTGGAAATATTACATTTGAAAAAGGACCGCAAGGGGTGGTCCCCTCTGTTATGGTGCATGTTGAAGTCGGCGACCACACGTTGAGTTTTTTTAGGTCTACTCAAGAGAATGAAGCCGTCGTATTTGGGAAACTGAATTTATCAATGATAGATGGAAAGAAAATTTTTGTGCCAGCGTTAGACCTCTCTGAAAACTTTGGTCAGGACCCATGTAAGTCTGTTTTTACTCAATAAACGGCCTCCTCCTATGTATATAAAAATATACGAATCCCCTTCTTGACAGCCCTTTTCCCGCCTGTTTCAAAACTCCGTCAAACACTTTCTAGTGGTCTTTTTGTATCCATTTTTGTCCGATTCTGCCCGTTATCACCCTTTATCAATGAGCACCTAAAAACCCGTGTTAGGGTTTCTCGCAAATATATCTCTCTGTCGTTGGACAGAGAAAAGGAGAAACTAACATGGCACAGAAATCAGTACAGCACATCGGAGACGATCAGTTGGTATATGGTCTGCCCAAGCGCATGGTTGGAGTCGTTACGGCAACTGAAAAATCGCATTCCAACAAGAAACTGTCTTCTTCAGAAAAGGTCGTTTTTTGGACTGTGCATCCAAAGCCAAAGGCATGCGATGCATGCAAGGGAATGGAGGGCATCAAATTTGAGGAAGAGCCGGAAAGACCACATCCCAATTGCAAGTGCGAGATCAAGAAACACGAATATAAGCCTGGAACAAGAACAATTGTGGGCACGGTGAGTGGCAGTAAAAATGTAAGCTTTGCAGGCTTGGGATATGTTGATATAGAGTTGTCGAACATTGGTGTGGCACTGCTCCCCGGAGTACGCATTACAAGTAATCTTGCTGGCATCCAGGAAAGGCATATCCCGCTTGGAAGTTCACAAGTATTTGATTTCAACATACTGACAGATACGCATGTCAAATGGGACATATGGTTTGAAGTATTCGCAGAAAACACCACTATTAAATACATCATCAGCTACAAAATGTAGCCACGTTATATGCTCGGCCCTTTTTGTCTTGCTATGGGCTTCTCCTTGTTTCGCAGGTAGTTCTTCCTGCGAGTTCAATTTGTCCTGCGAAAATGTTGAATCGATGCTTATCGAAAAAGACTACACATCGCTCAACGCCCAAGGAGGAGTCGGAGAAATACGTGAAGTGTATGTTTGCGGCATCTTCCTGAAAAACAAACAGGACAAAAAGTTTGAAACAATGATTCGTACCTGCAATGACACACACTATCTGGTTCGAGCTGGTGAACACGTTATCGATAGAACAGAAACAACAGCTGTTCCCATTGGTGAATGGCTCACTTTCCATGAGAATACCCTAGAAGAGCTTATGCTGAAAATCAACCAGATATGTCCAGACGTTGATATTGATTATGGGCCTGTTATTACGAAGGAACTCGATGCTGTGGCGGGCAAACAATAACTTATTGAGCTATAACAAACTACCAAGGCTACAGTTCTTGACGGCCTTTTCTCCGCCCCTGAACAAGCAAAAACCTAACTTTCCGTAATCGTTACGAGTAGACCAAAAGATTGTTTACAAGGGGTTCGCTGAATAGAGGCTTTTCACGCGAACCTCAAAGACCCCATCCGAATTGCTGGTGCGAGAATCCATGTGGATGGAAATGTCTGGGAAGCCACAGGCATGTTGGCTCCAGGGATGTCCAAATCCTTTGAGTTTACGAAGTTCGGAGAAATCCCTATGACTTGGGAAGTGACGTTGTCATATGATGGTGGAGACAATTCCACCTTGCAATACTTTATACGCGGGTGATGGGCACTATGAGATATTTGGTCGTTCTGCTGTTGTTAATATTCCCCACGCTTGCTTCTGCTCAATCTGAGTTTCGTGTATCGTGCGAAAACGTAACGAAGATTAAAATCGTCAGGATTGAAACCAAGTATTGGGATATTCAGTCAGACGATGGATATTTTTATGCTTTGAATATGGAACTTACGGAGAAAGCTGGAGAGGAACTGGTGGCTTTGTACAATTCAACTCCTTCTGAACGATTGATCCATGGTGGTAAGGAGTTCGGTCACATGAACATTGTTATCAACGCTAATGGGGTTGTACTGGAAAGCGCAGCCCCTGCCTGGGACAATTTCAGCAAGGAAAGAGTGATCATTTCGATAATCCGAAAGGAAGACGCTTTTGAAGCCGCTAAAGTCGTCTGCCCATCGTTGGTACCGGACAAGATGCTCATTGACGGACAGTGGTAGCCGTACAAAAGCTTACCGTTTCCCACCAAAGCTGACAAGAAAAGGAATGTGGCTTCAAACTGGTGTCACACTCCTTTCTATTACTTTCCAGGTATACAAAAATATACGAATCCCCTTCCTGACAGCCTTTTTACCCATCCTTCAAGGGCAAAAGTCAACTATTCGAAACTGTAACGATTAAGCCATAAAGATTGTTTGCAAGAGGCTTCTTTAACCAACCTGTTACTGCGTTTGGGTAGAGCTAAAAGCATTTGAAAAGCATCTTTACGCCAAGCGCGAGGATGATAATCGCAAGGAACCTTTTTACCGTGGCGGGCGACATTCTCGATTGCATGAAATGTGCGCCCAAATACCCTCCGGCACAGGCAGAGAGGCCTACAGGCAGGGCCACCGCAGGGTTGAAGTGGCCCATGGTCCAATAGGCCACGAATCCGGTCAGCGAGGAGAATGGAACCACGAATGCCGTGATGGTTGCGATCTTTTTCGGGTTGAATCCAAGCAGCATCATTGCCGGAGCAATGAGTCCGCCCCCGCCAACGCCGAGCATCCCGGAGATGAGTCCTGCGGCTCCTCCCACACTGACCAGAGCGACAACAGGTCGATCCGTGCGGAACTGGTCCTTGTACTTTCCTCTCTTGAAGAAGAGCATCATGTTCCCGGAAAAGAACAGGAATGCCACGAATAATCCCAGGATCAGTTTTTCCGGCATGAAGATGGACAAGTACGCTCCCAACGGGGCCAGTGCCACTGATCCCAGAATGATGGGGATTCCCATGGAAAAATCCAGTGTACCGTTCCTGATGTTGGAGATGCTGGCCCCGACAAGGCTGACGGTGTTGACAAACAGTCCCGTGGGCTTGGCCTCGTTCAGGGGGATGCCGAACCAGTGCATGACCGGCACGAGCACTATGGCGGACCCAACGCCCCCTAATGCAAAAACAAAGCTCAGGACAAAGGCCAGCGCTGAAAGTGAATATGAATCCATGAGAAATGGTCCCGGCTAGCCGGACACACTGTTCTTGTAAAGAGGGCCGGGTTTCAGCTGTGCGACCAACTGCTCCAAAGGTCCGGTCAATCCTTTGACCTG